>NZ_VFTK01000004.1:0-260151 GCF_006439495.1 Mesorhizobium sp. B3-1-8
CCGGTCGCCTTGACCTCGACCAGCACCTCGCCGTCGCGCGGCCCTTCGAGGTCCACCTCCATGATCTCAAGCGGCTTCCGGCGGCAACGGCAACGGCGGCACGCGTTTTCATGAGGCACTCCTCCCAAGGCAATCGAAAAACTTCATGTTCCGGCGGACTTGACGTCCGCCGGACAACAAAAAATACCGTTTCCAAGCCGTAGTGAGCTAGCAATAATCGAACGCTCTACCTCATAAGTCTATTCTACCAAGGTCCCCCCACCCTTCACCTGTTTCGAGGTGGCCACCCGATAGACGCGTTGCTTGATCTCGAGGATCGACCGGGAACTTTCCGCGCAGTTCGGCATGCCGCGATCCACTTGATCGCCGGCCGCCTTGCCGGCGGCGAATAGGACTAAAGCAGAAGTGGCAGGTCAGCTTACAAGGTTTGAGAAATCCAACACGTCCGCTAAGTTTTCCGCGGGCACCTTGGCTTGGCGCCGGTCCGATAGGATTGGACCCGGCACGAGAGTGGGTAATGTTATCGATGACGAGCGCGGTGCCGACCACTCTCACGACCTTTTTGTGCTTTCTTTTCCTGGCCGCCAACATTTCCGGTGCGCCGGCTCAGGAAGCGAGCAAGCAACCGGCCGCAACGGCCAAGCCTGAAAAGAAGATCACCGAAATCAAGATAGGCTATTTGCGGGCATACGCGCCGCAGCTGACGCTTTCCCTGCTCGACCTGCCGCCAAGAGACGAGGGTGTTGCCGGCGCCAAGGTGGCGATCAGCGACAACAATACGACAGGAACGTTCCTCGGCCAGAAATTCAGCCTCGACATCACCGAAATAAAGCCGAACGCCGATGTGGTTCAGGCATTCGACGACCTGATCGTCAAGGGCGACCGCTATGTGGTAGCGGACCTCTCGGCCAGGCAATTGCTGTCCATCGCCGACATCGCGCGCGACAAGGGCGTGCTGATCTTCAACATCGGCGCCACCGACGATAGCCTGCGCGAGGAGGACTGCCGCATAAACGTCTTCCACATCGCGCCGACGCGCAGCATGCTGGCCGACGCGCTGGCGCAATATCTCATGGTGAAGAAGTGGCCGAACTGGGTGCTGCTCTACGGTTCGCATGAGCAGGACCATCTCTATGCCGATGCGTTGCGCCGCGCGGCTGCCCGTTTCGGTGGCCAGATCGTGGCGGAGAAGGAGTTCAAGGACTCCGGCACCGCCAGGCGCACCGACACCGGCGCCACGCAGATCCAGCAGCAGATCTCCGTGTTCACGCAGGACCTGCCGGAACACGACGTGGTGCTGGTCGCCGATGAGAGCGAGGTATTCGGAACCTATGTGCCCTACCGCACCTGGACGCCGCGGCCGGTCGCGGGCACGGCCGGGCTTGTCGCCTCGTCATGGCATCCCGCGAGTGAGCAGTGGGGCGGCATCCAGATGCAAAGCCGGTTCCTGAGGACGACGGGCCGGCGAATGTTGTCCAAGGACATGTCGGCCTGGACGGCCGTGCGGGCCGTCGGCGAAGCCACCACGCGCACCAATGGCGACGATCCGAAAAAGATCAGCGACTATATCCGCTCGGACGAATTCTCGGTCGCCGCCTTCAAGGGCCAGAAGCTGACCTTCCGCAAATGGAACCTTCAGCTGCGCCAGCCGATCCTGCTCAGCGACGCCAAGTCGGTCGTCTCGACCTCGCCGCAGGAGGGCTACCTCCATCAGGTTTCCGAGCTAGACACGCTCGGCGTCGACCAGCCGGAGACGAAATGCGCCCTTAAGTAAAAAGCAATCGGGAGGAAAATCGGTGCAAGGACGAGCTTGTGCACTCGCCTTTCTCGCGACCGGCCTCATGGCCGGTCCGGCATCGGCCTATACGGCCTATGTCTCCAACGAGAAGGACAACACCATGACCGTCGTCGACACGGCGACGATGAAGGTGATCAAGACCGTCGATGTCGGGCAGCGGCCGCGCGGCATCACGATTTCGCCCGACGGCAAGTTCGTCTATCTGTGCGCCAGCGACGACGACACGGTCCAGATCATCGATACGTCGAGCCTTCAAATCGTGGGCGACCTGCCCTCCGGGCCCGATCCTGAATTGTTCGTGCTCTCGCCCGACGGCAAGACCCTCTACATCGCCAACGAGGACGACAATCTGGTGACCGTCGTCGATGTCGCGAGCAAGGCGGTGCTCTCGGAGATTCCGGTCGGCGTCGAGCCGGAAGGCATGGGCGTCAGCCCCGACGGCAAGACCATGGTCAACACCTCCGAAACCACCAGCATGGCCCATTTCATCGACACGCAAAGCCATGAGGTGACGGACAACGTCCTGGTCGATACGCGCCCGCGCTTCGCCGAATTCAAGCCCGACGGCTCCCAGGTTTGGGTCAGCGCCGAGGTCGGCGGCACGGTAAGCGTCATCGACAACGCCAAGCGCCAGGTGGTGAAGAAAATCCAGTTCGCGATCAACGGATTGCGGGCCGAGACCATCCAGCCCGTCGGCATCGCCATAACCGCCGACGGCAAGAAGGCCTATGTCGCGCTCGGCCCGGCAAACCATGTCGCGGTGATCAACACCGAAACCTACGAAGTGGAAAGATACATCCTCGTCGGCCAGCGCGTCTGGCATCTCGCCTTCACCCCCGACCAGAAGACGCTGATCACCACGAACGGCAACTCGAACGACATCACCTTCATCGACACGGCGACCGATGAACCGGTCCAGTCACTCACCGTCGGCCAGCAGCCGTGGGGCGTGGCCATATCGCCGAACTAGCGATGTCCCAAGCAAGCCAGGAAGTTCGCTCCATGAAGACCAGTCGCATGATTGCCTTCGCCGTTCTTGTCGGGCTGGCGGTTGCCCCGCTCGCGGCCAGTGCCGACGACGATGATGCCCCGAAGGTGACGAGATCCAGCAAGAACCTCCCCGAGCTTGTCCTGGGCTCGGACAAATCCAGCTACGACGTCAATCGGACGGATTTCGAACTGGTCGCCGGCCAAGGCTATCGCTGGAAGATCACATCTCACGGCGGCTTCGAATACAAATTCATGACCGATCTCTGGCGCAACGTCTGGATTGACCAGATCGTCATAAACGATCTCGAGGTGCACATGGCCGGCGCACCGGCCTGGTTCGAATTCGACGATGCGGGAACCATATTGGTTCAGTTCCATACCGTGCGCCCCGGCGAATACACGTGGTCCGTCGCCGACCTTGCCGACAAGGGCCTGAAGGGCAAGATCACAATCAAATGAAAACCGGCAAATGAGGACCGGGCGCACATGAGAACAGGGTGATGGGCGTGCAGCATGTACGGACAGGCGGTTCGGAAAATGAGGTGGCGGCGCTCGACGTCGTCGGCATCAGCCATTCCTACGGTCCCAAACGGGCGCTGAACAACGTGTCCTTCTCGATCGCCCCGGCGACCTTCACGGTGCTGCTCGGCCTCAACGGGGCGGGCAAGACAACCTTGTTCTCGCTGATCAGCCACCTTTACGACACCCGCCATGGATCGATCCGCATCTTCGGCCATGACATCCGCCGCGCTTCCGGCGAAGCGCTCAGATGTGTCGGCATCGTGTTCCAGGCACGTACGCTCGACCTCGATCTCAGCGTGTACCAGAACCTCTCCTACCACGCCTCGCTGCACGGTATCGGCGGCGGCGAGGCCCGGCAGCGCATCGCCGCCCTGCTCGAAACGGTCGACATGCAGGGCCGTGAGCATGACAAGGCCCGTTCTCTCTCCGGCGGCCAGATGCGACGGATCGAAATCGCCAGGGCGCTGCTCCACCGCCCCTCCCTGCTGCTGCTCGACGAGGCGACCGTCGGTCTCGACGTCCAGTCGCGCGCCGGCATCCTGGCCACCATCCGCAGGCTCGTCGAAACCGAAGGCATCGGCGTTCTGTGGGCCACGCACCTGATCGACGAAGTCGACGACAGCGACCATGCCGTCGTGCTGCGACAGGGCAACCTTGTCGCCAGCGGCACGGTGTCCGATCTCATCCAGGCCAGCGGCGTCGGTTCGATCCGCGACGCCTTCTCGAAGCTCAACCGCAGCGAGACGACCGGCATTGCGGAGATTTCGCCATGAGCACGTCCGCGATGCCGCAAAAGGTCGCCTCCGTCACGCCGGTGAGGTCGGACGCGTTCGGTCCGCGCCACTATCTCGTCTGCCTCAAGGGCATCGTCCTGCGCGAGTGCTTGCGTTTCCTGCATCAACGGGAGCGCTTCATCTCCTCGCTGGTCAGGCCGCTCGTCTGGCTGTTCATCTTCGCCGCCGGCTTTCGCCAGGTGCTCGGCGTCTCGATCATACCGCCCTATAAAACCTACGTCCTTTACGAGGTCTACATCACGCCCGGCCTGTGCGGCATGATCCTTCTGTTCTCAGGCATGCAGTCTTCGCTGTCGATGGTCTACGACCGCGAGATGGGCAATATGCGCACCCTGCTTGTCAGCCCGTTTCCGCGCTGGTTTCTGTTGGTGTCCAAAATGCTCGCCGGCGTCGCCGTATCGATCGCGCAGGTCTACGCGTTCCTGATCGTGGCCTGGTTCTGGGGCGTCAAGGCGCCGCCCCTTGGCTACCTGTTCGTGCTGCCGGCGCTGTTTCTGTCGGGCATGATGCTTTGCGCCCTCGGGATGCTTTTATCCTCGGTGATCAAGCAACTCGAAAACTTTGCCGGCATCATGAACTTCGTCATATTCCCTGGCTATTTCGCCTCACCCGCCTTGTATCCGTTGTGGCGCATCCAGGAAGCCAGCCCTCTCCTCTACAAGATCTGCATCGTCAATCCGTTCACCTACGCGGTCGAACTCATCCGCTTCGCCTTTTACGGTCAGATCGATTGGGTGTCGCTGGGCGTCGTCGCCGGATGCACGCTGCTGTTTCTGGCCGGAGCCATCATCGCCTACGACCCCTCGCGCGGCCTGATGACCCGCAAGCAGGATACGGGAGGAAATGCCTGATGACGGGAATGCTTGCTCGCAGCCTGGTTGTGGTCGCCATGCTAGCGCCGGGCGCGAATGCCGGGGCGGCGACCGCCGATCCGGGCTGGCCCTGCGTCCAGCGCAAGGTGCCGCAATTGTCGCTCGGCCAGGTCTGGAACGGGCCGGACCTTCCGCCGTCGGCCAAGGACTGGTCAAACGACTCATCGGTCTCCGCCCTTGTCGAGGACGTCTCGGCGCGGCGGCTGCCGCTCGGCGACGCTCAGAAGAAAATCAGGGATTTTGCGGCATCGCTTCCGGCCGAGCAGCTTGCGCCGAAAATGGCGATGCTCGTGCAGGGCATGTTCGACCACATGGACGCCGAGCGTTCGCACGTCATTTCCGGCATTTCCCGTTATGCCCACAGGCAGCTCGAAATGGCCGCCGACTTGCGCAAGCAAGCGTCCGACGTCGATGCGTTGCGAGCAAAGCCCGGCGCGGATCAGGACGAGGTCGAGCGGCGGACCGACCAGCTGAATTTCGCGACGCGGATCTTCACGGAGCGCGCGCAATCACTGACCTACGTCTGCGACGTGCCGACGATAATCGAGCAGCGGCTTTACCAGCTGGCCAAGACCGTCTCGGAGACGCTTGCCGCGAAGAAATAACTCTTCCTGGAATTGCTCTAGCTGCTCCGGCCGGGCAGCACGCGCCAGCGCTGCACGAAATAGCCGGGATGTGTGTCCAGCCAATGCGCGACCAGCGGCTGTGCCTGCATGAAGGCCACTCCGGGATTCATGGCCAGGCCGTCCGCCATTTCCTCGCGTTGCTCACAGGTCTGCGGCACGGTCGTCATGCAGACCATCATCACGATTGTATAAAGCATTGCCCCTTCCCCTTCGAAATCCCGAACCCCACGCCGGGACGCATGGCGATTTGCCTGCAGGTTTGGCTGCACTTCCGCCTTGTGTGAATTGCTGCCCTACCCCTTCCATTAGCAATATGCCATGCAGGCCTGCCGACCACCATGGCGATGACCCATTGCTCACGCCCTTCCCCAACCTTTTCGCACGATCCCCGACAGCCGATATGTCAGGCGTTTCACTTGGGCCGCCTTGCAGGCGTTCTCGCTTGCCGTGTCTGCGCTGCTTCATCCGCTTCGGCATGTGGATACAGTTTGCCGAACAAAGGCAGGTAAGTCGCGCCCTTGCGCATCAGGAAATCGTTGAAGGTTGCCATCGCGGGCGAGATCACGTGATCGGTGCGCATCACCGAAAACCATTGCCGGCGGATCGGCATGCCGGCCACGTCGAGAATGACGAGCCGACCGGCTTCCGTTTCCGCGGCGATGGTGTGGGCGGAGATGAAGGCAATACCGAGACCTGCCATCACCGCCTGCTTGATCGTCTCGTTCGACCCCATCTCGACGCCGAGATCGTCGATCCGGCCAGGCACGTCGCTCAGGAATATCTCCAGCGAGATGCGCGTGCCCGAGCCTGGCTCGCGGATCAGGAAATGCTCCTCGGCGATCCTTTCCTTGGAAATGTCGCGTGCCGAAACCAGTTTGTGTTCGGGCGGCGCGATGATGACCAGCGGATGGTCGCCGAAGACCGAAGCGCGCACCGAAACTTCCTTGGGTGGACGGCCCATCAGCGCGATGTCGATGTCGTGATTCTTCAGCCTGTCGATCGTTTCGGCTCTATTGCCGATGGCAAGCCGCATGTCGATGTCGGGATGTTCCTTCATGAAGCCGGCCATCAGCCGCGGCGCGAAATATTTGGCGGTGGAGACGACGCCGAGCCTCAGGCTGCCGGCGCGCACGCCCTTGATGGCGTCCATCTCGTCTTCAAGCATGCGCAGCCGCTCCTCGATGGCCTGCGCCGCCTCGACGAAGGCCAGCCCTGCGGTAGTAGGACGCATGCCGTCCGACGTCCGGTCGAACAAGGCCAGCTGGAACTCCTCCTCCACTTGTCGCAACTGGATCGTAACCGCTGGAGGAGAGAGGCCTAACACCTTGGCCGCGCTCACGATTTTCCCGTGGCTGACGATGGCCTGGACGGTCTTGAATTGCTTGAGCGTGAGAGTCCTCATGCAGCATACTAAATTATTTTTAGCGCCAAGGTAAAGTTATTGAATTTTACTTATCTTGGGCCGTTTGATTTCATCTCTCCATCCGGCGCCTGGGAAATACGCCGGACCGGGAGGTTACGATGCCAGCGGCAACGCTCGACGCTTTTCTGAACTCCTATCTCGGCGATCAGCCGGACGAACGCCGATCCGCGGTCGTCGCCACCGTCCGTCAGTTCACGCAGGCGGCTACCAAGGTCCGCAATGCCATCAACCAAGGAGCGCTCGGCGCCGCTTTTGCCGGGACCCGCGGCGCCAATGCCGACGGCGATGTCCAGAAGGATCTCGACGTCTTCGCCGACGATATCTTCCTCGACGCCATGCGTCGCGCCCCGGTCGCGCTCTATGCCTCCGAGGAGCTGGAGCAGCCGGTCCTGCTCGACAGGCAAGCCCCCCTCGCCGTCGCCATCGACCCGCTGGACGGCTCCTCCAACATCGACACCAACGTGTCGGTCGGAACGATTTTCTCGCTCCTCCCTGCAACTGGCGCGCCGGACGCCGATCCGGCCGCCTCCTTTTTGCAGGCAGGCGCGAACATGCTGGGCGCCGGCTTCTTTATCTACGGGCCGCAGTTGGCGCTCGTTCTGTCGCTCGGTAGCGGCACGCACGTCTTCGTGCATTCGACCAGGCTAGGCACCTTCGTCCAGGCCTACGAAAGCCGGATCATCCCGGAGCGGACCCAGGAGTTCGCCATCAACGCCGCCAACTACCGCCACTGGGACGAGGCCGTGCGCCTCTATGTCGACGACTGCCTGGAAGGCACCGAAGGCCCACGGGAGAAGGATTTCAACATGCGCTGGATCGCCTCGTTGGTTGCCGAATGCTACCGCATATTGATGCGCGGCGGCGTGTTTCTGTATCCCGGCGACCAACGCCGGGGTTACAGCCAGGGACGGCTTCGGCTGGTCTATGAGGCCAATCCGATTGCCTATCTGATCGAACAGGCGGCCGGTGCCGCGACCGATGCGATCACCCGCATCCTGGAAATCGAACCCGAGAGCCTGCACCAGCGCGTACCCGTGGTCTTCGGATCCGCGCGGGAAGTCGCGCGGATCGCCCGCTACCACACCGAACCCAGCGCCATCGGCGAGCGTGCGCCGCTGTTCAGCCGCCGCGGACTCTTCAGGGCCTGAGCGGAACCATGTCGGCGAAGCACCCCATCATCACCATCACCGGATCGTCGGGCGCGGGCACGACCTCGGTCAAGCGCATCTTCGAGATGATCTTCCGGCGCGAGAACATCGAGGCTGCCTTCATCGAAGGCGACGCCTTTCATCGCTACGATCGCGCCGCGATGAAGGTGGAGGTCGCCAAGCAGGAAAAGGCCGGCAACCCGAACTTCACCCACTTCCATGCCGAGGCGAACGAGCTCGAGATCCTCGAGGAGGTTTTCGAGGAATATGGTCGCCGGGGGAGCGGGAAGACCCGCACCTACATCCATGACGAGGATGAGGAGAAGCAGTACGGCACGCCGCCCGGCCATTTCACCGAATGGCGCGAATTCGCGCCGAGCGACCTGCTCTTCTACGAAGGCCTGCATGGCTGCGTCGTCACCGAAAAGATCAATCTGGCCAGGCATGCGGACCTCAAGATCGGCGTGGTGCCGGTCATAAATCTCGAATGGATCCAGAAGATCCATCGCGACCGCGCCACGCGCGGCTATTCGACCGAGGCGGTGATGGACGTGATCCTGCGCCGCATGCCGGACTATGTCCGCTACATCGTTCCGCAATTCTCGCAGACCGCGATCAATTTCCAGCGCGTGCCGATCGTCGACACGTCGAACCCGTTCATCGCGCGCTGGATCCCGACCCCCGACGAATCGATGCTGGTGATCCGCTTCGCCAATCCCCGCGGCATCGATTTCCCTTACCTGCTTTCAATGATCCACGACTCCTTCATGTCGCGGCCGAATTCCATAGTGGTGCCGGGCAACAAGCTCGACCTTGCCATGCAGCTGATCCTGACGCCGCTCATCCTGCAATTGATCGAACGCAAGAAACGTGTGTCGTGAGGAGGATGCCATGACCACGCTGGCAGCACTAAAGTCCACCGCCGCAGTGTCCGAGCGCGACATGGCGAACGCCATCCGCGCACTGGCCATGGACAGCGTGCAGAAGGCCAGTTCCGGACATCCGGGCATGCCGATGGGCATGGCCGATGTCGCGACGGTATTGTTCAGCCGCTTCATCGCCATCGATCCGACGGCGCCGGATTGGCCCGATCGCGACCGGTTCGTGCTTTCGGCCGGACACGGCTCGATGCTGCAATATGCCCTGCATTACCTGCTCGGCTACCAGGACATGCCGATCGAGGAGTTGCAACGGTTCCGTCAGTTGGGCAGCCGTACTGCCGGGCATCCGGAGCATGGCCACGCGCTTGGTATCGAGACGACCACCGGTCCCCTCGGGCAAGGCATTTCGACCGCTGTCGGCATAGCGCTGGCCGAGCGCATGCTGGCCGCCCGCCACGGCGCCGATCTCGTCGACCACTACACCTATGTGATCGCCGGCGACGGCTGCCTGCAGGAAGGCATCAGCCACGAGGCGATCGACCTCGCGGGTCACCTGAAGCTCTCCCGCCTGATCGTGCTTTGGGACGACAACGCGATCTCCATCGACGGACCGACCTCGCTTTCGACATCGATGGATCAGCCGGCCCGGTTCAAAGCCGCCGGATGGCATGTGCAGTCGGTGGACGGCCACGACATGGAAGCCGTCGCCACGGCGATCGAGGCAGCACAGCATTCGGATCGGCCATCCCTGATCGCCTGCCGTACGGTGATCGGCAAGGGCGCGCCCAATCTTGAGGGTTCGGAAAAGACGCATGGCGCGCCGCTGGGCGATGCGGAGATCGCCGCGACGCGCGAAAACATCGGCTGGGCCCACGCGCCGTTCGAGGTGCCGCACGACATCCTTTCGGCCTGGCGCGAGATCGCCGAACGCGGCCAGGCGGCGCGGCGCGCCTGGGAGCGGCGGCTTGCCGCCTCGGCGCGCCGCGAAGACTTCGAGCGCGCGCTTTCCGGCAAGCTGCCCGATGCGGTCTTCGAAGCGCTGAACGCCTTCCGCGCGGAGCATGTCGAGAAGGCGACCAAGGTCGCAACGCGCAAGGCCTCCGAAATGGCGCTCGCCGCGATCAACGGCGCAACCGAGCTGACGGTCGGCGGCTCCGCCGATCTGACCCATTCGAACCTGACGATCACCAAAGGCATGGATCGCATAGCGCCGGGCGACTATGCAGGCCGCTATATTCATTACGGCATTCGCGAGCACGGCATGGCCGCGGCCATGAACGGCATCGCCCTGCATGGCGGGTTCGTGCCTTATGGCGGCACCTTCCTGTGCTTCGCCGATTATGCTCGCGGCGCGATGCGGCTCTCGGCGCTCATGAGCCAGCGCGTCGTCTATGTGATGACGCACGATTCCATCGGCCTCGGCGAGGACGGACCGACCCATCAGCCCGTCGAGCACCTGGCGATGCTGCGGGCGACGCCAAACCTCAACGTCTTCCGTCCTGCCGACATCATCGAAACGGCGGAGTGCTGGGAACTGGCGCTGAAGAGCGGGACGCGGCCGAGCTTGCTCGCGCTCTCGCGCCAGAACCTGCCGATGCTGCGCCAGGTACATGGCCACGAGAACCGGTCCGGCCGCGGCGCTTACGTCTTGCGCGAGCCATCCGCGCACCGCGCCGTGACGCTGATCGCCACCGGCTCGGAGGTCGAGATCGCCGTTGCCGCCGCCGAACGGCTGGAAACCCAGCACGGCATCGCCGCCGCGGTCGTCTCGATGCCGTGCTGGGAATTGTTCGAGGAACAGGAAGCCGACTACCGCAAGTCCGTCCTCGGCTCGGCGCCGCGCGTCGCCATCGAGGCGGCCGCCCGTCTCGGCTGGGACCGCTGGATCGGCGACACGGGCGCTTTTGTCGGCATGACCGGCTTCGGCGCCAGTGCCCCCGCCCCTGACCTGTATCGGCATTTCGGCATCACACCCGAAGCCGTCGCCGAGGCGGCGCTGAAACTCATCATCTAGGAGGACCGACAATGGCCCGCATCACCCTTCGCCAGCTTCTCGACCATGCCGCCGAGCACGGTTACGGCGTGCCGGCATTCAACATCAACAACATGGAACAGGGCCTCGCCATCATGGAGGCGGCCAGGGCCTGCGACGCGCCTGTGATCATCCAGGCGTCGCGCGGCGCGCGCTCCTATGCCAACGACATCATGCTGTCCAGGATGATGGAGGCGCTGACCGAGATCCATCCGGCCATTCCGCTGTGCATCCATCAGGATCACGGCAACAACGAAGCCACCTGCCTTTCGGCGATCCGCCACGGCTTCACCTCGGTGATGATGGACGGGTCGTTGATGGCGGACGCCAAGACCCCGGCGAGCTACGACTACAACGTCGCCATCACCGAACGCGTCGCGCGCATGGCGCATTGGGTCGGCGCTTCCGTCGAAGGCGAGCTCGGCGTGCTCGGCTCGCTGGAAACCGGCCAGGGCGAAGCGGAGGACGGTCACGGAGCGGAGGGCGCGCTGTCGCACGACCACCTCCTGACCGATCCCGATCAGGCGGTCGACTTCGTGACCGCCACCCGTGTCGATGCGCTCGCCATCGCCTGCGGCACTTCCCACGGCGCCTACAAGTTCACGCGCAAGCCGGACGGCGACATCCTGGCCATGCAGGTGATCGAGGCGATCCACGAGAAGCTGCCGAACACGCATCTGGTCATGCACGGTTCGTCCTCCGTGCCGCAGGAGCTGCAGGACATTATCAACAAGTACGGCGGCGAGATGCCCCAGACCTTCGGCGTTCCGGTCGAGGAGATCGAGCGCGGCATCCGCTATGGCGTGCGCAAGGTCAACATCGACACCGATTGCCGCATGGCCATGGCCGGGCAGTTCCGCCGCGTCGCGACGCAGGATCCGCGTGAATTCGATCCGCGAAAATTCCTGAAGCCCGCCATGGACGCCTTGCGCGACCTCTGCCGCGATCGCTTCGAACGCTTCGGCACCGCGGGCAACGCCTCGAAGATCAAGGTCATCGCCATGGACGAGATGGCCAAGCGCTACGCCGCGGGAAAGCTCGACCCGCAGATCGCAACCGCGAAAGCCGCCTGAGCGGCGGTCCGCCAAGCAAGGAAAGGACCAGACTCATGCCCAACAAATCCGAGACCGTGACCGGCAAGGACCGCTACAGATCCGGTGTGATGGAATACAAGAAGATGGGCTATTGGGAGCCCGACTACGAGCCCAAGGACACCGACATAATCTCGGTGTTCAGGATCACGCCGCAGGACGGCGTCGACCCGATTGAGGCCGCCGCGGCAGTCGCCGGCGAATCCTCGACCGCAACCTGGACTGTGGTCTGGACGGACCGGCTGACGGCGAGCGAAAAATACCGCGCCAAGGCTTATCGGGTCGACCCCGTGCCGAACGCGCCCGGACAGTACTTCGCCTATATCGCCTACGATCTCGACCTGTTCGAGCCGGGTTCGATCGCCAATCTTTCGGCATCGATCATCGGCAACGTCTTCGGCTTCAAGCCATTGAAAGCATTGCGGCTGGAGGACATGCGTTTTCCCGTCGCCTATGTGAAGACCTTCCAGGGTCCGGCGACCGGTATCGTTGTCGAGCGCGAGCGCCTCGACAAGTTCGGCCGCCCGCTGCTCGGCGCCACCGTCAAGCCGAAGCTCGGCCTTTCCGGCCGCAACTACGGCCGTGTCGTCTACGAGGCGCTGAAAGGCGGGCTCGATTTCACCAAGGACGACGAAAACATCAACTCGCAGCCCTTCATGCATTGGCGCGAGCGTTTCCTCTACTGCATGGAGGCGGTCAACAAGGCGCAGGCCGAGACCGGCGAGATCAAGGGGACCTATCTCAACGTCACCGCGGCCACCATGGAGGACATGTACGAACGGGCCGACTTCGCCAGGGAGCTCGGCTCCAACATCGTCATGATCGACCTCGTGATCGGCTACACGGCGATCCAGTCGATGGCAAAGTGGGCGCGCAGGAACGACATGATTCTGCACCTGCATCGCGCCGGGCACTCGACCTACACGCGGCAGAAGTCGCACGGCGTTTCCTTCCGCGTCATCGCCAAATGGATGCGGCTTGCCGGCGTCGATCACATCCATGCCGGCACCGTCGTCGGCAAGCTGGAAGGCGATCCGGCGACGACAAGGGGTTACTACGATATCTGCCGCGAGGACCATAACCCGATGCGGCTGGAGAACGGCATCTTCTTCGACCAGCACTGGGCATCGCTCAACAAGCTGATGCCGGTGGCGTCGGGCGGCATCCATGCCGGCCAGATGCATCAGCTCATCGACCTGCTCGGCGAGGATGTGGTGCTCCAGTTCGGCGGCGGCACGATCGGCCATCCGATGGGGATCGCGGCCGGCGCCACCGCCAACAGGGTGGCCCTCGAAGCGATGATCCTCGCCCGCAACGAGGGTCGCGACTACCTGCGGGAAGGGCCTGAGATCCTCGAGCGCGCCGCCCGCTCATGCCTGCCTCTGCGACAGGCCCTCGACGTCTGGAAGGACGTGACATTCAACTACGCCTCGACCGACACGCCGGACTTCGTTCCGGTGGCAACAGCCGCCGAATAAGGAGACAGACAATGCGCATAACCCAAGGGGCCTTTTCCTTCCTGCCCGACCTGACCGACGATCAGATCCGCGCTGAGGTGCAGTATTGCATCGACAACAAATGGGCCGTCAGCCTCGAGTTCACCGACGACCCGCACCCGCGCAACACCTATTGGGACATGTGGGGCCACCCGATGTTCGACAATCCGGACGCGGCGGCGCTGATGATGGAGCTCAACGCATGCCGCAAGCTCTATGGCGATCGCTATATCCGCGTCGTCGCCTTCGATTCCTCGCAGGGCTGGGAATCGGTGAAGCTCTCCTTCATCGTGAACCGCCCGGCCGAGGAACCCGGCTACCGGCTCGACAGGCAGGAAACCGCGGGCCGCATGATCCGCTACACCACCAAGCCCTACGCGGCCGACAGGCCGGCCGGGGCGAGATACGGCTGATCATCGCGACAGGAGGAAAATACCATGTCGGCGCCAGCCTTAGCCGAAACGCAAGTGCCGCAAGCCGCCGCCCCGGCGGCGATCGATCTGCGCGAGGAATTCGAAACGTCCGGCGTCAAGGACGTCCTGGCCGAGCTCGACCGCGATCTGATCGGGCTCGCCCCGGTCAAGCGGCGCATCCGCGAGACGGCGGCGCTCCTGCTGGTCGAGCGGGCCCGCCGCCGCATGGGCCTCGCGCACGAAACGCCGACGCTGCATATGAGCTTCACCGGCAATCCGGGCACCGGCAAGACGACCGTCGCGCTGCGCATGGCCGACCTGCTGCATCGCCTGGGCTATATCCGCAAGGGCCATCTGGTTTCGGTTACCCGCGACGATCTGGTCGGCCAGTATATCGGCCATACGGCCCCCAAGACCAAGGAGATCCTGAAGAAAGCAATGGGCGGCGTCCTGTTCATCGACGAGGCCTATTATCTCTATCGCCCTGAGAACGAACGGGATTACGGCCAGGAAGCGATCGAGATCCTGCTGCAGGTGATGGAGAACCAGCGCGACGATCTCGTCGTCGTCCTCGCCGGCTATGCGCAGCGCATGGATCGCTTCTTCGAAAGCAATCCGGGATTCCGTTCACGCGTTGCCCACCACATCGACTTTCCCGATTATTCCGACGACGAGCTTCTCAGGATCGCGGAACAAATGCTCGAAAAGCAAAACTACCTGTTCGACACCGAGGCAACCGCCGCAATGGCCGACTACATCGCGCGCCGCCGCGCACAACCGCATTTCGCCAATGCCCGCTCGATCCGCAACGCGCTCGACCGGACACGGCTGCGGCAGGCCAACCGCCTGTTCGAGAGCGCTAGGGAACCGCTCGACGCCAAGGCGCTGTCGACGATCTCCGCCGAGGACATCACCGCCAGCCGGGTGTTCGCAGTGAAGCCCGGGGAAGGAGAAGGCAAATGACCGCAAAGACCATCATCGCCCCTTCCGTTCTGTCGTCGGATTTCTCGCGGCTCGGCGACGAGATCGAAGCGGTCGCGCGGGCGGGCGCCGACTGGATCCATCTCGACGTTATGGACGGACATTTCGTGCCCAACATCACCTTCGGCCCGCCGGTGATCAAGGCGATCCGCGATCGAACCGACAAGATCTTCGACTGTCATCTGATGATCGCGCCGGCCGATCCCTATCTCGCCGCCTTCGCCGACGCCGGTTGCGACATCATCACGGTGCACGCCGAGGCCGGGCCGCATCTCGACCGCTCGCTGCAGGCGATCAGGAACCTCGGCAAAAAGGCCGGCGTGTCGCTCAACCCGTCGACGCCGGAAAGCGTCATCGAATATGTCCTCGACCGGCTCGACCTAGTGCTTTTGATGACCGTCAATCCGGGTTTCGGCGGTCAGGCCTTCATTTCGGCGGTCATCGACAAGGTCAGGCGTGTCAAGGCGCTCGTCGGCCAGCGTCCGATCGACATCGAGATCGACGGCGGCGTCACGCCCGAGACGGCTCCCCTTGTTACCGCGGCCGGCGCCAATGTGCTCGTCGCCGGCTCCGCCGTTTTCAAGGGTGGCGCCGAGGCCGCCTATCGCGCCAATATTGGCGCGATCAGACAGGCGGCCGACGGAGCGGTCCGGCGAGCCGCGTGAACCACTTGCGGAGGATGACATGGCGGCAATCCCACCGGTCTGCGATTTCGGCTGGCAAGGCGTCGACGCCGTCTTGCCCGGCATCGACGGCAGATCGCATTCGATCTTCGGCCAGGCCGGACCCAACGGGCTGGTCGTCGCCTTCATCTGCAATCACTGCCCCTATGTGAAGGCGGTGATTTCGCGCATCGTGCGCGACGCCGACGACCTCAAGGCCGAGGGTATCGGCTTTGTTGCGATCAACGCCAACGATGCCGACGCCTATCCTGACGATGGCTTCGACAACATGAAGCTCTTCGCCAGGGCGAACGCCTTCACCTTCCCGTATCTCCATGACGAGTCGCAGGCGGTGGCGCGCGCCTATGGCGCCGTGTGCACCCCGGATTTCTTCGGCCTCAACGGCGAGCTGACGCTGCAATATCGCGGCCGGCTGGATGCATCGCGACGCGAGGCCGGACAGCCTGGACTGAGACGCGATCTGCTGGAGGCGATGAAGCAGGTTGCCCGAACCGGTAACGGACCGCGCGACCAGATCGCTTCGATCGGCTGCTCGATCAAATGGAAGGAAGCCGCATGAAAGACGCAAGCAAGCCGTTTGGGTCGCCAAGGGCGATCCTGTTCGATCTCGACGGCACGCTGATCGATTCGGCGCCCGATATCGCGGCGGCCGTGAACGAGCTGCTGGCCGGCCGCGATCTGCCGCCGCTCAGCGTGGATCGGGTCAGGGCGATGATCGGCGGCGGTGTCATGAAATTGGTCGAGCGGGCTTTCGCCGCCTCGGGGTCGCCGCTTGCCGGCAGCGTTCTCGAGGAAGCCAATCGCGACATGGCGCCGATCTACCGCAGACATCTGACCGGCCTGACGAGGCTGATGCCTGGCGTCAGGGAAGTTCTCACCCACTTCCATCTGAACGGAACGGCCATGGGCGTTGCCACCAACAAGCCGCAATTGGCGACGCGCGAAATCCTGCTGCATTTCCACTTGACGGAATATCTCGGCGCGATCGTCGGCGGAGATGCCGTGACAAACCTGAAACCGGCGCCTGACGCTCTGCTTCTGGCGCTCGACCAGCTTGGCGTCGAACCATACGAAGCGCTGATGGTTGGAGACAGCATCAGCGACGTCGGCGCCGCGCGCGCGGCCGGCATGCCGGTCGTTCTGGTGCGCGGCGGCTACACCCATGTCCCCGTCGAGGAGCTGGGCGCGGACCTCGTATGCGACAGCCTGCTCGATCTGCCTTCCGCCATGCGGAGGCTGCGTGACGCCGCGTAGAGCGGCTCGGCGATTCTATCAACGCTGGACCGCTTTAGGCCGTCACTTCGAGAATTGCTTGAGATAGGCGATGACGTTGGCCACGTCCTTGTCGTCCTTGAGGCCGGCAAACGCCATCTTCGTGCCTTTCACCATGGCCTTTGGATCATGGAGATAGGTCGTCAGCGTCGGCTCGTCCCATTTGACGCCGGACTTTCCGGCCGCGACCATGGCCTGGGAATAGCTGAATCCCGGATGCGTGCCGGCCGTGCGGCCGATGACGCCGTTCAACGACGGACCGACCTTGTTCTGGTCCTTGTCCGCGACGTGGCAGACCTTGCATTTGGTGAAGACCTTCTCGCCTGCCGCCGCATCCTGCGCGTAGGATTGGTCCGTAATGAAAGTAACCAGGAATATGGCGGCGAAAAATGCGATAGCGCGCATGGCAATTCCTCATTGATCGTCAAATCCCCGGCATGAGCAAAAAGCTAACCGGCGGATGGCGGAAGTCAATCATACGAAGGTCCAGACTGCCACACCCGAGAGAGCCCATCCTGTACTTTCGACTTTGTTGACGGTCCTGGGGCGAGCGCGTAGCTTCAGGCCGTTCTGGATTCCCAAGGGCACCTCGGGACACCGGTCAGGCTGGTTTCATCCAGGCTGGGATTTGCCCAGGCAATGGGGGCGGCGGCATTTCGCCAGAGCGGGCGTCTTCGCGCGCGCAAGAGGTGCTGAATGAATATGGTCGACCTCATATTGACGGTTTGCCTGAGTGCCAATCCCGGCGATTGCCGAGACGAGCATCTCTATTTTGAAAGCCGCGGCTCCCTGTTCCAATGCATGATGCTGGCGCCCAGCGAAATCGCGAAATGGTCGCAGGAACACCCGGCCTTGAAGGTCAGGCGCTGGAAATGCGCTTTCCCGACGAAGGACCGGGCAATCTGACCGGCGCCCCTGGTTTGTTGCAGTCCCGGGAGGACGCATCGTGATTTCGCGGCGGGAAGCGCTCCGTCTGGCGGCTCTTGGAACGGCGGCGGTTCTCGGCTCACACGCCGTTGCCGCCTCCGCCGCGTCCAAGCTTCGCATCGGCGTGCTGAAGTTCGGCACGGTGAGCTGGGAGCTTGATACGCTGAAGCAGCACAAGTTCGACACCGCCAACGGGATCGATCTGGACGTCATCAATTTCGCCGGGGAGGATGCGACCAATGTGGCGATGCTGGCAGGCGCGATCGACATGATCGTGACCGATTGGCTGTGGGTCTCGCGCCAGCGCTCGGAGGGCGGCGACGTGACATTGGCCCCCTATTCGACCGCCGTCGGGGCGATCATGGTGAAGGACGCATCGCCGATCCGCACGATCGCAGACCTCAAGGGAAAGAAGATCGGCGTCGCCGGCGGAGCCATCGACAAGAGCTGGCTGCTGATACAGGCGCTGGCCAGGCGCGATCACGGCATCGACCTGCCGGCGGTCAGCGATGTCGTCTTTGGCGCGCCGCCGCTGATTTCGCAAAAGGCCATTCAGGGCGAGCTCGATGCGGCGCTCAATTTCTGGCACTTCTGCGCCAGGCTCGAGGCCGACGGCTTTCGTCGGCTGATCGGCGCCGGCGACGCGCAGATGGCGCTCGGAGCATCGGGTCCGGTATCCGCGCTTGGCTATGTCTTCCACGACAAATGGGCGAACGACAATCCGCAAGCCGCCCGCGGCTTCCTCAAGGCTTCCGCGCAGGCCAAGGATCTGCTGGCAAGGTCCGACGAAGAGTGGCTGCGCCTCGCGCCGGTCATCCGCGCCGACGGCAAGGAGCTGGCCAAGCTGCGCGACCGCTACCGCGAGGGCATCCCCAGGCGGCCGGTCGCCGAGGAGGCGGTCGATGCCGGCAGGCTCTATCGGGTGCTGGCCCGAATCGGCGGCGAAAAGCTGGTCGGCAGCGCGCCGGAGATGGCGCCCGGCACATTCTGGCGGGAGCCGCCGCAATGACCGCAAGAGACGGCGGCGATCGCACGCTCGGCGAAGCGGCCGGCATCTCCGGCCGTTCCGGCTCCGCTGCGACGCTGATGCCCGCGCTGACGGTGACAGTCTCCTTGCTCGGGCTTGGCCTGCTGTGGAGCCTGGCGGCGAATACCTGGCCGAGCCCCGCCTTTCCGGGACCAGGTGAGGTCTGGCAGGTGTTGCTGAGAGAGGCGGCGAGCGGCGACCTTTTCTACCACCTCGGCACAACGCTGGGCCGGGTCGCCGCGGCGTATCTCGTCGCGATGATCGTCGGATCGGCGATCGGCATCCTGCTGGGCAGCTACCGCCGCGCGGACCGGTTCTTCAACCCCTGGCTCATCCTGTTCCTCAACATCCCCGCGCTGGTGGTCATCGTGCTGGCCTATATCTGGTTCGGCCTCAACGAGGCGGCGGCGATAGGCGCGGTCGCCGTAAACAAGATCCCGAATGTCGTGGTGACCATGCGCGAGGGCGCCAGGGCGCTGGACCCGAGTTACGCCGAAATGGCGGCCGTCTACCGCTTTGGTCCCCTCGACCGCCTTCGCCATATCCTGCTGCCGCAATTGCAGCCCTATCTGGCCGCGGCCTCGCGCTCCGGTATCGCTCTCATCTGGAAGATCGTTCTGGTGGTCGAACTTCTCGGCCGCTCCAACGGCGTGGGCTTTCAGATCCACCTCTATTTCCAGCTTTTCGACGTCGCCGCCATTCTTGCCTACACGCTGGCATTCGTGGCGGTGATGCTCGTGATCGAACTTCTTCTGGTGCAGCCCGTTGAACGACATGCAACCCGTTGGCGCCGCCGCTCCGCTTAGGGTCGACATCGCCGAAAAAACCTTCAGGTCCGCGCAGGGCGTCTCGGTCATGGCGCTGAAGAACCTTTCCTTCGAGGTCCAACAAGGCGAATTCGCCTGCCTGCTCGGGCCATCGGGCTGCGGCAAGACCACGACGCTGCGCATTCTGCTTGGGCTCGACAGGCAGTTCTCCGGTTCTTTCCAGCTGCCCGAAGGCGGCTCGAACCGCATAGCCGCCGTGTTCCAGGAACCCACCTTGCTGCCCTGGCGCACGGTGGAACAGAATGTCAGGCTGGCGCTGCCGAAAGACCTGCGCGCGAAAAATCTCGACGCGCTGTTCGACACGCTCGGTCTCGCCGGCATGCGCTCGCTCTATCCGGCGGAACTTTCGCTCGGCCTCGCGCGAAGGGCGGCGCTTGCGCGGGCCTTCGCGACCGAGCCGGCGGTGCTGTTCCTCGACGAGCCCTTCGTCTCGCTCGACGGACGGACCGCCGGGCAACTCCGGCGCCTGCTTCTCGACGTCTGGTCGGCCAGGCCCACGACCGCCCTGATGGTGACACACAACCTGACCGAGGCGCTAACGCTGGCGGATCGCATCATCGTGCTTGCGCCGCGGCCCTCGCACGTGCTCGGCGTTTTCGACATAGGGCTGCCCCGGCAACACCGCGGCCCCGAGGCGACGAACGGCCTTTTGCGATCGTTCCATCAGAAATTTCCGGGCGTGGCCTGACCGCCCTGGTCCATGCAGTTCCGGACGGAAAACCACTGCGGACTTTCCCGGATGCTTCAGAAGCAACGCACGTCGGCTTCGGCCTGCGCCTGCTTCAGCTCCGTCCGCGCGGCTTTCGCCGGCGCGCTTTCGCGGAACAGACCTGCATTCTCGCCTGTCGTCAGGGACAGGCTCTTGAAGGTCTCGGCCCTCTCATAATGGTCGTAAGGGAGGATCGAGGCGATGACGTCGATCGAGCATGAACAACTCTCCAGCGCCTGACGCGTCTGGCCGTTCGTCTGCATGCAGCCGAGCACGTAGTCGACAATCGTCGCCGTCGGGTAGTCCCCCGCGGCGCCGGCTGGGTTTGCAAGGACCATTGCCGGCGAAAAGAGGAGCGGAAGGATCGAAAATCCAACATATCTGACCATGAGAAATTCCTCCGATTGCCCGCGCGCGCTGCAGCGAGGCAGCACCATCGTGCCCAGTTGGCGGCATGCCGCAAGCCCGGTCAAGTTCTCACCGCCCCGGTATAGGACCAAAGGAGGAATGCCTTTCCCACCGACGGCAGCTCTCCAAAGCAGCTCCACGGCTCGTCCCAGCGCCCATCTTAGCGAATATTTTTTCATAGCCAGATCAATGCGGACAACCAGAGATATCAAGCGAAACGAGACACAAGAATATTTAGAAATATACTTAGAAGTTTATCACGCCTATAATACGATCATATTAGATATTGCATATGAAATTATTCGATTTTAAACTTCTAACCATGGTGAAATTTTGAATGTCTTTTTTCTCTAAATTTTATATTGCGTCGCACTAGATAAATGCTGCATCGCACAATTCAGGCGGGGGTTTTTCCTTGCCTGACATTTTGCAATGACATAGCCTTACCCTGTTTCCGGCTTCAAGGACATCGCTGTAACAAGGGAGCGGCGGCAGTCTTTCGTAGGCCAACCGGGCGGGTGCAGGCTAGGCTGATTTGGTAGAGGATAGGAAAGTTCCTCTGCTACTTGAAGTTTAGGTCGTGACAGCTGCCGGAAATACTTCCCAATACCAATCGCCTGAACAAGCTCTTGCGAGCTTGATTGCCGATTTCTTGTTGTCAACATGGGAGGAATTTGATGCGCGCACTTACTCAAGCCACCTACATCGCAACAACCGCCACGCTACTGTCGTTAGGCGCACTCTATACAGCGTCAGCCAACGAAGACCTCGTGAAGATGGCCGAAAATCCGAAAGACTGGGTGATGCAGACTGGCGACTACGCCAACACCCGGTATTCCAAGCTCAAGCAGATCACCAAGGAAAACGTGAAGAATCTGCAGGTCAAATGGACCTTCTCGACCGGCGTGCTGCGCGGCCACGAGGGCGGACCGCTGATCATCGGCAACGTGATGTATGTCCACACACCGTTCCCGAACACCGTCTTCGCCCTCGATCTCGACAATGACGGGAAGATCCTCTGGAAGTACGAACCCAAGCAAGACACCAACGTCATTCCGATCATGTGCTGCGACACGGTCAATCGCGGCGTCGCCTACGGAGACGGCAAGATCATTCTCAACCAGGCCGACACCACCGTCGTTGCGCTCGATGCCAAGACCGGCAAGGTCGTGTGGTCGGTCAAGAACGGCGAACAGACCGACGGCGGCAAGGGTGAGTCCGGCACATCGGCGCCGGTGGTCATCAAGGACAAGGTCCTCGTCGGCGTATCCGGCGCGGAATTCGGCGTCCGCGGCTGGCTGGCCGCCTACAATCTGAAAGACGGCAAGCTCGCCTGGAAGGCTTATTCGGAAGGTCCGGATGCGGACACCTTGCTCGATCCCGAGAAGACCACGCAGCTCGGCAAGCCGGTGGGAAAGGACTCCGGCACGAATACCTGGGAAGGCGAGCAGTGGAAGACGGGCGGCGGCACGACCTGGGGATGGTATTCCTATGATCCCAAGCTGAACCTCGTCTACTATGGCACCGGCAATCCCTCGACCTGGAACCCGGTCCAGCGCCCCGGAGACAATCGCTGGTCGATGACCATCTTCGCCCGCGATGCCGACACCGGCGTGGCCAAATGGGTCTACCAGATGACCCCGCATGACGAATGGGACTTTGACGGCATCAACGAGATGATTCTCGTCGACGGCATGGAGGTCAAAGGCAAAAAGCACGATGTGCTGGTGCATTTTGACCGCAACGGCTTCGCCTACACCATGGATCGCGCCAACGGCGAACTTCTCGTCGCCAAGAAGTACGACCCGGCGGTGAACTGGGCGACCGAAGTCAATATGGACCCCAACAGCAAGGAATACGGCCGCCCGCAGGTCGTGGCGAAATATTCGACGCAGCAGAACGGCGAAGACACCAACTCGACGGGTATCTGCCCGGCAGCGCTCGGAACCAAGGACCAGCAGCCGGCCGCCTACTCGCCGAAGACCGGGCTGTTCTATGTGCCGACCAACCACGTCTGCATGGACTATGAGCCGTATAAGGTGAGCTACACGGCCGGCCAGCCTTATGTGGGCGCCACGGTGTCGATGTATCCGGCGCCTGGCGGTGACGGCAACATGGGCAACTTCATTGCCTGGGATGCCGCCAAGGGTGAGATCGTCTGGTCGAAGCCCGAGCAGTTCTCGGTGTGGTCGGGCGCTCTGGCGACCGCTGGCGACGTCATCTTCTACGGGACCCTCGAAGGCTACATCAAGGCAGTCGATGAGCACGGCAAGGAACTTTACAAGTTCAAGACCCCGTCCGGCATCATCGGCAACGTCACGCCCTTCGAGCATGACGGCAAGCAGTACATCGCCGTTCTGTCCGGTGTCGGCGGATGGGCAGGTATCGGCCTCGCCGGCGGACTGCTGTCACCCGACAACGCCGCCGCTTGGCATGGCGCCGTCGATCAGGGCCGCGCGCAGGGCGATCAGGCCGCGGTCGTTGGAACTGCCGGTCTCGGAGCGGTCGGTGGCTACGCGGCACTCGCCGACTACACGACGCTGGGCGGCCAGCTCACCGTCTTCGGTCTTCCGGATTGATATCCCGGGAAAACCTTAAGACCGAAGGCTGAAAGATCGAGAGCCCGGATCATCCGCAGGCAACGGCCGGGCTCTCGATCTGCAGCACACCCGAACACCGGTCAACGCCGCTTCGCGACGGCAACCCCTCGTCCTTGGCAAAATAAGGAAGTGTCTGAATGTCCATCCGCATCGCAGTTTCCGTTCTCGCCCTGACCCTTCTGCCTTTGGCCGGCCCGACTTCAGCGCAGGCCGAGGACAGCGCCGACAAAGCCAAGGCGGTGAAGGACGAGGGCGGCAAATATTTGGATGCGGATGGAAATCCAACCTACAAGATCGAGAACGGAACCGTGGATTGGTACACCTTCAGCGGCTATCGCCGCTATCACTCGGACTGCCATGTCTGCCACGGACAGGACGGGATGGGTTCGACCTATGCCCCGGCCCTGGCGAACAGCCTGAAGACAATCGACTACCCTACCTTCCTCTCGATCGTCGCCCAGGGCCGCAAGAACACCGCCAACGGCAAGGAGAATGTCATGCCGGCCTTTGGTGACAACAAGAACGTCTATTGCTACCTGGATGACCTCTACGTCTATCTGCGCGCCCGCGCCGACGGCGCCGCGCCGCGCGGCAGGCCGCCCAAGCACGAGGACAAACCCCAAGCGGCCAAGGATGCCGAAAAATCCTGCATGGGGGGATGACGTGACAGGCCGGGTTGCATCGAAGCCACGTTTCGTTCTGCCCCTGCTCGGCGCGCTCGCCTTGCTGCCATCGGCCGCCTGGGCGCAAGGCGCCGGCCTTGGCGCAGCGGGAGAGCTGGTCGATCCCGACATTCTGCGCGTCTGCGCCGATCCTTCGAACATGCCCTTCACCGACCAGAACGGTCAGGGATTCGAAAACAAGCTGGCCGAGCTGGTCGCCAGGAAGACAGGGCGGAAGTCGGTCGCCTACACATGGTTTCCGACTGTCATGGGCTTCGTGCGCAACACGCTTGCCGCCAACCGATGCGACATCATCATGGGCTATGCCCAGGGCGACGAGCTGGTGCAGAACACCAACGCCTACTATCGCTCCTCCTACGTGCTTGTGCACCCGAAGGGCGATGACCTCGAGGGTGTCGAGACGATCGAGGATCCGAAACTCACCGGTAAGAGGATCGGCATCGTCGAACGCACACCGCCGACCGCCAATATGGCCGCCAACAAGCTCTTGCGAACGGCGAAGATCTACCCGCTGGCCGTCGATACGCGCGTCACCCCGTCGATGGGAGAAGTCGTGCTCAAGGACATGCTTGCCGGCAAGATCGACGCGGCGATCCTGTGGGGGCCGATGGCAGGCTACTACGCAAGGCAGCTCGGCGCGAATGTCACGATCGTCCCGCTGGTCAAGGAAAAGACCGGTTCGCGCATGTCCTACCGCATCACCATGGGCGTGCGTCCATCCGACCAGGAATGGAAGCGTATGCTCAACAAGGTGATCCGCGAGAACCAGGCGGAGATCAACAAGCTCCTGCTCGACTACAACGTGCCGCTGATCGACGAACATGACAACCCGATCACGGCGGCGCCGGGGTGAGCGCGATCGGCGCGAAAACGGCGATGGAGGGAAGGAACCGATCTTCGAGGCAGATAGTTTTCTTTAGTTGTTTTGAGAACCCGGTGTTTCATTTGTCCATTTGTGAAGTGATGGACGAGCCATTGCACCGCCCGCAATGGCGTCAATGACATGACCGGCCCCTTCGGGCTGGCAGAAGAGGAGAATGCCATGAAGAAGAGCTGGAAGAAACCGACCATGTGCCAAGTCGCTGCGGGCTTCGAAATTTCGCGGTATCTGCCTGCTGAAATTCCTCCCAGGAAGTAGGCCGCAAGGGTGCATGTCCCTGGCAGCAGGGGCATGCACCCCGCCGCAGGCTTTGCAGCGGGAAACAACGCGGATACAAAGCTTTCTAACGCCGACAAGCCGGTCAGACTGGCCGCGGAGCACGCATTTGCCATGCGCGTGAAGATCATCGGATCGGCGGCCGGAGGCGGCTTTCCGCAATGGAACTGCAATCACCGCCTGAGCCGCGCGGCTCGCAGCGGGATGTTCGGCGTACATTCGCGAACCCAATCATCCATTGCCGCATCGGCGGACGGGACGGGTTGGGTTCTCTTCAACGCATCGCCCGACATCCGCCAGCAGATTGCGCACGCGCCCGAGCTGCAGCCCGCGGCCGACGCACCGTTGCGCTCGACGCCTATCCGCGCGGTGGTGCTGACCAATGCCGACGTGGACCATATCGCCGGCCTGCTCAGCCTGCGTGAACGACAGCCCTTCGCGATCTATGCGACGGCACAGGTGCTGGCGACGCTGGAGGCGAATTCGATTTTCAATGTCCTCGATCCGGTGATCGTGCCGCGGCGTCTCCTGGCGCCAACGGAGGAAATGGCGATCCGCGACGCGGACGGCCATCCGACCGGCGTTGTCGTCGGCAGCTTTCCGGTGCCCGGGAAGGTCGCGCTCTATCTCGAGCAAGGAGGCGATCCCGATGCCGACTTCAGCTCCGACACGGGCGACACGATCGGGGTCCGTATCAGCGGGGCCGACGGCAGCGGCGCCGTTTTCTACATTCCGGGCTGCGCGCGCATCAATGCCGCGCTGCGCGCGCGCCTGGCCAATGCCCGCTGCCTTCTGTTCGACGGCACCGTCTACACGGACGACGAGATGATCGCGGCGCGTGTCGGCCAGAAAACCGGTGCGCGCATGGGGCACATCGCAATGTCCGGACAAGTGGGTTCGATTGCCGGCCTGGCCGATGTGAAGATCGCTCGCCGTATCTTCATTCATATCAACAACACCAATCCTGTTCTGGACGAGAATTCCGCCGAACACGCGGCGGTCAGGGCGGCTGGCTGGGAAATCGCCAGCGATGGAATGGAGATGGAATTTTGAGCGATTTCCGCGACGCGGCCAGAGGTGGCCTGTCCAAGAGCGAGCTCGAGGCTGTGCTGCGGCAGGTCGGTGACGAGCGCTATCACAACCGCCATCCTTTCCATCACAGAATGACCGGCGGCGCGCTGTCGAAAGCCGAAATGCAGGCCTGGGCGCTGAACCGATATTGCTACCAGGCGGTCATTCCGCGCAAGGACGCCATGATCCTGGCACATGCCGAGGATCCGGCGTTTCGCGCCGCCTGGCGCAAACGCATCGAGGACCATGACGGCGAGGACGGCTGGAGCGGCGGCATCGCGCGCTGGCTGCATCTGGCGACCTCGCTCGGGCTCGATGCCGAAGCGGTCAAAAGCGAAAGGCTGGCGCTGCCGGCGACCCGCTTCGCCGTCGGCGCCTACCTGTCATTCTGCACGAACCGGACGCTGCTCGAGGCGGTCGCGTCGTCGCTGACCGAGATGTTCTCGCCGCGCATCATCGGCGAGCGGGTGCCGGCGATGCTGGCGAAATACGATTACATCACCGAGGATACGCTGGCCTATTTCAGCCGGCGTCCCGAACAGGCATCGCGCGACGCCGACTTCGCCCTCGCCTACGTGCTCGCCCACGCCGACACGCCCGAACGCCAGCAGCAGGCGATCGATGCGCTGGTGTTCAAATGCGATATACTCTGGGCCATGCTCGATGCTCTCCAGCATGCCTACGGCGCGCCGGGAAACATCCCGCCCGGCGCCTTCCGCCCGGAGGAGGCCTTATGACGGCGCTGCGCGAAAGAGCCATTGTGTCGTTGCGGTCTGCGCCATCGCTGCCCAAGCATGTGCGCATCCAGTACGATCCCGTGCGGCAGGCCTTCGCCGTGCTTTCGCCGGAGAAGGTATTCTGGCCGAACGAGATCAGCCTCGACATACTGCGCCGCTGCGACGGCCAGTCCACCGTCGACAGCATCATCGCCGGTCTTGCGGCCGATTATGACGCAGGCCCGGAGGACGTGGCGGCCGACGTCATCGCCTTCCTGCAGGAATGGTCGGACAAGCTTTTGGTGAAGCTATGAGCGAGCCCATTCTGCCTCCGATCGGCATGCTGGCGGAACTGACGCATCGCTGCCCGTTGCAGTGCCCCTATTGCTCCAATCCGCTCGAATTGCTGAAGGCCAATCGCGAGCTCGACACGCAGACCTGGCTCGATCTCTTCTCGCAGGCCGCCGATCTCGGCGTGCTGCAGGTGCATCTTTCCGGCGGCGAGCCGACCCTGCGCCGCGACCTCGAGCAATTGATTGCCGGGCTTTCGGCGCGTGGCGTCTACACCAATCTCATCACCGCCGGCGTCGGCATTGCCGAGGGCCGCATCGAGGCCTTTGCCGAAGCCGGACTCGACCACCTGCAACTGAGCTTCCAGGGCGCCCGACCAGTGACAACCGACCGTATCGGCAACCACCGGGGCAGCCACGAGAAAAAGCTGGAGACGGCGCACCGCGCCCGCGCGGCCGGGCTGCCCCTCACCATTAATGCGCCGGTTCACCGGCACAACATCGAGGAAGTGCCGGAATTCATCGATCTGGCCCTTTCGTTGGATGCGGAGCGGATCGAGATCGCCAATGTCCAATATGCCGGTTGGGCGCTCGCCAACCGCGACAGGCTGATGCCCGACCTGGCAGCGGTCAACCGGCAGGCGGACATTGTCGCGGCGGAGCGCGAAAGGCTTGCCGGCATCATGGACATCGACTTCGTCACGCCGGATTATTTTGCCATCTATCCCAAGCCATGCATGGGCGGCTGGGCGCGCGACGCGTTCATGGTGGCTCCCGACGGCACCGTGTTGCCGTGCCATGCCGCGCAGACGATTCCCTCGCTCCGCTTCGAGCGCTTTGGAGAACGCAGGCTAGCCGAAATCTGGACCGATTCAGAGGCATTCAACGCCTTCCGCGGCACCGAATGGATGCAGGAACCTTGCCGAAGCTGCGAACGGCGCGAGGTCGATTGGGGTGGGTGCAGATGCCAGGCGATGGCGATTGCCGGCGATGCCGCGGCCACCGATCCGGCCTGCATCAAGTCACCGATCCACAAGTACATGGCGATACTGACCGAAGCCGCGCAGGGAGAGGCAGCACCGGGGGAAAATGAAAGCTTCATTTTCCGGCGGATCGGCGCCGCAACCCGACCTGACACGCGCGCCGAGCCTGCCCACCGATAACGGCCCGAAGGATACCTTGGCCCTTGGCGGTATCGCCTTGTGTCTCTTGCCGATTAGGCGCCGCTCAAGCCCGGAATCCCGGCCAGATCGATCTCGGTGATGTGCCAGCGGCCAAGGTTTGCGGTGTAGAGCTTGTCGCCCTTGAAGGCGATGTTGGTGGGATGCGCCAGCGTCGTCGCCGCCAGATCCTCGATCAGCACTTCGAGACCTTGCTGCTTTCGCCAGCGATAGATGCGGCTCGGCTCGTAGCATGAGATCAGCAGCGAGCCGTCGCGAGCGAAGGCGACACCATCGGGAACGTTGCGCACGCCTTCGACCACGACCTCACGGTCCCCTGCACTGCCGTCGCCAAGGATCGGCACAAAGCTGACGCAAGGCGCGTTGCTTTCCACCACGTAGAGGCCGTTGCCGTCCGGCGCCATGGCCATGCCATTGGCGAACGACATCGGCTCCTGAAACCACAGGCCGCCCTCGCCCGTCTTGAGATCGTAACGGAAGATGCCCGAGCGGTTGTCCTGGCCGACGCTGTCCGAAACGAAGAGCCAGCCTCTCGCCTCGTCGACGATCGGATAGTTGGGCACGCGGATACCGGACGAAGCGAAGCGCTCCATGCGACCTGTCGCGGCGTCCCAGCGGAAGATAGCGGCATGCCTGAGATCGCAGGCAAAGCAGTTGCCGGCACGGTCGAAGGCAATGCCGAGCAGAAAACCGTCGGTGCCGCCCATGCGCTCGACCGAACCGCCATCGGCGGCAAGCCTCAGAAGGTCGCCAGTCTCGGTGCCGCACCAGATCGATTCGTCGCGATGGACAGCCACGCCCTCCGGATGCGCGACACGCGGATTGCTGAAGATGCCGTCGAAGAAGACCCGGGCGGCGGACATGTCGAGCAACGGCTTTGCCATGGAACGCACCTCAGCTTGCGGCAGGCGAGCTTTGAGCGGCGATGCAGCGCTCGACCATGGCGCGGTCGGCCGCGAGGATTTCGGCGATGAGCGCGCCGCGCTCCTTGGCGCTGACGAATTCGAGACGTCGCAGGCCAAGCGGGTCGATGCGGTTTCGCAGCACGGCAAGCGTATCGCTGGAGGGCGCCGGCACCTCGTGGCAATCGGCGTCGAACGTCACCGCAAAGCCGGTGGCGTCACGGATCTGCTGTCGGGTGACGCCCGGCATGGTTTCGATAACGATCAACTCCCGTGATGCCTCGTCGAGCCGGAGGACGCAGAGGTCGGTGAAGACCAGCGCCTTGCCTGTCCGATACCCCATCGGTTCGCGTTCGGCCGGCGTGAGCAGCCCGCGGGCGGAACTTGCGATCTCGACCGCGTTCACCAGCGATTGGACCGAATGACGCGGGACGTAGAGCAGATAGTCGCGATGCATGTTGGCGACGTCGGCCATGCCGCCCTGCCCTGGCAGCCGGATGAGGCCGCCGTTCGGCTTGCGCAACGCGATGGTGTTGACGCGGCCGCGCCGGTCAACCTGTGCCGCGCCGACGATCTCATGCGTCACCGCGCCCGCCTGATAGTAGGCCGAATAGGTGTCGTCGCCGCCGGCATGCGCCACGGCCGTCTCGCAATCGAGGCTTTCGATCAGCGACAGCACCATCGGGCTCGGCGCGATGTCGAGGTGGCCGCAGCTCATCGTCGCGATGATCATGTCCGGCGCGTGCGTCGCCTTGGCCAGCCGGTAGGCGACGTTGGCGAGCGGCGAGACCGCCCCGGCGCTGGCGAAGCTCTCATTGTCGAGCTCGGCGGCGATGCGGGCGGCGATGATCTCGTCGACGGTTGCCTTCCCGTTCCCCTGTGCGGGCACCGGCATCGCGAGGACCGTTTCGGCGGTGACCTTGGCCGCTTTTTGAAGCCGCTCCGGCAGGCCGTCAGCAGGCAGGCCGAGCTTGTCCGACAAAGCTGCGTCCTTCGTCGCGAACGCCTCCGACAAGGCCTGATAATCCGTGACGTAGAATGGCAGGCACGAGGCCGGATAGGCGCCGCCCGGGACCAGCGCTATCGCCGAAACTTGATTGCGGGTAAGCACGCTCTGGCGGCCGTCCCGCCGCAGTGCTCCGACCGGGACGATCTCCTCGACCGTGACCAGCACCTGGCGCGCCGCGCCCGCCATGGCGAAGTCCAGCGCCCGCGGCCCGATGATCTCGACATTGCCGCTTTCGTCGGCGCGCTGGGCATGGACGATGAACGTATCGAGCCTGAGCGGTGGGACGAACCCCGTCTCGGTCCCGGCAAGCGGATCGGGCCTGGCGACCGCACCCGGCACGCGCGCCAGCATGTCGGAACCCTGAGGCAACTGGAACGGCATCGACGGCAGGTTCTGCTGTGCCGCCCGCAGCGCCTGGATCATGGCCAGAGCCGTCCAGTCGCGGACGGGGATCGCGCCGTTTTCGGCCGCCGCGCGGAACCTCGGCGGCAGCCCGAAGATGTCGAGGCTGGAAAAGCACAGCTCGATTTCCGCCACCGCGCCCGCCTCGAGCAGCAGCTCGAGCGGCAGCCCGCCGGCCCAGGAGACGTAGTGCAAGTCTTTCACGCCGGACCCGGCGATCGCGCGCAGCAACGCGATCGGCAGCCGGGCGAAGTGGTGGCCGCCGACGCCGAAAGCGTCGCCGTGGCCGACCATCGCCGCCAGCCCCTCGATATCGGTGAAGCGGGGCCGGTTCGACTTGACCAGGGAAACTGACCTGCGATCTGTCACAGCGCCGAGCCGCTGCACGGTCAGCGCGCCATGCGCCCAGCCGAGGTCGCGATGGTCGTCGCCACTCATGAGCCGGCCTTCTTCACGGCGCTCCTCTCGGCGAACTCCTTGACGCGCCGCTGGCCGATCTCGCTGCGGTAGAGGCCGCCCAATATGTTGCGCTCCATGGCGAGGCCATCCGCCAGATCGCCGGACTCGGCATGGGCCGTCAGGGCCTTCAGGCCTTCGATCGCGGCGGCGGGCTCGGCGGCGATCATCCCGGCCAGTTCCAGCGCGCGCGGCATCAGCCTTTCGACATCGACGATCTCGTTGACCAGGCCGGTGCTCACGAATTCGGAGGCCGGCACGATGGCGCCGGTCATCAGCAGAAGATTGGCGCGGTTGCGGCCGAGCTTGGCGACGCTGCGTTGCGTGCCGCCACCGCCGGGGATCAGCCCGAGCTTGATTTCCGGCAGGCCGAGTTTCGCGAACTGGTTGGCGATCACGATGTCGCAGCACAGCACCAGCTCCATGCCGCCGCCCAGCGCGAAGCCGTTGACCGCCGCGATCACCGGCTTGCGGTTGTTCTCGATCGCCGCATACATGCGCGTCCCGGCAGCCTGGAACGTGTCGAACTCGGCGGCGGTCTGGGCGGCGTATTCCTTGATGTCGGCGCCGGCCATGAAGCCGCGCCCCTCGCCTGTCACCACGATCGCGCCGACGCCGGGGTCAGAGGAGAGAGCCTCGAACGCCTCCGTGATCTCGCCTTGCATGATCCGGTTCATGGCGTTGAGCTGGTCGGCGCGGCGGAAGGTGACGACCGCGACCCGGCCCTGGGTTTCGACCGTGAGTGTCTGGTAGGCGCCCATCCTCAGACCGCGTCCACGGTCATGTCGCCCGACGCTTCGAGTGCAGCGATCTCGTCCTTCGACAGACCGAACTCGGCCAGGATCTCGCGGCCATGCTGGCCGACCAACGGCGCCGGTCGCTCGATGGTCGCGGGCGTCTCGCTCATCTTGACCGCTGGCGCCACCACCTTCACCTTGCCGCCGCGCGGATGATCGTAGCTGGTGATCATGCCCATATGCGTGACCTGCGGGTCTTCCGCCGCGCGACGAATGTCCTTTACTTCGGCGCACCAGATGTCGGCTGCCAGTAGCCGCGCCAACAGGTCCTGCGTGGCGAATTTCTTCGTCTCGGCATTGACCTTCTCGAACACCTCGTCGCGCTTGTCGAACAGCGTCTTGAGATCGTCGTAGACGGCGAGTTGCGGCGCCTCCAGCACTTCGTAGAGCGTCTTGAACGGGCTCATGGCGATCGACACATAGCCGCCATCCCTGGTCTCGTAGATGCCAAACGGCGCCTGCATGCCGGGATGGCCGATGCCGGAATTCGGCCGCACGAAATCCTCGCCGAGATTGAGCACGGCGACATATTCCTGGTTGAGATGCGCCAGCAGGCCGGCCAGCAGATTGACCTCGATCTTCTGGCCCTTGCCGGTCTTCTCGCGATAATAGAGCGCCGACAGGATGCCGTAGACCATATTCATGGCGCCGATCTGGTCGGCGAGGCCGGCGCCTGCCGGCACCGGCGCCTGATCGCCGCGGCCGGTGTTGGCGATCAGCCCCGCCAGTCCCTGGATCAGCATGTCCTGTCCGGGGCGCTCGACGTAGGGCCCCTCCTCGCCATAGCCCGAACCCGAGCAGTAGATGATGCGGGGATTGACGGCCTTGAAGTCCTCGTAACCGTAGCCGAGCTTGGCCAGCACGCCGGGGCGGAAGTTCTGCACCACGACATCCGCAGTCCGGGCCATCTCCATGATGATGGCATGCACCTTGCGGCTTTTCAGGTTGAGCGCGATGGAACGCTTGTTGCGGTTCCAGGCGAGGAAGTTCGGGCTCTCGGAGCCCCCGACCCATTTGGCGAAGAAGGTCATGCCGCGGAACATGTCGCCGGCGCCGGCGCGCTCGATCTTGATGACGTCGGCGCCCATGTCGCCCAGCAGCTGCGTGGCGAACGGCCCCTGCAGCAGATGGCTGAAATCGAGGATACGGACGCCTTCGAGGGCCTTGTTCATTTCATGTCTCGTTTCGTTTTCAAAGCAGTTCGGGAACGTAGCGGGGTGCCGCCGTCAGCCCGCCATCGACGCGCAGGTCGGTGCCGGTGGTGAAGCCGGCGGCATCGGAGGCGAGATAGACGGCGGCCTCGGCCACTTCGGAAGGCTCGCCGATGCGGCCGAGCGGATGCATCTTGACCCAGGCCTTGGCGAGATTGCCGCCGATCTCCTTGATCAGCCTGTCGTTCATCGGCGTGTTGATGGTGCCGGGCGAGATCGAATTGACGCGGATTTTCATCGGGCCGAACTCCACCGCCATCTGGCGCGTCATCGCCATCACCGCGCCCTTGGCGCCGGCATAGGCGGTCCAGCCGTCGAGGCCGATATGGCCCTGCGCCGAGGCCATGTTGATGATCGATCCCGACTTCTGCGCGATCATGTGCGGCAGCGTGTATTTGCAACCGCGGAACACGCTGGTCAGGTTGACGGCGATCAGCCGGTGCCATTGCTCGTCGGTCATCTCGTGCACCGGCATGCCGCCGATGGCGATGGCGGCGTTGTTGACCAGGATGTCGAGATGTCCGGTCTTCTTCACCGCGCTGTCGATCAGGCTGGCGATATCGGCTTCCTGGGAGACGTCGCAATGGACATAGTCGGCGCGGCGGCCGGCCGCGCGAAGTGCCGCGGCGAACGCCTCGCCGGCCTCGTCGGCGATGTCGCCGAGGAAGACATGCGCCCCTTCCCGCGCCATCGCCTCGGCGATCGCGTGGCCTATGCCGTCGGCCGCACCCGTGATGACTGCGGTTTTTCCTTCAAGACGAGCCATGTCAGCCTCCATTCGCGCGCCGGCGCTTCGCTTCGTCGAAGGCGACCGCGGCAATGATGATCATGCCGGTGATGACAAGCTGCCATTCGGTCGGCAGCCCGAGCCCGCGCAGGCCGTTCGACAGGAATTGCAGGATCAGCACGCCCAGCGCCATCCCTGTCAGGCTGCCGATGCCGCCGGCAAGGCTCACGCCGCCGAGGACCGTCGCGGCAACGACCTGGAATTCGAAGTTGAGCCCCGCCGTATGCTGCGCCGAGCCGACACGTGCCGCCAGGATGATGCCGGCGACCGTCGCCAGCAGCGCGCTGATGATGAAGCAGATGAACTTGACGCGCCGTACGTCGTAGCCTGCCAGCCGCGCCACTTCCTGATTGCCGCCGACGGCGTAGATCTGCCGCCCGAACGGCCGGTGCTGCATCATGTAGCCGAAGGCGGCGAGGAGCATGATGGCGATCACCGCCGAATATGGGATGATGTTGAACAGACGCCCGTCGGACAGCGCGATGAAGCTGTCGAGGCTGGCGTCGTCGGGAATCGCGCGCTGGCCGGTGTAGAGATAGACGCCGCCGCGCATGATGAACATCGTGCCGAGCGTTACGATCAGCGAGTTGATGCCGGCATAGGCGACGAGATAGCCGTTCACCATACCGATGATCAGGCCGAACAGCAGCGCTCCGCTGACGCCGAGCAACAGCGAGTTGGTATCGTTCATGATGATGATCAGCGGCAGCGCGATGGTCGCCAGCAGCGAGCCGATCGAGATATCGACCTCGCCGGATATGAAGACGATGGCGCAGCCGATGCCGGCGGTGAGCGCCAGCGAGGCCTGGCCCAGCACGTTGGTCATGTTGCGCACGGAGAAGAAATTCTCGACCGTCGCGGAAAAGAACGCCAGCACCAGGATCAGGCAGACGAGCAGCGCCAGTTCCTGCCGGGCAAAGAGCCGCGCCAGCATGGATGGCCGGTCTTTTGCGGAAGCCGTGCTTGCCAGGCTCATCGCTTGCCTCCTCCAAGGGAATGGTGCGTATCGCAAGAAGTGCTGCGGCGATGCGCCATGGTTCTATCCGATCGCCGCATTGAGGATCTTCTCCTGCGTGGCTTCCTCGCGCGACATGATCGAGGTCAGGCGGCCCTCGCACATCACCGCGATGCGATCGGCGAGGCCGAGCAACTCCGGCATCTCCGACGTCATCATGACGACCGCCAGGCCCTCGCCGGCGAGCCGGTCGATCAGCGCGAAGATTTCCGACTTGGCGCCGACATCGATGCCGCGTGTCGGCTCGTCGACGACGATGACCTTCAGGCCGCGCATCAGCCAGCGCGAGATCAGCACCTTCTGCTGGTTGCCGCCCGAGAGGTTCTTGATCTGCTGGAACAGGCTGGGCGTCTTGATGCGGAAGCGGTCGACATAGTCTTGCACCGCCTGATGCTCTTTCGCCTTGTCGACGAAGCCCAGGCGGGCGAACGCGCCGAGCGAGGCGAGACTGGCATTCTGGTAGACGGGCAGCTCGCCCATCAGGCCTTCGCTCTTGCGGTCCTCGGTGAGCAGGCCGATGCCGAGCCGCACGCCGGTGCGCGTGTCGTGCGGCGCGAGGTGCTGACCGTCGACCGCGATGGTGCCCGAAATGATCGGATCGTAGCCGACGATCGCCTTGGCGAGCTCGGTCCGGCCGGCGCCCATCAATCCAAAGAAACCGAGCACCTCGCCGGCGCGCGCCTCGAATGACACGTCGATGAGCTTCTTCGCCGTGCTGAGCTTCTCGACGGAGAGCGCCACCTTGCTGCCCGCCGCGGCACGCTGACGGGGAAAGAGGTTGTCGATGCGGCGGCCGATCATGTCCTGGATCAGCGTGTCGTTGGTGTGCTCGCCGATCGGCTTGGTCGAGATGTGGCGTCCATCGCGCAGCACCGTCACCGTGTCGGCGATCTCGAACACCTCGTCGAGCTTGTGGCTGACATAGACCACGGCGATGCCGAGCGATGCCAGGCGGCGGATGACGGTGAACAGCAGCGAGACTTCATTCGGCGTCAGCGAGGATGTCGGTTCGTCCATCACAACGACACGGGCTTCGTGGGCGAGCGCGCGGGCGATCTCGACCATCTGCTGCTGGCTCACCGGCAGCGATCCTGTCCGCGCCGCCGGATCGACGTTGAAGCCGATGCGATTGAACAGCGCCGCCGAGTCCGCGCGGATCTTCTTCCAGTCGATCGAGCCGGCCCTGCCGGTCGGATAGCCTTCAAGGAAGATGTTTTCCGCGACGGTAAATTCGGAGATCAACGCGATCTCCTGGAAGACGACCTTGATGCCTTCCTTCAGGCTGTCGCGCGGCGACTTGATGTCGACCTCGCGTCCGCGCATGCGCACCGTGCCGGCGTCCTTGCCGTAGACCCCTGCCATGATCTTGATCAGCGTCGACTTGCCGGCGCCGTTCTCACCCATCAGGGCATGGATCTTGCCGGCCTCCAGGGTGAAGTCGACATTGTCCAGCGCCACCACGCCCGGAAACCGCTTGCCGATGCCGCGCATCTCCAGCGCCGACACATTCGTGTCGATGGCCGCGCCTTCGCCGGGATGAAGGAAATCAACGGACATTGGCTTTGTTCCGGATGATGTCGAGATAGGTCGCCAGGATGATGACGATGCCCGGCACCACCATCTGCAGGTCCTGGTTCCAGCCGAGGATGATGATGCCGTTGTCGATCACCTTCAGCACCAGCACGCCGAGCAGCGTGCCGAACAGCGAGCCGCGGCCGCCGAGCAGACTGGTGCCGCCGAGAATGACGGCGGCGATCACCGTCAGCTCGAAGCCGCGCCCGGCGGTCGGCTGGCCGGCATTCATCAATGACGACAAGATCATGCCGGCAACGCCGACGCACAGGCCGGTGACGACGAAGGCAAGCAGCTTAAGCCGTTCCGAACGCAGGCCGGACAGGCGCACCGCCTTTTCATTGGCGCCGACCGCGTAGAGATAGCGGCCGAGCGTGGTGAAGCGCAGCGTCACATAGGCAACAAGGAAGATCAGCGCCGCCAGGATGACGGGGACCGGCACGGCGCCGACATAGCCGGCGCCGAGATCGGTGAAGCTTGCCAGTTGATTGTGGTTCTGCACCGCTTCGCGCGTGAACAGATAGACGCCACCCTGCAGCATCATCATAGTGCCGATGGTGGCGATCAGCGAATTCACCCTAAGCCTGGTGACGACGAGCCCGTTGAACAGGCCGACGCCGCCGGCAAAGGCGAGTGCCGCCAGCATGCCAAGTGCGAGGCTGTGAGTGGAATTGAGCACCGCCATGCCGATGCAGCCGACAAAGGCAAGCGAAGCGCCGACCGACAGGTCGACCTCCGCCGTGATGATGAGCATGGTCATGCCCGAAGCGACGATCAGCACCAGCGCGCATTGGCGCAGGATGGCGATGATGTTGGCCTCAGAATAGAACTGCGGCGCCGCGATCGATATGGCGATGCAAAGCACCGCCAGGATGGCGCTCAGCACCAGCTGGCTGCTGCCGAGAAGCTGGCCGCCGATGAAACGCTTCTGCGCGGAAGCGTGTGTAAGCTCGCTCATATCAGTCCGTTCCCGTCGCTAGAGCATGATGCCGAAAAGTGTGAAGCGGTTTTCGGACGACATCATGCTCTATCTCTCGGATTTAGAGACGGATTCAGATTTCAGGTCGAACAGACCTGAAATCATCCGGCTCTAAGGTCAGGCGCCGGCGCCGTGTTTTCGCTGGCCGTCGGCGCCTGGCTGGTGGTCCTTCCCGCGACGCGGGAAGGACCGTGTCGATCGACCTATTTCTTCAGGTCGGCCGAGGTCTTCATGCACTTTGCCGGCGGCTGCAGCGCATTGACGGCGTCCCATTTGATGGTGCGGGTCGTGCCGTCATAATCATAGTATTTCTTCCACTCGTCGCCAGTCATCGGCGCGGTCGGGCTGACGATGTGCTCCGGCACCTGCTCGTTGTTGAACAGCTTGACCGCGGCGTCGATGGTCGTGAAGCCTTCCTTTTCCGGGAACATGGCGGCCTCGATGCGGTAGGACGGCTCGTTCTGCATGGCGTTGATGAAGGCAAGTCCTTCGCCACCGGTGCCGACCGTCAGCAGGCCGTCCTGCGACTTGCCGGCAGCCTTCCAGGCCTGCAGGCCGCCCAGCGAGGACGAATCGTTGATACCGTAGATGATGTTGACGTCGGAATTCTTGGCGAGGGCGGCCGAAGACACTTCCAGCGCGCGGTCCGGATTGCCGCCGCCGTCAAGGTCGTGGACCATGACCGCGTCGGGGACGATGGTCTTCAGCCCGTCCATGAAGCCTTGCGAACGCAGCACCGTCGCCGACAGCAACGGCAGGCCGACATTCATCACCTTGGCGACGCCGCCGAGCTTTTCCTTGGCATATTTGCCGGCCTCGACGCCCGAGAAATAGCCGGTGTCGTAGTCGCAGATGGCAACCATCGTGGTCATGCCCTTGACCGGGTTGCCCTCGAGCACCACCGGGATGTTGGCGGCCTTGGCCTGACGCAGCAGCGGCACCACGCCTTCCTCATTCACCGGGGTGATGATCAGCACGTCGACGCCCTTGGCGATGAAGTCTTCGGCCGCGGCGACCTGCTTGGCTATGTCGAGATTGGCGTCCTGCACCTCGACCTCGATTCCCAGTTCCTTGCCATGCGCCTTCATGCCCTTGATGACATTCTGGTACCACTCATGCGTGGCGTAGTTGGTGACGTAGCCGATGTGCTTGGGCATGTTCTCGGCATGCGCCGCCGCCGCGCCGATGGCCAGCATGGCCGCGGATGCGAGCAGGATTGATTTGGACCAGTGCATTTTTCTCTCCCAGGTTTTCGTTTGTCTCAGTCGCTGAACGGGTAATCCCGCCGTTCCGGGTCGGCACGTGAAGAGCTGTTGGCTTCGCCCCAGCCGAGCGCGGCCGATATCTTCTCGGCGGCTGTCCGGGTTCGTTCGAAGACGGTCTGACGGTCGAAACGTGCTGCTTTCTGCGGCAGCAGCGGGACCGTAAGCGCGGCGATGACGGCGCCGACATGGTCGCGCACGGGCATGGAGATGTTGGTGCAGCCCTCGACAGCCAGCGACGCGCGCATCTCGTAGCCAAGCCTGGCCACCTCGTTCAGCCGTGCCTCGATTTCCCCGCGCGTTCCCTGGCCTTCGCCGGCGGCGACGATGCGCTCGACGATGCGGTCGCGCTCGGCCCGGTTCGAGTGGGCGAGCAGCACCGCGCCGGAACTGGTTTCCAGGATCGGGAAATGCGATCCGAGCGCAACCGAATAGCGCATCGGCAGCGGTGAATCGATCTGCAGCACCACCAGCGCGTTCTGCCCTTCACGCACCACAAGGTGGCAGCTCTGGTCGGCATTGGCGGTCAATTCGCGCATCGCCGGCAGCGCGGATTCGACGAGCCTGTTCACCGGCGGATGCATATGCGCCAGCTCGAACAGTTTCAGCGACAGCCGGAAGCGGTCCGATTGCGTTCGGAAGATGTAGCCGCGCTTCTCCAGCAAAAGCAGGATGCGGTAGATTTCGTGGATGGACCTGCCAAGGCCGGTCGCGATCTCGGTCTGGGTCATCGCATCGGCGCTTGAGGCCATGAACTCCAGCACGTCGAGCGCCTTCTCCACCGCCGGCACGCGATATCCGTTGCGGCCGCTTTCGCTTTCCTCGAGCGTTTCGGCAATACCGGCAGCCATCACGCAATGCTCCGTTCCGGCTGCCTGGTTTCGCGATAGAGGCGGTTCACGTGGTCGGCGAGCTCCGCAGCGCCGATGTCGCCGGCTATGGCCGCGGCCGCGCGCGGCGCGCATTCGCGGAAGAAGGCGATGAAGCCCGGATGTGTCGGACGCAGATAGGACGAGCTGATCGTGCGCAGCGTCGAGGAGAAGAAATTGCCGGAGAGACGATTGACCTCGGCGTCCTTCCAGGCTGCCAGCGATCCCGGCTGTCCACCCGACTTCACATAGTCGCCGCGCTGATAGTCGGGCGAGCACAGGAACAGCGCGTAGTCGATCGCCTGCTGCTTGTGCCTCGACTGGGCGCTGACGCCGATGCCGGCGCCGCCGAGCAGGGCGCCGGCCGATCGCGGGGTCGGCACGTCGGCAAAGCGCAGATACGGCCTGTCGGTCTTCGCGGCATAGTTCACGTAGCCGAAGGCGAACGGCACATAGACAACGTCGTCATGCGCGACCATGTGGTCGTAGCAGCGGATCGGATTCCAACCGGACGAGTTCGGATGCGACAGTGCCGCAAGCTCGCGCAATTGCCCGACGACCTGCTCGACCATGTCCGTCGCGATGAATTGCTCGCCGTCCTCCTGTGGGTCGCCAAGCGTCAACAGCAGGCACATGGCGTCCGTCGGCACGAAAGGCAGGCCGAGCCATTTCCCTTCCTTGCGCGCCAGCCGGCCGAGCGCGACCACCTCTTCATGCGTGCGGGGCACCGGTGCGTAGCGTTCCAGCAGGTCCGGGCGATACGAGGCGACGTGGCAGGCGGCATCGATCGGCAATGCCCATTGGCGCCCGCTCTTCTCGTAGGACCGCCAGGACGGACCGACGGAATCCTGCTCGAAGAAGCGGACCTGCTCCGCCGACAGATAAGCGTCGAACGGCACCATCAGCTCGTCCTGCGCGATGTCGCCGATGAAGGGATGGTCGAACACCACCAGATCGTAGGCCGAGAGCACGGGGCCGAGCGCGCCCTCGCCGAATTCATAGAGGCTGCGCCGGTCCCATTCGATCTCCAGGCCGGGATTGGCGGCGCGATACGGCCCGACACTGGCATCCAGCGGACCCCAGCAACGTCGATGATCCCACGCAAGACCGCGCAGTCTTGTCATATCCCGCAATTCCTCCCTGCAACCGGGCATGTGCCCGGTCCGCAAACCACTAGCAGGTATTTTTACCTGAGCAAATAGTTTTTATATACGCAAATCGTCTCAAGCCAGCCCGAACCGCTCGACGGCCCGCATGATGCCGCGCAACTCGGCGAGGCCCTTGAGCCGGCCGATCAGCGAGTAGCCGGGATTGATCCTGGCCTTGCCGATGTCGTCGGCGAGGAGGTGCCCGTGGTCCGGACGCATCGGGATGCGCCAGTCGGCGCGGCCTTCCTTGCGACGGCGCGCCTCCTCCTGCATCAGCGCGAGGATGACATGCGCCATGTCGGTGCCGCCCTCGAGGTGCTCGGCCTCGTGGAAAGAGCCGTCATCCTCGATGGTGACGTTGCGTAGATGGACGAAATGGATGCGGCTGGCGAACTCCTTGACCATGGCGACGATGTCGTTGTCGGCGCGCGTGCCGTAGGAGCCGGTGCAGAAGGTCAGGCCATTGGCCGGGCTGTCGACGGCATTGAGGATGAAGCGCGCATCCTCGGCGGTCGAGACGATGCGCGGCAGGCCGTAGAGCGAGAATGGCGGATCGTCGGGATGGATGCACATGCGCACCCCTTCCTGTTCGGCCACCGGAATGATCTCGCGCAGGAACCAAGCCAGGTTCTCGCGCAATTCCTTCGGCCCGATCGCATCGTAGTCGGCCAAGGCCTCGCGAAAGCTGTCGCGGTTGTAGGCGCGCTCGGTGGCGGGCAGGCCGGCGATGAGGTTGCGCTCGATCCTGTCTATTTTCTCGTCGCTAAGCTCCTTCAGCCGCGCTTCCGCCTCGGCGATGCGCGCAGGCGTGTAGCCGGCCTCGGCATTTCGGCGCTTCAGCACGAAGAGGTCGTAGGCGGCGAAATCGATCGCATCGAAACGTAGCGCATAACCTGTCGTCGGCAGGCGGTAAGCCAGATCCGTGCGGGTCCAATCGACCACAGGCATGAAGTTGTAGCAGATCGTCGCGATGCCGGCCTTCGCCAGGGCGCGGATCGTATCCTTGTAGAAGCCGACATAGCGGAGCCGCTCCGGCGAACCGATCTTGATCGAGTTGTGGACGGGAATGCTCTCGACCACCGACCAGGTCAGTCCTGCCGCCTCGATGATCCGCTTGCGCTCGAGAATGTTTTCCAGCGGCCAGACGCGCCCGTCATAGATGCCGTGCAGGGCCGAGACCACGCCCGTCGCCCCCGCCTGTTTGACGTGATCGAGGGTCACCGGATCGTCCGGACCGTACCAGCGCCAAGTCTGTTCCATTTGCCGCTTTCCTCCGTGAGAAGTCGGCAACTTATTGTTGGACCACAATGGGAGTCAAATTAAAATTTGGCGCTCGTGAGCGGCTACTTCCTTGGATCAGATCCAGAAAATTCACTAGGGAATCAAGCCAAAACCGGTTGTTTTCGACAAATCATACGATATGTTGGTCCAACAATTAGGAGGATCGATGTCGGAAAACCCTCAGGGACGCGACAATGCCGGCGCCCGCCGCGCTGGCGGCAGCTCCGCGGTCGACACTGCGGCAGGACGGATCCTCGACCTTATTCGCGCGCGACAGCTCAATGTCGGCGACGTGCTGCCGACGGAACGCGAGCTCAGCGAGATCACCGGCGCCAGCCGCAACACGGTGCGCGAGGCGTTGCGCACCATCCGCACCTATGGACTGATCGAGCCCAAACCGCGCGTCGGCGCGGTGCTCGCCGACGGGCAGAGCATCGCCATCCAGAATTTCTTCGCCGCCCACATGGATGTTTCGCGCTCGTCCTTTGCCGACATCCAGGGTTTTAGGCGCATCATCGAGGTCGGCATCGGCGACCACATCGTGCTCAATGCCACGAGCGAGCAGATAGAGGCGCTCGATGAGATCAATGCCCGGATCGTCGACAGCCGCTCGATCGAGGAAGCCGCCGAGAACGATTTCAATTTCCACAGGGCGCTGATCGGGCTGGCGGACAACCGCATGCTCACCGACATGTATTCCTTCCTGTCGCCCGTGATCCTGCGGATCATGACCATCGGCAAGGAAATGCGCCCGGTGCTGGCCGACACCCGTACCGCGCATGGCGAGATCATAGCCGCGCTGCGCGCACGCGACAGGCTGGCTTACGCCTATCTGATGAGCCGCCATCTCGATTTCGCCCTGCGATTCCTGCCGGAAGAACCGGCTTCCGACAATGACTGAGGGAGTTCCCGCAATGAAGGATTTTGAAGGCAAAGTCGCGCTGGTGACCGGGACGACCGGGATTGGTCTCGCAACCGCCAGGCGCCTTGCCGCCGGGGGCGCCGCGATCGTCGCCTGCGGCATCGATCGCTCGGCCAATGCCGCGATGCGAGCGGAGCTGGGAAGCTCAGGGGCCGGCACGCTGGTCGTGGACACCGACGTCTCCGTGCAAGGCCAGGTCCGCGACGCCGTCGCTGCCGGCGTGGCGCGCTTCGGCGGCCTCGACGTGATCGTCAATTCAGCGGCGGTCCATCCCTATGGAACCGCCACGACGACCGACTGGGAAACCTGGAACAAGGCGATGACGGTCAATGTCGGCTCGATCTATCTGACCGCCCATTTCGGCATCCCGGAAATGATCAAGCGCGGCGGCGGGGCGATCGTCAACGTCGCCTCGGTGCAGGGTTTCGCCTGCCAGCAGGATGTCGCCGCCTATGCCACCACCAAAGGCGCCATCCACACGCTGACGCGTTCGCTGGCGCTCGACTATGCGGCCGCCGGCATCCGGGTCAATTCGGTCAGCCCCGGCTCGATTCGCACGCCGATCCTCGAGAAAGCAGCGCGTGGCGAAAACGGCAGCGATGCCGACGTCGAGGAAGCCTACAGGCGCTTCGGCGCGGCGCATCCGCTCGGCCGCATCGGCGAGCCTGAGGAAGTGGCGGAACTCATCGCCTTTCTGTGCTCTTCCAAGGCCGGCTTCTGCACCGGCGCGGACTACAAAATAGATGGCGGCCTGACCGCTGGCATTGGCGTGAAATGACCATGAAGATCGGACTTGGCCTTTACCGGGAGTCGCTGACACCGGACAATTTCCGCTTCGCCCGCCAGGCGGGCGCCACCCACATCGTTGCCCACCTCACCAATTATTTTCGCGGGCGTGATCCTTCGCTGTCGGCCGGCAGCGAGACGGAAGGCTGGGGCGATTGTTCCACCGATGCGCTGTGGAACTACGAGGACTTCGCCGGCCTGGTCAGGACCGTGCGCGACAACGGGCTGGAAATCGCCGCGATCGAGAATTTCTCGCCGCGCTTCTGGTCCGACATTTTGCTCGATGGTCCCGACAGGGCGAAGCAGATCGAAGGGCTGAAGCGGCTTGTCCAGGATGCCGGCCGCGCCGGCATCCCGTGCATCGGCTACAACTTCTCCATCGCCGGTGTCTGGGGCTGGTCGCGCGGGCCCTTCGCGCGCGGCGAGGCTATGTCGGTTGGGCTCGACCTTGCGGCCATCGACCCCGATTTGCCCCTCCCCGACGGCGTGGTCTGGAACATGCGCTACCGCGCCGGCCGACCGGCCGCCGCGCCGGTGACGGTGAGCAGCGATGAGCTCTGGCAGCGGCTCGGCGCCTTCCTGCGGGAAGTCGTTCCGGTAGCCGAGGAAGCCGGCGTGGTGCTCGCCGCGCATCCGGACGATCCGCCGGCCGAAGCGCTGCGGGGCGCGGCGCGGCTCGTCAACCGGCCGGAAAAATACGACCGGCTGATGGAAATCGTCGATTCACCGTCCAACGGGCTGGAGCTCTGTCTCGGCTCGCTGCAGGAAATGCCGGGCGCCGACGAGATTTACGGGCATGTCCGGCGCTTCGCCCGACGCAAGCGCATCGGCTACATCCATTTTCGCAACGTGCGCGGCAAGGTGCCGAACTATCACGAGACCTTCGTCGACGACGGCGACATCGACATGGCCGAGATCGTCCGCATCCTGCGCGACGAAAACTATGAGGGCGTCATCATCCCCGACCACACGCCGGAAATGTCCTGCGACGCGCCCTGGCACGCGGGGAAGGCCTTTGCGCTCGGCTATATGCGCGCGCTGGTGCAGAATGCCGCAGCGCTGGGACCTTCGCGGACCATTCAATCCACCAACATCCGGATGCAAGCCTGATGACCAGATCGACGCGCCTCTATGCCGACGACGGCGAAATGTACCGCCTGTTCGAAACCGAACTCTTCGTTGCGGTGGTCGGCGACGTAATGGACACGCTGGGGCTGCAGCATCAGTTCCTGCCGCCCGTGTTCAAGCCTGTCGACGAGAACACGCGCCTGCTCGGCCGGGCCATGCCGGTGCTCGAGACCGATATCTTTCCTTCCGACGGGCCGACGCGCAATCCGCTGATGGCAAAGCCCTTCGGGCTGATGTTCGAAGCGCTGGACGATCTGAAGCCCGGCGAAATCTACGTCGCCAGCGGCGCCTCGGCCCGCTACGCGCTGTGGGGCGAGTTGATGTCGACCCGCGCGAAGATCCTCGGCGCGCATGGCGCGCTGGTCGACGGTTTCGCCCGCGACACGGATGGCATCAAGGCGCTGGGATTTCCCTGCTTTTGCACCGGTTATTACGCGCAGGACCAGGGCGTGCGCGGCAAGGTCGTCGACTATCGCTGCGCGCTCGAAATCGGCGGCGTGCGCATAGAGCCGGGAACGCTGCTGTTCGGCGACAAGGAAGGTGTCCTTGTTGTCCCCGCTGAAGCCGAGGAAGAGGTGGTGCGCCTGGCCCTCGAAAAAGTCCGCGGAGAAAAACGCGTGGCCAAGGCGATCCGCGAGGGAATGAGCGCGGTGGATGCTTACAAGACCTTCGGCATCATGTGAAAGGCCGTGGCCGACCAGGGGTAACCAGATGGTCAGTCGAGCTTGCGCGACAGCACCAGGTACATGGCTGCAAGCATCAGGAACAGGGCCACCCAGAACGAGGCGGCCGGTCGTTCGTCGAAGACGGCCAGACTCCAGAGGATGCCGGCGGCCACGGCCAGATAGTTGAAGACCGAAAAGCGCGTCGGCCCGATGCGAGCGACCAATACGAAGAACAGGACGAAGAAGACGGCATTGATCGCCGTCGCCAGGACGAGCGGCATCGCGGTCCTGCCCGTCCACTCGGACGGCAACGCCGCACCGCCGAGCGCAAGCATGACAACGCCGGCAACGACGGCCCCTCCCAGCAACGTTCCGGCCGCCATCATTACGGAGGACGCACCTTCGGGGCGCAGCCATTTGGCGCAATTGTTGGCGGCAGCGAACATGACCGGGGCAATGAGGGCCACCAGAAACCAAACGATGCCGTCCGAGCCGACAACGCCTACACCGGGCAGCGCGAGGACAGCCACGCCGGCCACTCCGAGCATCATGCCGGCGAAAGTGCGCCAATCGAAGCGATCAAGGCCCGCCAGCGCGCCGATGGCGAGGGTGAATATGGGAGATAGGCAAAGCACCAGAGTGAGCACCGAGGCGTCGACATGCGGAGCGGCCGACACCAGTATGCCGATCGGCAGGCCAACCACCAGGCCGCCCATGATCAGGTACGTGCGCATCTGCCCGATGGTGACGGCGAACCGACCGCCGGCGGCTACCGCCGCCAGAGCCAGGATCACGCCTGCCGCAAGCGATTGGGCAAAGGCGAAACCCACAGGCGGCCATTGCGTCTCGGCGGCCAGCCGGTTGATCGGAAAGATGCCGCCATAGATCGCTGCTGCCAGGAGCAGAAGAGCAGCGTCTATCGGTGGCAGGCCGCGGCTCGGCACGGGTCGGTCGTCATGCATCGCACACCGCCGGGCAGGCGCTCCCTCTCCAACCACCGGCCCGGAATTCGAGGTCTCTCGCAGACCAGTTCCGCGCCTAAGCAATTCCAGGAAAAGTGTGAGCGGTTAAGTTCGGCGTCTTCGCCGTAACCTTCCGTCCGGAATTGCGTAAAAACAAAGGGATAGAGCGGTTCGCCGTTTCCGTGAAACGGTGAAACGCTCTATCGGAGTCAAACGGTTCTGAGGGCGGCTGTACGGGCTTCGTCGACCTTGAGCAGGCCAGGCTCGTCGGCATCGACCAGAACCACCTTGTAGACCGTCTCGGCATCCTCGCGGCTCAGCCAGCCGCGATTGACGGTTGCCGCGACACGCTTCGGATCGCGCCTCAGCGGGTCGCCGTAACCGCCGCCGCCGCAGGCGGTGAACTCGATACGGGCGCCATTCTCGATCGTCTCTTCGCTGAAGGCCGGCAACACGATCTTCTCGTCGGCCCGAAGCTTGATCGTCTCGCTCTCCTTGCCGTCGCCGCCCCCCAGCACGCCGCGCGGCGGGAAGCTGGTGCCGTCGGCGGCGTAGACGATCGTCATGTCGTGGTCGAGCGGATAGAAGACGCCGCCGGTCGCCGGCGCGCCCTCGAACTCGCCGAAACCCTGCGATCCAGGCAGCACGCCACGGCGCTCGATGACGATCGGATACATCGATTCGTCGACCTCGACCGAGTCGAGCTGAATGAGGCCGGCATTGGCCGGGCCGCAATAGGTCAGCCAGCCATCGAAGCCATGGCGGGCGCCGCCGCCGGCATAGCCGACGAAGACCTGGTTGACATAGGACTTGCCGTGCTTGAACGGATCCTCGCCGGAGATGACGCCGACGCCGGCCGGCAGGTGCGAGCCGCTCTCGGCCTGGCCGTAAGGCGCGCCCATGCGCGAAAAGACGCAGTTGCCGGCAATCATCAGGCGGTCGTTGACGTTGGTGGTGGCGACCGAAGTGCCGACCGGATATTTCGGCTTGCCGACGACGCTTCCCTCGCGCAGCAGCACCTTGATCTGCGACTTCGCGCCCTCATTGTGCGGAATGCTCTCGTCGAGATTGTTGAAAACGCCGATCCGGCAGGAGCCTGTTGCGGTGTTTTCCGACAGGTTGAGCCCGCCCGGCACATTGTCGAGGTTGTCGCGCACGTCGACGACGATCTCGCCCTTTTCCGGATCGACATTGATCGTCACCCTGACCGGAATGCCTTCGTCGGCGACGCCGGGCACCGGGTCATGGCGCGTCTCGTAGCTGTAGCTGCCGGCCGGCAGCTTGGCGATCGCCGCCTTGGCGCAGCGCGCACCGTAGTCGAACCAGTCTTCGACGAAGCCGAGGATGGTGTCGCGGCCGTAGCGCGCGAACAATTCGCCGATGCGGCGCTCGCCGGTGCGGCAGGCGCCGATCTGCGCGCGCACGTCGCCCAGCCACATGTCCGGCACGCGGTTGCGCATCGTGCCGATGCGCAGGATGTCCTTCTTCTCCTCGTAGTTCTGCGCGACGCGCACGCAAGGGAAATGCATCCCCTCCTCGAAGATGTTCTTGGCGAAAGGGAGATAGGTCGACGGCACCGGCGCGCCGGTATCGGCGTGGTGCGACAGCGCCACGACCCAGAACAGCGGCTCGCCGTCGAAGAACACCGGCATCGCCATGATCAGGTCGGCGTGATGGGTGCCGCCGGTGTAGGGGCAGTTGTTGAGGAAGATGTCGCCCTGCGTGATGTCGTCGAACAGGTCGGTCAGCGGCCGCGTCGCCATGTCCATAGACATGACGTGGATCGGCAGCGCGTCTTCGACCGAGACCAGCCGATGATCGTAGGTCAGGATGGCGCAGGAGAAGTCGCGCGCGTTCTTGATCACGGCCGAGCGGCTGGCGCGCATGACGACCAGCGTCATCTCGCGCACGATCGCCTCGAAGCGGCTTTTCAGCACCGACATCAGAAAGGGGTCGACCCGCCGTTCCGCGACGTCGAGTTCGAGCCTGTTGATGGAGTCCATAGGATCGTTCCCTTGTGTAGATTTGACTAGGCGATGTTCACGACGAGATTGCCGTAACGGTCGATCTGGCCCTGGTGCTGGTCCTTGAGATAGGCGGTGAAGGTCTCGGCCTCGACCAGGCAGGGGCCGGCAACCTGCGCACCCGCGCGCAACTGCGCAAGTTCGTAGACCGGCACCGTTTCGACACGCCCGCTCTCTTGCTGGTAGATCCCGCGCTTGGCCTTCCGGTCGATGGCGCCGACCTGGTCGGGCAGCGTGTTCTTCTGCCAGATGTCTTGGCCGGAGCGCTTGCCGATGGCGCGCAGCTTCCAGGCCGTGAACTCGACGACGTCATTGTCGGCGCGGATCGAATAGATGCGCTCATGCATCTTGTGGAAGGCTTCGACTAGACCCGGCAGATCGCCCTCGGACACCATGCCGTCCTTTGCCTCGAACGGGACCTCGATCTCGAAGGACTGGTATTCGTAACGGCCGAGGAAGGAGAACTCGAACTGACGATTCTCCACCGCGACGCCGGCTTCGGCGAGGAAGTAGTTGCCAGCCTGCTTCAGCCGCTTCAGCGCATCGTTGACGCCGGCGACGTTGAAGTCGGCATCGGAGGTGAGCAGCACCGCGCTCTCTTCGGAGCGGATGTCGGAGATCAGGCCGCCGAAAGCGCTGAGGCCGGCCATGAAGCGCGGCACCATGTAGCGCTTCAAGCCGAGGATGTCGGCCATCTCGGCGATGTGGATGGCGGTGGCGCCGCCGCCGCAAACGAAGAAGGAGTCGCGCGGATTGATGCCCTCGCGCACCGTGATCTCTTCGATCGCCGCCACCATGTTGTGATTGCTGGTGGTGTAGATCGCGTAGGCCGCCTCCTGCCGCGACACGCCGAGCCGCATCGCGATCTTGTCGACCGCCGCCTCCGCCAGCTCCCGCTTCAGCTGCATCTTGCCGCCGAGGAAATAATCCGGATCGACGATGCCGAGCACGACATTGGCATCGGTCACTGTCGGCTCGGTGCCGCCCTGGCCGTAGCAGGCAGGACCCGGTCGGGCGCCCGCGCTGCGCGGGCCGACCTGCAGCAGGCCGCCTTCATCGACGAAGGCGATCGAGCCGCCGCCGGCGCCGACCGAGCGCACATCGACCTTGGGAATGCCGAGCGAATCGTCGTGGATCATGCTGTCGGGCGTGACGATGATCTGGTGGTCGCGCAGCGCCGAGACGTCGAAGGTCGTGCCGCCCATGTCGCCGACGATGATGTCGGGCTCGTCGGAAAGCGCCAGCGCCGCCATCGGCGCCAGCGTCGGACCGGACATGACGCTGTAGATCGGCTTCCGGATCATGTCGGCCAACGGCATCATGCCGCCGACGCAGTTGGCAAGCAGCAGCTCGCCTTCGAAACCTTCCTCGTCGAGCGCCGTCTTCAGCTTCTCGATATAGGTGCGCACGATCGGGTTGATGGAAGCATCGATCGCGGCCGCGATGATGCGCTTGTACTCACGCGGCATCGGGTTGATCTCATGGCTGAGCGTCACCGGGATGCCGGGCAACTCCTGGTTCAGGATCTCGCGCACGGCGAGCTCATGCGCCGGATTGACCACCGACCACAGCAGGCCGACGGCGATCGCCTCGACGCCGAGACCGCGAAACTCGGCGGCGGCCTTGCGCACGTCATCCGGCGAAAGCGGCGCGAGCTCGCGACCGCGGGCATCGATACGGCCGGCGACGGTCTTGGTGAGATGGCGCGGCACATAGGGATCGGGATAGTTCAGCCGCCACTGGAAAGCGCCTTTGCGCGGACCTTCGCGCAACACCAGTATGTCCTGGTGACCGGCGGTCAGGATGAGGCCGACCTTGACCGTCTTGCGCTCGACCAGCGCGTTGGTCGACACGGTCGAGCCGTGCACGACGAGGTCGATCTGCTTCATGAAGTCGGCGCCGCTCAGGCCGTAGCCCTCAGCCGCGACATGCAGCACGTTGATGAAGCCCTTTTCGAATTCGCCGGGCGTCGTCGGCGACTTGAAGATGGCGATCTCGCCCTTGCTGTTCGAGACAAGGCAGTCGGTGAAGGTGCCGCCGATATCGATGCAAACTTGATAGGCCATACGAGCTTCCCGAAGAGGTTGGAGTATCAGCGCCTGGCTTCGTCGCGATTGACGATCAGGCTGACGATGATGATGACGCCCAGGCAGATCTGCTGCAGATAGCCGTCGATCTGGACGAGGTTCATGCCGTTGGAGAGCACGGTGACGAACAGCGCGCCGAGCACGGCCGCGCCCACGCCACCCTCCCCGCCGGAAAGGCGCACGCCGCCGACCACGGCGGCCGCGATCGCCTCCAATGTGAGATTGCCGCCGAGATTGGGCTCACCCGAGCCGGTGCGCGCGGTGAGCAGAAGCGCGCCGAGCGCGGCAAGCAGCGCGCATAGCGTGTAGGCCAGCACCAGCACCGGCACGGTGCGAATGCCCGCCGCGACCGCCGCCCTTGGATTGGCGCCGATGATGTAGAGGCTGCGGCCGAAGCGCGTCGCCTTGAGCACGAGGAACAAGAGCACGAACACCAGGGCGGCAATCCAGATCGGCATCGGAATCGAGAGCGGCGATCCCTGCGCGAATTCGGCGGTGAGGCTCTTCGGCAGGCCGGTAACGGGGAAGCCGCCGCTGATCGTCGAGGCCAAGGCCAGCACCATGTTGGCCATGCCGAGCGTCGTCACCAGCGGGTTGATGCCGATGCCGGCTATCAGCACGCCGTTGGCGAGGCCGATCGCACCGGCGATCAGCACCGCGGCGCCGACGCCGTAGAGGATCGAGACATCGCCGCCGCCCATTGCCACCATCGCCATCGAGGCGGCGACGCTGACCAGCGAGACGGTGTAGCCGAGCGAAAGATCGAAGCCGCGCGTCAGAAGCACCATGGTCTGCGCCATGGCGAAGATCGCAAGATAGCTCGCCTGCAGCGCGATGTTGCGGAAATTGCCGAGGGACAGAACACGCGGCTCGACCAGGCCGAACAGGATGAGGACAACGACAATGGCGATCGGCAGGCGCGCCGCGCGCAAGATCTCTTTCAGCGAAAGGCCGGAGCTCTGAGCCATCGGTTGTGTCTTGGCCTCCATGCTCATGACTGCCGCTTCCTCAGCAGAAGCCGTTCGATGGCCAAGGCTATGATCAAGACGGCGCCGAGCACCAGCGTCTGGTACTTGCTGTCGACCTGCACCAGGTTCATCGCGTTGGCGATGACCGACAGGAACAGCGCTGCGAGCGCCACCAGTTCTGCGCGGCCGACGCCGCCGCGCAGCGAGACGCCGCCGATGACGGCGGCGGCAATGGTTTCGAGCGCCAGGGTTCCGCCGATCGTCGACTGGCCGGAGCCGAGCCGCGACGTCATCAGGAAGCCGGTGAGCGCGGCGAGCAGGCCGGCAAGCATATAGGCCGCCATCAGCGTGCGGCCGGTGGCGACACCCGACAAGCGCGCCGAGCGCTGGTCGCTGCCGACCGCATAGATATGGCGGCCGAGCGCGGTGAAGCGCTGCATGACGATGCAGGCGGCAAGCACCGCCAACCCGACCCAGAGCACGATCGGCAGGCCCAGAAACTGGCCGCGTCCGACATTGGCGATGAAGAAGTCGGCCACGCCGTAGATCGGGATGCCTTGTGTGAAATAGAGCGCGATGCCCATCAGCACCGACATCATCGCCAGCGTCACCATGAAGGGCGAGAGCGAGAAGGTCGCCACAAGCCCGGCATTGACCAGCCCGACAAGCGCGCCGGCGCCGAGCGCGATGACCAGCGAGGCAAGGATGACGACCAGCTCCATGCCTGGGAAATAGCCGCTGCCGACGAGCATCACGGCAGCCGTCACCACCGAGGTCGCCGCCACCACCGCGCCGACGGAGAGGTCGAAGCCGCCGGCCGTCATCACCAGCATCTGCGCCAGCGACGGAATGAGCAGCAGCGCGAAATTGCGCATGACGTTGAGCAGGTTGAGCCGGTTGAGGAAGCGCGGCTCGATCAGTGCGGTCGCGACCACCGCCACGATCAGGAAGGTGATGACGATGCCGCCCTGCATGAGGAAGCGGTCGAGCCGGCTGGCGCGATGCGATGGCGCGTTGGCAACGGTCATGGTCGCCGTTTCCGAGCTCATGCGCGCCCTCCGAAATAGTGGGACAGGACCTGGGCTTCGCTGAGCTCGTGCTGGGCAAGCTCGGCGACCACCTTGCCTTCATGCATGACATAGACACGCGAGGCGAGATTGATCAGCTCCGGCAATTCGGATGTCGAGACCACCACCGAGGCGCCGGCCTCGACCAGCGATTTGATGAGGTTGTAGACATCGGCCTTGGCGCCGACGTCGATGCCGACGGTCGGCTCGTCGAATAGGTAGACGTCGAACGGCTTCATCAGCCCGCGCGCCAGCATCAGCTTCTGCTGGTTGCCGCCGGAGAAGGCGGACGCCTTGCGCTCGGGCGCCATGGGTCTGAGCGCAAGATTGGCGAGCGGCGTCTTGATCGTCTCGTTCTCGCGCCAGAATTTCAGCACCGGCCCGGACGACAGTTCCGGCAGGTCGAGCGAGCTCATGGTTGCGTTCTCGCGCGCCGAGCGCGCCAGCGCCAGACCCTCCGAGCCGCGGTCGGCCGGGAAATAGCAGACATTGGCGGCGAGCATCGACGTGGGCGTCGGCCGCTCGACCGCCTTGTCGCCCAGCATGATCGCGCCGGCCTCGATGGTCTCGAGACCGAAGACGGCGCGGCAAAGTTCGCTGCGCCCGCAGCCGACGAGACCGGCAAGGCCGACCACCTCGCCCGCCCGCGCCGTGAAGGAAGCGCCGATGACAGAGCGCTTCTCGGTTGTAAGGTCGCGCACCTCGAGCCTGACCGGGCCGGGCTTGTGCTCGATCCTCGGAAACAGCTGCTCGACCGGACGGCCGACCATCATCTCGATCAGGCCCTCGTCCGAAATTTCAGCGGTGACAACCGTGCCGATCTTCTTGCCGCCGCGCAGCACGGTGACGCGGTCGGAGAGATTGCGGATCTCGCTCATGCGATGCGAGACATAGATGATGCCGACGCCGCGCGCTTTCAGCAGCGCTACGGCATTGAAGAGCTTTTCCGCCTCGCCGTCGGTGAGCGAGGCCGTGGGCTCGTCGAGGATCAGCACCTTCGGCCGCATGCGCAACGCCTTGGCGATCTCGACCATCTGTTTTTGCGCGCGCGACAGGAAGGCGACCTTCTCGTCGAGCGGCAGATGGAAGCCGAGACTGTCCAGCAGCTCCGCCGCCGCCTGCCGCATCTGCTTGCGCTTGAGGAACAGGCCGGACGACTGCTCGCGGCCGAGGAAGATGTTCTCGACCACTGTGAGGTCGGGCACCAGGCTGAATTCCTGGAAAACGGCGGCGATGCCGATCTCCTGCGCCACCTGCGGCGTCAGGCTCGTGATGGTGCGGCCATTGATGCGGTAGACGCCTTCCGCCCACGGGAAGGTGCCGGCGATGAGATTGATGAGCGTCGACTTGCCGGCGCCGTTTTCGCCAAGCAGCGCGTGGACCTCGCCCTCATTGAGGGAGAAGTCGACATTGTCGAGCGCGGCGATGCCGCGGAATCTCTTGGTGAACCCTGTAACTTCCAGCATCCAAAAACCCAAGGCTGGCGAGCTAAGTCGCCTGACCGCTTCCGACGAAGCGGCCAGGCCGGGAGGATCGCGATCCAACCGCGATGTGCGGGCCGCGTAAGCGGCTACGCTATTCGACCGAGAACTCGGGGCGCCAGTTGTCCGGCGCGAAGATCTGGGTCGTGTCGATCTTGTCGACATTGTCCTTGGTAACGATGCCGGGGGCAACCAGCAGGACCTTCTCGTGATCCTTCTTTTCCAGCGCGCGAACCGCGAGGTCGACGCCGATGCGTCCCATGATGACCGGATACTCGGTGGCGAAGCCCAGCACCGAGCCGTCCTTGACGGCCTTCAGCATGGTCTGGTTCTCGTAGGAGGACATGATCGTCACGTTGCTCAGGCCGGCGTCGGCGACGGCGCCGATCGCGGCTTCCGCCGTCGGCGCGCCGCCCCAGATGACGTTGACGTCCGGATGGGTCTGCAGCGCATCCTCGACCAGCTTGAGCTGCGCCGGCACGCTGGCCTCGCCGAACATTTCGCCGACCAGCTTGATGTTGCCGGTCTTGGTGCTGTCGCGGAAGCCGTTCATGTAGGTTTCGGCCCAGCCGCTGCCCTGCGGGCCCGGGAACGCCACGGCGGTGCCCTGCTTGTCGCCGAGGAACTTCTTCACATACTCGCCGGTCTGAAAGCCCTTCTGGTAGAAATCGGGCGTGATGCGGGCGGTGATCGGCGTCTCGAGGATCGGGTTGGCGACGGCGATGTTGACGATGCCCTTGCCCATGCCCTCGTTGATCTTGGCTGCCACGCCGGCTTCCGAGATCGCCGAGATCAGGATGGCGTCGGCGCCCGCCGCAACGCAGTCGTCATATTGCGAGATCTGCTTCGGCAGCGCGGTGTATCCACCCGCCTGCAGCACCGTCACCTTGACGCCCAGGCGCTTGGCCTCCTCGACGAGGCCGTAGTCCACCGACACCCAATAGCTGTCCTGCAGATGCGGGAAGAGCACGCAGAGCTTCCAGGGCTTCTCTGCCTTGTCGAGCGGCTTGTATTCGATCTCTCCCACGTTCTTGAGGTCGCCATCCTTCGCCGAGGCGATCTTGAACGGCCACCAGTCGGCGGCATGTGCCATTCCGGCCGACAGCACCGTCGCCGACAGCGCCAAAGCCAGTGACTTCTTCAATCCACTCATATCAGTCTCCCATTTGAACAGCTGCCCTTGGAGGGCCTGGAGTTGTTGACCCGATCGACCGGTTTAGCCCGATCAGTTTTGTATCCAATCTGCCACTTCTTCGTTGGAATTTCAAACTCCAAACGCTGAATTTCGCATAAATGTATCCATTCAGCCTATTCAGCTCACACAATCCGCAACTTACATCGTATATCTTATGTGTCAATGCACGACGGGCCGCTCACCCGACAGGTCGTTTCGACTGCATAGGCTGGCTTAGCCCTGCGCCCGAACCTGCGGCAGGGCGGCGTCGAGCGAACGCTCGAAAGCATCGACCAAGGCGTCGACCTGCGCTTCGGTGATGATCAGCGGCGGACAGAAGGCGATCGCGTCGCCCATATTGCGCGAGATGACGCCGTTCTGCTGCAGAAAGCCGTTGACCAGCGCGCCGAGCGCCGCCGGCTTGCCCCACGGCGCTTTGCTTGCCTTGTCGGCGACGAGCTCGACGGCGGCGATGAGACCGACGCCGCGCACTTCGCCCACCAGTGGATGCGAGGCGAGCTTGTTGAGCCGCGCCTGCAGATGCGCGCCGACCTTGCGCGCATTGCCGACCAGGTCGCGCTCCTCGATCAGCTTGATGTTCTCCAGCGCCACGGCCGCGGCGACCGGATGACCGCCGCCGGTGAAGCCGTGGCCGAACGTGCCGATGCGGTCGCTCTCGTCGGCAATCGGCTCGAACACCTTGTCGTTGATGATGAGCGCCGAGATCGGCAGGTAGGAGGAGGAAATCTGCTTCGACAGCACCATGATGTCGGGCTTGATGCCGAATGTCTGCGAACCGAACATCTCGCCGGTGCGGCCGAAGCCGCAGATGACCTCGTCGGCCACCAGCAGGATGTCGTATTTCGACAGCACCGCCTGGATCTTTTCCCAATAGCCGGCGGGCGGAACGACGACCCCGCCGGCGCCCATGATCGGCTCGCCGATGAAGGCGGCGATCGTTTCGGGCCCCTCGGCAAGGATCAGCTGTTCCAGCTCGTCGGCGAGCCGTGCGGAGAACTGCTCTTCGCTCTCGCCGGGCTGGGCGTCGCGCCAATGATGCGGCGTCGACGTGTGCAGGATATTGGCGATCGGCAGGTCGAAGGAGAGATGATTGTTGGGCAGCCCGGTCAGGCTCGCCGAGGCGATGGTGACGCCATGATAGCCGCGCTTGCGGCTGATGATCTTCTTGCGCGCCGGCTGGCCGAGCGCGTTCGACCGATACCAGATCATCTTGATCGCGGTATCGTTGGCCTCGGAGCCGGAATTGGTGAAATAGGCCTTGCTCATCGGCACCGGCGCCATCTGCACCAGCTGCTCGGCAAGGTCGATCAGCGGCGAATGCGCCTTCGAGCCGAAGTCGTGATAGAAGGGCAGCTTCGACATCTGCCTTGTCGCAGCGTCCACCAGACGCTTTTCCGAGAAGCCGACGGCGACGCTCCACAAGCCCGCCATCGCCTCGATGTAGCGATTGCCTGCAATGTCCTCGACATAGATGCCATCGCCCTTTTCGATGACCAGCGGACCCGTCTCCTGATGCTTGCGGGCATTGGTATAGCCATGCAGGTGATAGCGGATGTCGCGGGCTTCGGGGGAATTCGGTCTGGCGTCCATCACGGCTCCTGTCTGCAGGCGTCCAAGCGGGAATTTGCCCTGCCTCCCCCTCGTCCAAGGGTCGCAGTTCCCTCTTGCTTTATGCTGTTTGATGCATCATGTTTCTTATAAGATATACTGTCAAGCCCTTTTGGGCCGGCAGCCAAAAATGGGACGGGAACGGCATGGCGAGCTTCAGCTTCGAAACGCTCGAGCGCGAAAATCTCGGCGAGACCGTCTATGCGCGCGTCGCCGAGGCGCTGGTCAAGGGACGCTTCGCGCCGGATGCCAGGCTGACCATCCGCGACCTCGCCCAATCGCTCGGAACCAGCGTCACGCCGGTGCGGGATGCGATCCTGCGCCTGATCCAGGACGAGGCGCTGGTGCAGAAATCGGCGCGCGAGGTGCGCGTGCCCATCATCACGCTGGAACGCTATCGGGAGATCCGCCAGATCAGGCTGAAGCTCGAAGGCCTCGCCGCGCGCGAGGCCGCGCTCAAGGCGACGGCCAGGGATGTCGAGCGGCTGCGCGATCTGATTGCCCGCAACGAAAGCGCCATTACCGAGAGGAATTGGACGGAAGCGCTGGAGCTCAACCAGACCTTCCATTTCGCGCTTGCCGACATCGGCGACATGGTTGTGCTACGCGGCATCCTGAACCGGCTGTGGCTGCAGATGGGTCCCCTGATTGCGGAATCCTATCATGAAGGCGGCAGGACCATGATCGACAATCACCACGCAGTGCTCGCCGCGGTCGAAAGGAAAGATGCCGATGCCGCCGAACGTGCGATCATCGCCGACATCACCGAGGGCGGAAACGTGATTCTCGAACGGCTGTTCAGCAGGCGCGCCGCCGACACGGCCAAGGCGGGCTGAGAATGGAACAGATCGACTGCATCGTCGCCGGTGCCGGCGTCGTCGGTCTGGCGATTGCGCGCAAGATGGCCGCGCGCGGCCTGGACACGCTCATCGTCGAGGCGGCGGATGCCATCGGCACCGAGACGAGCTCGCGCAATTCGGAAGTGATCCATGCCGGCATCTACTATCCGCAAGGATCGCTGAAGGCCCGGCTCTGCGTCGCCGGCCGCGACATGCTCTACCGCTACTGCGCGGAACGCGCTATCCCGCATCGGCGCTCCGGCAAGCTGATCGTCGCAACCGACGAGGCCCAAGAACCCGTGCTTGCCGCGATCCGCGCCAGCGCCGCAGCCTGCGGCGTGGAAGATTTGCGCTTCGTTACCGCGGCTGAAGCGCAGGCCCTGGAGCCGGCGCTTCATTGCACGAAAGCCATGTTATCGCCCTCCACCGGCATCATCGACAGCCACGCGCTCATGCTCGCCTTGCTCGGCGACGCCGAGGAAAGCGGCGCCATGTTGTCGCTCAACACGCGCATCGTTTCGGGCCGCATCGATGCCGGCCGCATCGTGCTCCAGACGATGGACACGGCAAGCGGCGAGGGTTTCGAGATCGCGACGTCGCGCTTCGTCAACGCGGCCGGCCTCGGCGCCGTTGCGCTGGCGGGCTCGCTCGAAGGCTTCGACCGGCGGTTTTTGCCGACGCTTCGCTACGCCAAGGGCAATTACTTCTCGGTGGTGGGCCGGGCGCCCTTCTCGCGGCTGGTCTACCCGGTGCCTGAACCGGGCGGGCTTGGCGTCCACCTGACACTTGATCTCGGCGGCACGGCTCGGTTCGGGCCCGACGTCGAATGGACGGACACGCTCGACTACCGCGTCGATCCGGCGCGCGGCAAACGCTTCTACGATGCGATCCGCAAATACTGGCCGGATCTGGCCGACGACAGCCTGCAGCCGGCCTATAGCGGCATTCGGCCGAAACTCTCCGGCCCCGGTGAAGAAAACAGCGACTTCGTCATCCAGGATGCCACGACCCATGAAAGCTCCGGGCTGGTCAATCTGTTCGGCATCGAAAGCCCCGGCCTGACCTCTAGCCTGGCGATTGCCGAACATGTGACACGCATTCTCGCGCCTGAGGCGGACTGACGGCGCCGACGCGCAGCATTCAAGGCCGGTCGGTACCCGCGCCTACCGCGACGAAAGCTGACATATTCATTGTATCCAATGGCAAACCTATTTTGGCAATTTTCGCCTTTCAAAAGGCAATAAACGTCTATATCGTATCCAATACGCTTCTCAACCCAGCCGCGAGCCCGCCAGGAAGTCCTGATGCCCGACTACGCAACATTGGCCCCATCAGCCCCCTGGCGCGAACTGCGCACGACACGCGCCGACTGGGACGACGCCGATCCGACCGCGCTGGAATCGATGCTGGTTTCGGCCCATCTCATCCGCGCCTTCGAGGAGAAAGTGCTGGAGCTCGCCGGCCTGGGCCTGGTGCACGGTCCGGCCCATTCCGCGGTCGGCCAGGAAGGCGGCGCCGTCGGCTCGGCCGCGTTGATGCGCGCTGGCGATCAGATCAATGGATCCCATCGCGCGCATCACCAGTTTCTCGCCAAGTCGATCCGTTATGTCGCGCCCGACGGCCTCTTGCCCGCGGCGGAGTTCTCATCGGCAATCCGCGGTCTGGCCAAGAGGTCGCTCGCCGAGATCCTCGGCCTGGCGCAAGGCTTTTGCCGGGGACGCGGCGGCTCGATGCATCTGCGCTGGGCCGAGGCCGGCAATCTCGGCACCAACGCGATCGTCGGAGGCGGCGTGCCGCTGGCGGCCGGTGCCGCCTGGGCGCACAAGCGGGCCGGCAAAGGCGACGTCGCCTTTGCCTATTTCGGCGACGGCGCGGTCAATATCGGCTCGGTGCTGGAGACGATGAACATCGCCGCCGCCTGGAAGCTGCCGCTCTGCTTCTTCATCGAGAACAACCGCTATGCCGTCTCGACCCATGTCGAGGAAGCGACCGCCGAGCCGCGCCTGTCGGCACGCGGATCGGCCTTCGCCATTCCCGCCTGGAAAGTCGACGGCATGGATCCCCTCGCCGTCTATCTTGCGACGAAGGAAGCCATGGAGCTGATGCGAAACGGCGGCGGGCCGGCCATCATCGAGGCTGACGTCTATCGCTACTTCCATCAGAACGGCCCTCTGCCCGGCAGCGCCTTCGGCTATCGCGACAAGGCGGAGGAAGCGGCCTGGCGGGCGCGCGACCCGCTCGACCGGCTGGCGAGCGAAATGGAACAGCGTCAGATCATCGGCAGCTCGGGCGTTGCCGCTCTGCGCGAACGCGCGCTTGCGCTGATGGCCGATGTCGCCGCCGAACTCGTCGAGCAGGTGGACGGCAAAAACCGCATCAAGCCCGCGCTCTGGCCGGACGAAGGTTTCCGCGACCACGGCATACGCGGCGACCTCTCGGAATTCGCGAGGACGCGCACCGAGGAATTGGAAACCTTCGGCGGCGCGATCGACGGCAACGCCAAATTCATCGACGCCGTCGCCAATGTGATGCAGCGGCGCATGGCGACGGACGACCGGATCGTGATCATGGGCGAGGATGTGCATCGGCTGAAGGGCGGTACGAACGGCGCGACGCGCGGTCTTGCCGCCGCTTTCCCGGACCGGGTGCTCGGCACGCCGATCAGCGAAGCCGCCTTTACCGGGCTCGGCGGCGGCATCGCCATGGATGGCCGCTATATTCCGGTTGTCGAGTTCATGTATCCGGACTTCATGTGGGTGGCCGCCGACCAGATCTTCAACCAGATCGGCAAGGCGCGCCACATGTTCGGCGGCGATATCGACGTGCCGCTGGTGCTGCGCACCAAGGTCGCCATGGGCACCGGCTACGGTTCGCAGCACTCCATGGATCCGGCCGGCATCTTCGCCACCTCGCCCGGCTGGCGCATCGTCGCCCCTTCGACGCCCTTCGACTATGTCGGCCTGATGAACAGCGCCCTGCGCTGCAAGGACCCGGTGCTCGTCATCGAGCATGTCGATCTCTACAATTCGACCGGACCGGCGCCGATCGACGACCTCGATTACTTCATCCCTCTCGGCAAGGCCAAGGTGGTGCGCCAGGGCACGGCCATGACGATCCTCACCTACCTCGCCATGGTGCGGCCAGTGCTTGAAGCGGTCGAACGTCTCGGTGTCGACGCCGAGATCATCGACCTGCGCTCGCTCGATCGCGCCGGGCTGGACTGGAAGACCATCGAAGCTTCGATCCGCAAGACCGGCAATGTGCTGGTGGTCGAGCAAGGCGCGCGCGGCACGTCTTATGGCGGCCTGCTCGCCGCCGAGATCCAGAACCGCTGCTTCGACTGGCTCGACCAGCCGATCCAGCGTGTCCATGGCGGCGAGGCTTCGCCTAGTATCTCCAAGGTTCTTGAGGCCGCCGCATGCGCGCGGCCCGCCGATATCGAGCGCGGCTTGCGCCAGGCGATGGCCGACCAAGGTCGGCCGCTTGGCTGAAAGTCAGGCCTTCGGATCGTCGCGCGGCGTCATGAAGCCGGCGGTCTCGCCACCGTCGACGCTGAGCACCGCACCGTTGACGAAGCCCGCCGCGGGAGACAGCAGCCAGCCGACCGCCTCCGCGACATCTTCCGGTGTGCCGAGGCGCGCCGCGGGAATGCGCTTTTCCAGCTTCTCGCGCCGGCCCGGAATGGCCAGCGTCTTTGCCATCATCTGCGTTGCGATCTGACCCGGGCAGACAGCGTTGAAGTGCACCTCCGAGCCATATTCGAGCGCCAGCGCTTGTGTCAGACCGATCAGCGCTGCCTTGGAGGCGGTGTAGATCGCAAGCCCCTCCTCGCCGACCAGGCCGGCCACCGACGAGATCGTCACCACGGCGCCGCGAGCGGCCCGCAGGCCCGCGAGCGCATGACGCGTGAACAGATATGCCGAGGTCGCGTTGGCCGTCATCGTCCTGTTCCAATCGTCGAGCGTCGTCCGGTCGAAGGCGCCGCGCCCGCCGGCGCCGGCATTGTTGACCAGGCCGGCGATACGGCCCCTGCCAAGCTCCAGCGCGACGTCGACCGCGCGCTTGCAGTCGGCCTCGCTAGTCGCGTCGCCGGCGGCAAAGACCGCACGGGGAACCGCTGCAACTACATCATCGGCGGCGGCCCGGTCGCGCCCGGTGAAGACGACCCGCGCGCCATCCGCCGCCAGCCGCTCGACGCAGGCCGCGCCGATACCGCGCGTGCCGCCGGTCACCAGGAAGACGCGTTGTGCTTGCGCGCTCATGCGGCCGTCTCGTAACTGACCGGCGTGCAGAGCGGACCCGCCCTGTGTGCTGCCCAGTAAAGATCGTGGATGCGGTTGGTGATCGGTCCGGGCTTGCCGTTGCCGTAGATGCGGCCGTCAAGCACCGTCACCGGCATGATGCCGCCGGCGGAGCTGGAGATGAAGATCTCGTCGGCGTCGCGCAGTTCCTCGATCGGCAGCGGCCGCACCTCGCAGGTCACGCCTGCTTCGCCGGCCATCTCGATCACCGTGCGGCGCGTCATGCCCTCGAAGACGCCGCGGTCCGGCGTCGCGACGACATTGCCCTTCACCGAAAAGACGTTGAAGCCCGCGCCTTCGGTGACATTGCCCTTGCCGTCGTTGAGCACGGCGACGACGGCGTCCTTGTCGTAGGCCTCGAAGATGCCCATGGTGAGATCGAGCCAGTGGAAATTCTTGATGCGCGGATCGAGCGATTCGGGCGGGATGCGCTGCACCGAGCTCACCACCATCTTCAGCCCGTCGCGGCGCTGCTCGTCATTGGCGATCCAGACGAAAGGCTGCGCGAAGGCATAGAACCGGTTCTGGCAAAGCCGCGGATCGCGCGTGCCTGCCGGCGGCACGCCGCGTGTGCAGGTCATCTGCACATAGGCGTCGCGAAGTCCGCTGCGGCGCACGCATTCGACGAGGATATCGGCCATTTCCGCCTTGGACAGCGGCAGGCTCATGCGCAGGGCGCGCATCGAAGCCAGGAAGCGCTCGAGATGATCGTCGAGCCTGAAGAAGCGGCCCTTCCAGACATGGGTGACGTCATAGGTCGAATCGGACCGGACGAAACCCCGGTCGGTGATCGGGATCGTGGCCTCGGCGAGCGGCACGTAGCTTCCGTTGACAAAGGCTATGCCCAATGCGGGATCGTAGGCTGTCCTGTCGTTCATGCAAACCTCCTCCAAAGCGGCGCTAGTATTGGATACAATGACGTCGATTTATTCGGCCAGAACGGCTATTTCCCTTGCCAAAGGCCATCAATTGGATACGTTTCCGCAGGAATTGCGAGATATCGTACCGATCATGAGCATGGAAGCGACGGATACCATGAAAGGCCTGCCCGGACTGCGCGGCACCGAGCATATCGGTTTCACCGTGCCCGATCTCGACGAAGCCGTCCGTTTCTTCGTCGAGGTGATCGGCTGCGAGCCGTTCTACGAGCTCGGGCCTTTCCAGTCCGACGGCGACTGGATGGAAACCCATCTCAACGTCCACCCCCGGACGGTGATGAAGCGGCTCAAATTCCTGCGCTGCCGTCACGGCTCCAACTTCGAGATCTTCGAATATTCCGCCCCCGGCCGGAACGGCACCCAGCCCCGCAACAGTGACGTCGGCGGACACCACCTCGCCTTCTATGTCGACGATATCGGCGAGGCTGTCGCCTATCTCAGATCGCATGGCGTGCGTGTGCTCGGCGAGCCGACGGTGCGCATCGAGGGGCCGAGCGCCGGTCAGAGCTGGGTCTATTTCCTGAGCCCCTGGGGCATGCAGCTCGAGCTGGTCTCCTTCCCCGAGGGCAAGGCCTATGAGCGCGAGACGGACCGCCGGCTCTGGCATCCCGCCAGCCCTCACCTGTGAGTGGTTGGTTCGTGCCGATTCCCACCCGCTCACCGATGCACTAACATCTTCGGGATCGACACGATGCGGGGAATTGAGATCATGGCCGGCAGACGCACAAGCGGCGGAACCGAGGGCAACGGCGCCGCCCTGGCCAGCGGCCGCGTCACCGATGCGCTGCGCGACGCCATCCTGTCGGGGCGGCTGCGGCCGGGCAGCCGCGTCCGCCAGGAGGAGCTCGCCGAAGAGTACGGTATCAGCCGCATTCCGGTGCGCGAGGCGCTGAGGCAGTTGGAAAGCGAGGGGCTGGTCATCCTCGTGCCCAACAGCGGCGCCTGGATTTCCAAGCTCGACCGCGCCGAATGCATCGAGATCTACAAGATCCGCGAGCGGTTGGAGCCGCTGGCGCTGTCCGAAAGCAGCGCCAACCTTTCGCCCGAAACGCTTGCGCGCCTGGAAGACCTCGTCTCGCGCATCGAGGCCGCTGACGGCATCGACGAGTTCCTGCAGCTCGACCGCGAGTTTCATCTCCTGAGCTATGAGGGCGCGCGAATGCCTCAGCTCGCCCAGATGATCCACAAATTCTGGAACACCACCCAGCAATACCGCCGCGCTTTCGCCGCATCGGTCGGCAAGGGCGGCATGGCTGCGGTGCATCACGAGCATCGACTGATCCTCGAAGCGCTGAAGCGGCGTGACGGCGAACAGGCCGGCCTCATTCTCTACGGCCACATCCGTCGCACCCGCCTGCAGCTCGAACAACACACCGAGATGTTCGCCTAGCCCACGCACTGGCGGGAACCACTAGAATCCCGCCTGGCTGATGAACTTGGTGACGAGATAGGCTTCCAGCGCTTCCGAGCCGCCTTCGGAACCGTAGCCGCTGTCCTTCACGCCGCCGAAGGGTACTTCCGGCAGCGCCAGGCCGAGATGGTTCGTCGTCAGCATGCCGGTCTCGATCTCCGCGCCAAGCTCGGTCGCCGTCTTCAGCGAACGGGTGAAGGCGTAAGCCGCGAGCCCGTAGGGCAGCCGGTTTGCCTCGGCCACCGCCTCGTCGAACGTCGCGAACGGCATCGCCAGCGCCACCGGACCGAATGGCTCCTCGTTCATGATGCGCATGCCGGGGCGCAGGTCGCTGAGCACGGTCGGCTCGAAGAAAGCGCCCTTGTTGCCGATGCGCTTGCCGCCGGTCTCGAGCTTGGCGCCCTCGGCCACCGCTTCGGAAATCATCGCCTCGACGGCTTGCAGCCGCCGTTCATTGACCAATGGCCCCATGCGGGTGCCCTCGGTCAGCCCGTCGCCGACCTTGATGGCGCGCGCATGGCCGACGAGCTTGTCGACGAACGGCGCGTAGGATTTCTTCTGGACAAGGAAACGCGTCGGCGAGACGCAGACCTGGCCGCCATTGCGGAACTTGGCAGCCGCCAGCAGGGCCGCCGCGTTGTCGAGGTCGGCGTCGTCGAAGACGATCGCCGGCGCATGCCCGCCGAGTTCCATCGTTACGCGCTTCATATGCTGGCCGGCGAGCGCCGCGAGTTGCTTGCCGACGGGGACGGAGCCTGTGAAGGACACCTTCCGGATCACCGGATGCGGGATCAGGCAGCTCGAAATCTCCGGCGGGTTGCCATAGACGAGATTGAGCACGCCGTCGGGAAGCCCGGCATCCTTGAAGGCGTCGGCAAGGCAGGCGGGCGAGGCAGGCGTTTCTTCCGGTGGCTTGACGATGATCGAGCATCCGGTGGCGAGCGCGGCGCCGATCTTACGGATCGTCTGCGACACCGGGAAGTTCCACGGCGTGAACGCCGCGACCGGCCCGACCGGCTCGCGCACGACCAGTTGATGGACGTTGCTGGCTCTCGCCGGCACGATGCGCCCATAGGTGCGACGCCCCTCCTCCGCGAACCAGTCGAGGATATCGGCCGAGGCCAGAACTTCGATCGTCGCCTCGCTCAGCGGCTTGCCCTGTTCCAGGCTGAGCAGGCCGGCGATCCTGCCGGCACGCTCGCGCATCAGCCGTGCGGCTTCTCGGATCACCTTGCCGCGCTCGAAGGCCGAGACCTTGCGCCAGATCTTGAAGCCGCGTTCGGCTGCTGCGAGCGCCCGGTCGAGATCGGCGGCGCCAGCCACCGCAACCGAGCCGATGACTTCGTCGGTGGCGGGATTGCGAACCTCGAGCGTCTTGCCGCCAGCCGCCGGTCCCCATTTGCCGTCGATGAAAAGCTCGACTTCTGGGTACATGCTTTTGTCCTGTCTGATGGTGATTGTCATGGCAGCCAAGCCTCAGAGCGAGAGGCTCTCCCTGGTGTCTTCGATGGCGAGAAAAAGCGCGCGGACGAGTTCGTCGATCTGGTCAGGCTCGATGATGTAAGGCGGGCAGAGCGCCAACACGTCGCCCATGTTGCGCAGGATGATGCCGCGTTGCCGGCAAGCGCGTTCGACCTGTGCGCCAACCCTGGCCTCGGCCGGAAAACGCTGTTTGGTGCGCCGGTCGGCGACCAGCTCGATGCCGGCCAGCAGGCCGACGCCGCGGATCTCGCCGACCATCGGATGGTCGGCAAGCGCGTTGCGAAGCGCTTCCAACATCTGCGCGCCCAGCGTCCGGGCACGGCCGACGACATCGATCTCGTGATAGATGCGCAACGCTTCGGCGGCGACGGCCGAGGCGACGGGATGGCCTGAATAGGTGAAGCCGTGCCCAAAGACGCCGTTCCGGTGCCCTTCGTCCGCGATCGCCTGGTAGGTCGCGTCCGACACGACCACCGCCGCGATCGGCAGATAGCCCGAGGACAGACCCTTGGCGACCGAGAACATGTCGGGCTTGAAACCGAAAGTCTGGCTGCCGAACCAATTGCCCGTACGGCCGAAGCCGCAGACCACTTCGTCGGCCAGAAGCAGGATGTCGTGCTCGTCGAGCAGCTTGCGCAGCTTGGGGAAGTAACCTTGCGGCGGCACGACGACACCGCCCGCCCCCATCACCGGCTCGGCGATCATCGCCGCGATCGTCTCGGGGCCGGCCGCCAGGATCATCGCCTCCAGTTCGGCGATCAGCCGATCGGCGAACGCCTCCTCGCTCTCCCCGTCCCGCGCCTCGCGGTAGAAATGCGGCTTGCCGGCAAAGAGGACGTCATCGGTGTTCATGCCGAACGAACGGTGCATGTGCGGCAGGCCGCTCAGCACTGCGCCCATCACCGTGCTGCCATGGAAGGCGCCGTTGCGGCTGATGATGCGCCGCTTCTCAGGCTTGCCGCGCGCCGCCTGATGGTACCAGGCTAGCTTGACCATGGAATCGTTGGCCTCGGAGCCCGAATTGGCCAGGAATATCCTGCAGTCCGGAATTGGCGAGACCGCCGCGAGCTGCTCGATCAGATCGATGCAGGGCTCGTTCGAACGATGGTTGAACGTATGGTAGTTGGCGAGCTTGGCGAATTGGGCAGCCGCAGCGGCGGCCAATCTCTGATCGTTGAAACCGAGCGATGCCGTCCATAGGCCGGCCATGCCTTCGATATAGCGGTTTCCGGCATCATCGCGGACATAGACGCCGTCGCCGCCCGAGATGATCAGCGGCCCATCCTGCTCGTGCCGCCGCGGGTCCGTCTGCGAATGCAGATGCAGGCTCATGTCGATTGCCCGAGCCGAATTGTGCAGCATTTCCTGTTTCCTAAGAGCGGATGATTGTCCTTGCGGCTCAACCAGATATCTTATAACTTATAAGTTGTCGAGGGTCGGATGACTCGAAACGGAGGAGATTGAGCATGGCGTCTTCAGGCGCGAGCCGATGGCCGAGCAACGGCGGCAATGACGGGATATCGGACGAACAGGCTGCCAGCCTGCGCGAGCGCGCGCGCTTCGTGCGGCTGGAGACGATCAGGCTGATTTCGATCGCCAAGGTCGGCCACTACTCGTCGGTCTTCTCCTGCGCCGAGATCTTCTCGACGCTCTACTACGACACGATGCGGCTGCGCTGCGGCGAGCCGGGCTGGGCGGAACGCGATCGTTTCCTGATGGGCAAGGGTCATGCGGCGGTCGGCCAGTTTCCGATCCTCGCCGATCTCGACTTCTTCGACCGTTCCTGGCTCGACGATTACACCCGCCTGGGCAGCCCGCTCGGCGATCACCCCGACATGCGCAAGGTGCCCGGCGTCGACTTCAGCTCCGGTTCGATCGGCCATGCCCTGTCCAATGGCGTCGGCATGGCGCTGGGCGGCCGCTTCCACGGAAAGGATTTCAACATCTTCGTCCTGCTCGGCGACGGCGAGATGCAGGAAGGGCAGGTGTGGGAGGCGGCCATCAGCGCCGCCACCCACCGGCTGGGCAAGCTCGTCGCGATCATCGATCGCAACGGCTACCAGCTCGACGGCAAGGTCGACGACGTCGCGACGATCGAACCGCTCGATGAGAAGTGGCGTGCCTTCGGCTGGGAAGTGCATGAGGTTGACGGCCACGACGTCGTCGCACTCGCCAACCTGCTGCGCAAGGTCAAGGCCGACACCGGCCGCGAAAAGCCCTGCTGCGTCATCGCGAAAACGGTCAAGGGCAAAGGCATCGACTACATGGAAACCGAACCCGGCTGGCATCTCGGCTATCTCGCGCCGGAGGACGAAGCGCGTGCCCGCGATATGATCCTCGAAGGTGCGGAATGAGCGCGGCCTTGCATCCCGACAGCTGGCAGTACCGCGAGTTGAACAAGCGCGCGCCTTCGCTTGCCACTTTGGCTAACACGCTGATCGAGCTTGCCGAAGCTGGCCATCCGGTCATTGCCGGCACCGCCGACCTGCAGCACTCCAACGGACTCGTCGGCTTTGCCCGGCGCTTTCCCGAGCGCTTTACGCAATTCGGTATTTCCGAGCAGAACATGGTTTCGGCCGCGGCCGGCATGGCGACGACCGGCGTCATGCCCTATGTGGCGACCTTCGCGTCTTTCCTGGCGTTGCTTTGCTGCGAGCAGATCCGCATGGACGTCGCCTATTGCGCGCAGCCGGTTCGCCTGATCGGTCACCACACCGGCATCTCGCTCGGTTTCTACGGCACCTCGCATCACGCCACGGAAGACATCGCGATCATGCGCTCGATTGCCGACCTCACCGTCGTCTCCACCGCGGACGGCCCGCAATTCGCCGCGGCGCTGCGCGCTTCCGTCAACCATCCGCAGCCGATCTATTTCCGCATCTCGCGCGGCCACGACCCGGTCGTCTATGCCGAGGACGCGCCGTTCGAATTCGGCAAGGCCGTGGTCCACGGCATCGGCAACGACCTCACCATCATCGCCTGCGGCATGGCGGTGCACTCGGCCAAACAAGCGATGGAAGCATTGAACGCCAAGGGGCATTCCGTCGGTCTGATCGACATGCATACGATCAAGCCGCTCGACCGCGAGGCGGTGACGGCAGCGGCGCGCAAGTCGCGCTTCATCCTGACCGTCGAGGAACACAATATCCTCGGCGGCCTGGGTGGCGCCGTCGCCGAAGTGCTGGCCGAGGAAGGCGGCGGTGCACGACTCGTCAGGCACGGCATCAAGGACGAGTACAGCCTGATCGCGCCGCCGACCCACCTTTATCGCCACTACAAGCTCGACGGTCCCGGCGTCGAAAGCGTCGCGCAATCCCTGCTCGCTTAGAGCATGATCCCGAAAAGTGGGAAAAGATCATGCTCCCAACAAACAGCTGAGCAGGATGACGATTCAACGTAACGTCATCCTGCTCTAGCAGGCTCCACAATACAGTGAAGGAAAAAGCGTCTATTGGTTATATCCTGTAGAATCACTGCCGGCAGAAGACGCCAGACAACAATGCCGAGGAGACCTTTGCCGTGAACATTCAGCCGCTCGAGCAAGGCAACCTTTCCGCACGCGCCTATGTCGCCCTTCGCGAAGGCTTGATCGCGGGGCAGTTCCGGCCGGGGCAGCGCCTGGTGATGCAGGATCTCGCCGACCAGCTCGGCACCAGCGTCACCCCTGCCCGCGAAGCCTGCCTGCGGCTGGTCAGCGAACGCGGCCTGGAGCTGCGCTCGGGGCGTTTCGTCACCGTGCCGGCGCTGACGCTGGCGCGCTACATGGAGGTGCGCACCATAAGGCTGTCCTTGGAGGGGCTTGCCGCCGGGCTCGCGGCCCAGAATGCGACGAAGGATGACATCGACAAGCTGACCGCCATCCAGAAAGTGTTCGAGAAGGCGGACCGGGCCAGCGATCCGGAACTTTCATTCCGCTACAATCGCGACTTCCACTTCTCCGTCTATCGGCTCTCCGGCATGGAAATGCTGGTCGCTCATATCGAGAGCCTGTGGGTCTCGATGGGGCCGATGCTGACCGTCTTCTTCAAGGAAGGCGAGCACAAATATGTCGGCGCCGCCCAGCACGAGACGGTGATAGAGGGCTTGCGCGAGAAGAATTCGGAAAAGGCGCGCGCCGCCATGGAGCAGGACCTCATCCTGGGCGGCGAGGATTTCCTGCGCTTCCTGCAGGGGCACGAAGGCTTCGTCGCGCCGTAACCGCCGTAACCCTTGTCAGGCCACCAGCCGCGCGACCGCGTCGATGCGCGCCTACGACATGCTGGTGCAGGCGGAAAGCGGCATCTGCGCGGTGACCGGCACTGCCGAAACGCCTTGCAAGATCGGCGTGTCGGCCGCCGACATCGCGACAGGAATGAACGCGCACGCGGCGATACTTGAGGCGCTGCTGGCGCGCGGCAAGACTGGCCGCGGCCGCATCGTCGAGATCGCCATGTTTGATGGCATGGCCGACTGGATGGCGGTGCCGCTGCTGCATAACGAATATGCCGGACGCGAAACCGGCCGCTACGGGCTGGCGCATGCCTCGATCTATCCCTACCGACCCTATGCCTGCCGCGATGGCGCCGTGGTGGTCTCTATCCAGCAGAACAGCGAATGGAAGCGCTTCTGCGAGGTGGTGCTGCGGAGGCAGGATCTGTTTGCCGACGAACGCTTCGCCACCAATGCCTGGCGGGTGGCCAATCGCGCCGCGCTGGATGCCGAGATCGAACCGCTTTTCGCGGCGATCGACTGCGAGGAAGCCATTCGACGCCTTGACGAGGCCCGGATCGCCTGGGGCCGGGTCAGCGAGATGCGCGACCTTTCGCGCCACACGGCCTTGCGCCGGATGGAGGTCGAGTTGCCGGACGGCAAGCGGATCGCCGTGCCGATGCCCGCAGGCCGCCCCGTAGGCCTCGGCAAAACCCCTGTGGTTCCCGCCCTTGGCGCCGACTCCGATCGGATCCGGTCCGAATTCACGGTGTGAGGAGAGCGTCAAATGAGCCTCGATGCGAGCGCGACGCTGCAGAAATGGGTCGGGCGCACCCGCGAGGTCGACGACATCGTTACCCCCTCGCCTTGTCGCCAGCTTCGAGGCAATGCTTGGCCCTCACGCGGCGCGCCGCGACGAGGCCCCGCCCGGCCTGCACTGGTGCCTGACGCCCGACATTGCCGACGCTAGTGAACTGGGCCCGGACGGACATGCCGCCAAGGGCGGGTTCCTGCCGCCGGTGCCGCTTCCGCGCCGCATGTGGGCGGGCAGCGACATCCGTGTTCTGGCGCCGATCCGCAGCGGCGACACGATCCGTCGCCGCTCGACGCTAGGCGTCGTCGAGGAAAAACAAGGGCGCACCGGCCGGCTTACCTTCGTCACTGTCCGTCACGAAATCTCCAATGCCGCCGGCCCTGTCGTCGAGGAAGACCAGATCATTGTCTATCGCCCTGCGGAAGTTGGCATTGCGCCCCCGACGCTGCCGGACCCAAGGTCGCCCGCATCGCATGAACGGATCGTCGACGTCGATCCGGTTCTGCTTTTTCGGTACTCCGCGCTGACATTCAACGGGCATCGCATCCACTACGACGCGCCCTACGCCACAAATGTCGAGCATTACCCCGGACTTGTCATCCACGGGCCGCTTCAGGCGACGTTGCTCATGAACTTCGCCGCGGTCATTGCCGGGCAAGCGCCACGCCGCTTCTCCTTTCGCGGCGTGCGTCCCGCGATCGGCCCGCAGACCTTGCTCTTGAGCGGAACGGCTCGTGGAAAGGGCGAGATGGAAATGCAGGTGCGGGCATCCGATGGACATGTGACGGTCAAGGCCACGGCCCAATGGTGAGCTTGATGACGCCTGTCGTGCCGCTGTTCGTACCGGGCTCACGGCCGGAAAGGTTCGCAAGGATCGATGGCGAGATGGTCGACGTCCGGAGCGACCTGTAGCAGCCGCCTGCTACCTGCTGCACGATTTTCTGTGTTAGCCAATGAACGAATGGCGAGCCTTACCGACGTCGTATAGGGTCAGAAAAAAGATGCGACCCAGGCACGAAGAAGGCGAGTGAATCTGGGAGGATTCATGGTCGAAATCATCTCCAAGCGGGATGGCCCCCGGCGCGAGGACGTTCAGGTCAGGCGGCTGATCGAACAGAACCGCTCGACGATTGTGCGCCTTGCCGACCAGATCAGCAGCGGCGGCTATTCAGCATCCAGGAAGCCGCGCCAGAAACCGGAAGCCGAAGGCCTGATCATCCATGTCGGCGGTGGTTCACCGGTCGCCGCCGAGGCAGAACCATCCATCCGCGTCACCCTCAACGGCAGGGTGATCGCAGTGGACTGGAATACAAGCCGCCAGCTTCACCATATCGGCGATGTCCGCAACCGGAATGGCGAGCAGGTCTTCGTCCTGGCGACGAAGCAGAACGGATACTTCTCGCCGGTCGACGAAACCATCGCACAAGCGCTTGCCGGCCTGGACGGGTCGCGGCTCGCGGCCTCCTACACCGAAGAACAGCTTGCCGCCGACATTGGATTGAAACTCGGCATCGCCTAACGCATCTTGCGAACCGATTATCAGGCGTCCTGACTCGCGAGACTGCAGCACAACAGCATACAGAAATACCGTGCCCCCAAAGGTTCTGTGATGGCTGAATGAAACGCGGGATCGATACCAACCAGATGAAGACCGGAGCGCTTCCGGCGCGTGCGCCGACGGCCGCCGGACAGCTGGTATTGGACACCATCGACTATGACGAGCGCGCCACCATGCGCGCCTGGGAAAATTTCCTGTCCGATCCTCCGAAATGCGCGCGTGATCCGGTCCAGGTCCGCTCGTTGATCCACGATTCCTGGTTCCGCAGCGCTACTGGCGGGATAAATGCGCAGGGCGTCGAAGCGCCGCTCAACAGCAACCGCGACGAGATCGAGTATCTGACCCGCGCCAACGCCGAGCTGCTTTCGGCGGCGCGGCGGCCGTTCGCCTCTCTCGGCCCACTGCTGGAAGGGACGGGAGCGATGCTGGTGCTCGCCGACAGCGACGGCGTGCTGATCGAAGCCATCGGTGACAAGAAGACCCTGCATGATGGCATGGACATCCATCTCGCCATCGGCGGCAAATGGAACGAGGGCGCCGTCGGAACCAACGGCATCGGCACCGCGCTGTGGACCGGCGAACCGATCTTCGTCCACGCGGCCGAGCATTTCTGCGCTGGTATCAAAGGCTGGACCTGCGCCGGCGCACCGATCCGCGACCCGTTGGACGGGAAGATCGTCGGCGTCGTCGACCTGTCGGGCTATTCGCCGATCTTCCGTCCCCACAACACCGCGCTTGTCGCCGCCACTGCCAGGCAGATTGAAAAGGCGCTGGCCGAGCAGCAGCAGCAGCAGCGCACCCGCCTGCTCGAAGCCTTCATTTCCTCCGCACCCGGTTACCGCGGAAAAGACGGGCTGGTGATCGTCGACCACCGTGGCCGAGCGATCTTCTGCAACAACGTGCCCAATGGCGATACAGCCGAGATGACGGACGGCCCGATGGAGCCGGGCCGCGGTCGCTGGCTCATGAACCTGCCGGCGTCCGGTTCCGACAACGATCTCGCCAAGGCGCTCCCGGCGCATCTGAGATCTTGCCACATCACACCGCTGAAGCTGGACGGAAACCTAAGTGGGGCGGCCCTGGTGTTCCCGGCAGCGCCAATCGTTTCGGGCGTGGCGGCGATCAACCGCGAGGCGGACAAGCGGCTGCAGGCTGCGACGTCGATGATCGTCGGCGAAAGCGAGAAGCTGCTGGCCGCCGTCGACGTCGCTTCCCGCGTGGCCCGGTCGAGCGGTGTAACGTCGTTGCTGATAGAAGGCGAAACCGGCGTAGGCAAAGAGCTGTTTGCCCGGCTTGTCCATGCTGGCAGCCAGCGCAGCGACACCGACCCGTTTATCGCCTTGAATTGCGGCGCCATCACCAGGGAGCTGTTTGGCAGCGAGTTGTTCGGCCACGTGGCCGGCGCCTTTACCGGTGCCTCACGTGACGGCAAGGCAGGCGTTTTCGAACAAGCCAATGGTGGCGTGCTCAGCCTCGACGAGATTGGTGAGTTGCCGCTCGAGATCCAGCCGTTCTTGCTGCGCGTGCTGGAAGAGCGTGTGGTTCATCGCATCGGCGACAGCAGGGGGCGGCCGGTGGACGTCCGCCTGGTCGCCTCGACCAACCGCGATCTCAAGCAGGAAGTCGCGGCCGGGCGCTTCCGCAGCGATCTCTACTACCGCATTGGGGCTGTTTCGATCCGTGTCCCTGCCCTGCGCGAACGTGGCGATGACGTGCTGTTGCTGGTCGAGCATTTCAACCGCCAGATTGCTGCCAAGGCAGGCAACAATCCGTTGCAATTTTCAACCCAAGCGCTCGACGCGCTGCTTGCCTACCGCTGGCCGGGCAACGTACGTGAACTGAAAAACATGATGGAGCGCCTGCATATTCTGGCGCGCGACAGCAGCATCGACCTCCAGGATCTCCCTTGGGAAATCACGACGGGCCACGGCAGCGGCACAACCATGCACAGCGATACTCCCGCGGCCATGCTCGAGGCACCCGTTTGCACATTCGAGGATGCCGAGCGGCAGGCGATCAGGAACGCGCTTGCCGCAGAGGGCGGGAACTTGAGCAAAGTCGCCCTTAGGCTCGGCATTTCCCGGCCGACACTCTACCGCAAGCTCGAGCAGTACGGCATCCGACGCGGGTTCGTCTGAGCGGCCGCAAAAAAACCCCATGGCATTCGCGCCATGGGATTGACGATTTCAGTCGACGGAGAATGATGGATCGGCGGCCGATCAGGCAGGCTGCGGCGCCTGTTCGCCGGAACCGACCACGCCGACGCGTAGCGCCAGTCCGGCTGCGGCAGCACCAAGGCAAGGGGCAACGATATAGAGCCATAGTTGCGACAGCGCCGCCCCGCCGGCGCTTCTCCACATGGCATCCGGTCCAGGACTTTCTCAGGGAACGATGACGCCGCGGCCGGTGAACCGCCGGTTCTTGAAGTCGTCGAGCGCGGTGTTGATGCTGGCGAGGTTGTACTCGGTGTAGTGCATCTTCACCTTGCCGTCGGCGTTGAGCTCCATCAGTTCGACAAGCTCGGTGAAGTTGCCGACCAGGCTGCCGCCGATGTTGATCTCCTCGATGACCAGATGCGCGGTCGGCACATTGACGGCGCCGCCGTAACCCACGACGAACAGCTGGCCGCCCTTGCGGACCATCTTCCAGCAGATGTTCTCGACGCCCAGCTCGCCGACGAAGTCGATAACCACATGGGCGCCGCCGCCGGTGATCGCCTTGACCTCCTCGACGACGTTCGGCCCGCCGTCGAGCACGAAGTCGGCGCCGAGATCCTTGGCCAGCACGCGCGCCGCCGGCTCGCGATCGACGGCGATGATGCGGGAGCCTGAAATCGCGTGCAGCGACTGCAACGCGATGTGGCCCAGCCCGCCGATGCCGAGCAGGACGCAGTAGCTCCCCGGGCGCAGGAGCTTCGCCGCTCGCTTGGCGGCCCGGTAGGCGGTGATGCCGGCATCGGCCAGCGGCGCCACCTCGATCGGCGTGACGTTGGCGTTGAGCTTGATCAGCGAGCGCTCGCTGGTGATGAAATACTCGGCGAAGCCGCCATTCATGCCGAGGCCGGGGAACTGGCCGTTGTCGCAGTACATGTCCTCGCCGTGCCGGCAGTTGAGGCAGATGCCGCAGGAGCGGAACGGATGGCAGATCACGGCATCGCCGCGCTTGACCGACCTGACGCCGCTGCCGACCTCCTCGACCCAGCCGGCATTCTCGTGCCCCATGATGTAGGGCAGCAGGCTGCCGTCGGGGTCCATCGTCGGCTTCCACACCCCTTCGATGATATGGAGGTCGGTGCGGCACAGCCCGGCGGCGCCGACGCGCACGATCACCTCGTCTGGTGCGGTGATCGTCGGCGCGGCGACATCCTCGATCTTGAGCTTCACGTTCATTTTCGGATCATATTCGTAGAGTCTGGCAGCTTTCATCGTCGTGTCCTCTCGGTTCCGGGAATTGTTTCAGGCGCGGCCAAGCTTTTCCGCGCCGCCGCCGAGCGCCGGCCCGGCCGTCGGGTCCTCGTCCTCGGCAAGATCGCCGATCAATGTCTCGGTGGTCAGGATCAGCGTCGCCACGGACGCCGCGTTGGCGAGTGCCGTATAGGTGACGCGGACGGGATCGATGATCCCGGCTTCGAACATGTTCTGGTAGCTGCCGGCGGACGCGTTGTAGCCGTAGCCGCCATTGATGCGCGTCACCTCGGTCACCACGGCCTCGGGATCGGCACCGGCATTGGCGGCGATGCGCCACAGCGGCCGCGTCAGCACGGAGCGGACCAGGCGCACGCCTTCGGCGATGTCGCCATCGACACCGGTCGCCACCTTGTCGAGCAGCGGCGCGATCTGGGCGAGCGCCGAACCGCCGCCGGCGACCACGCCCTCCTCGGAAGCCGCGCGCACCGCATTCAGCGAATCCTCGATCAGCTGGATTGTCCGCTTCTGCTCGACCGGAGTGACGCCGCCGGCATAGAGGATCGCGGTGCCGCCGGAAAGCTTGGCCAGGCGCTCGCGCAGCTTGTCCTGCTCGATGTTCGGCGGGGCGGCCTCATATTGCCGCTGCACCTGCGCACGCCGCGAGGCGATCGCATCATGGTTGCCGCCACCGCGGATGATCGAAGTGTATGACGAACTCGTCTTCACGCGGTCAGCGGTTCCGAGATCGTCGACCGTGATATCCTCCAAGCGGCCGCCGAGATCGCGGGCTATCACCCTGCCGCCGGTGATGATCGCCAGGTCCTCCATCATCGCTTTGCGCCAATGGCCGTATTCCGGCGGATGCACGATGAGGTATTTGCCTGGCCCCTGCTTGCCGAGCAGCGTGACGACGACTTCCGGCGACACTTCCTCGGAGACGATCAAGAGCGGCCGGCCGGCCTCGTCGGCGATGCGGCGCGCGGCCTCGAGTGATTGCGGCTCCTTGATCTTGAGATCGGTCATCAGGATCAAGGGCCGCTCGAGCACGGCCTCCATCTTCTCCTGGTCCGTGACCATGTGATGCGAGAGGTAGCCGCGGTCGAAGGACATGCCTTCGACCACGTCGAGCGTGGTCTCGGTGGTGACGCTGAAGTCGGTGGTGATGACGCCTTCGGCGCCGACGCGCTGATGCGCTTCCGCCACCAAAGCGCCAAGCCTGGCGTCGGTCGCCGCGATATTGGCGACGGAGGCGAGAATGCCGTTGCCCTTGGCGGGTTTGGCCGATGCCTTGAGGGCATCCACAACCGCCGTTACGGCAAGCTCGATGCCTTTGCACAGATCGACTGATTTCGCGCCGCGCTCGTTCGCCTCGATGCCGCCCTGGATCAGCGCGTTGGCGAGCACGATGGCGGTCGTGGTGCCGTCGCCGGCGACCTCGTTGGTCTGCATCGACACTTCGCGTACGACCTGCGCGCCCATGTTCTCGAAGCGATCGTGCAGCTCGATCTCGGAGGCGATGCTGACGCCGTCGCGCGTCACCATCGGCGTGCCGATCGGCCGGTCGATCATGGCATTCATACCTTTGGGACCGAGCGTAGGCTCGACGGCCGCGGCGAGCCGAAAGACACCACGGGCCAGCGCGCGGCGGGCCTCGGAATTGTGAAGCATAATTTTGGGCATGACTCCTCCTTCCGCCTTACGGGCGGGTTGTTGGTTGGGGGCCTCGTGCGTGGGAGGCCGTTGCTTCGGTTCTGCTTAGAGCGCGTCGCGCAGAAACGGATTCAGGCGACGCGCTCTAAGTCTTTGTTTGATGCATGTCGTTCTCCCAAAACCGCTACGCACTTTTGGGCGACATGCATTAGGTGGCCGGCGCGCTTCGCTCCGGCACGCGATCCATGATGAAGTCGACCAGCGTCGGCTCGCCGTCGATCACGTCCAGCTCCTTATATCTTGCCTGCTTGAGCCCACGGCAAAGCGCGCCGTTGAACTCCATGTTGATGCGCACGGCGCGCAGTTCGGCGAGATGGGCATCGAGGGCCTCGGACGAGATTTGGCGCCCCTCCCAGGTGAGGAAGACGGGGTCGCCCTGCCTTCGCGCTGGAAAGCGCTCGACAAGCGCTGCCCGGTATCGCGCCTTCTGCGTTGCCGCGTCGCCGGACCCGAGCCAGGCAATATCATACGCGGCAAGGTCCATGCCGAGGATCTCGCGATCCGTCAGCCCTTGCTTTCTCAGGGCGAGCAGCACAGCTTCCTGACGCCGCTTGAAGGCCTTCATGCTGAAGGTCTCGCGCAGCGCGCCGATATCCTCATCGCCGGCGAGTCCAGCGAATATATCGCCGAACGTCTTGCCTTCCTCGATGCCGCGATTGACCTCTTCGGCGAACATGTGGTCGTGCAGCCGGACACGATAGGCGGGCGACCAGGAGAGGTGGTCGAGCGCCTTACGCACGCCGTCGAGCATGAGGAAGGCGAAGTTGGGTGAGCACCAGTAGGTCGGCAGGCGGAAGTCGACCTCCACGCTGCCGTCACCCTTCATCTCGGCCCGCTCGACAAAGCCCATCTCGGTAATGGGTTCGTCGAGTTCCGGGTCGTTGACCTCGCCAAGGCGCCGCCAGAGTTCCTTCTCGCGGCTGTCGGAAACACTGGCGGTTGCCATGGCTTCTACTCCGCCGCGATGCTGAAGGGCGAGCTTGCGAGCGCCTTCTTCTTGGCTTCGATGTCGATGTCGTAGAGACGCGCGGCGTTCAGGCCGAGGATCTTCTCCTTGATCTCGTCGGTCAGTTGCACACCGCGTTCCGCGGCGATGTCCTGCGGGATCTGGTAGGCCCAGAATTTCTCGACAAGCCAGCGGGGCGTCCAGATCGCGTAGTCGGAGCCGAACAGGATTTTCTCCGGTCCTATCCAGAACAGCAATTCGCCAATGACCTCGCCGAAATAGCGCGGGCGCGAATGGATGAAGGGAAGCGCCACCGCCAGGCCGCCATAGACGTTGGTTTCCTGCGTCGCGATCCAGCAGAAGTCGTCGAGGCGCGGCAGCCCGCAATGCTCGATGATCCAGTTGAGGCCCTGGAAATCCGTCGCCGCATGGTCGACGTCATGCACGTCGAACGCGTCCTTGCTGAGCGGGATGATCGTGGGACCCTTGTGGACGTGGACGTTTTTGATGCCGAGCTTTTCGCACAGCTCGAAGCATTTGTAGGCATCAGGATCGGTGAGCTTCCAGCCCTTGGAGGCGCCATTCCATTCGGCCGTGTACATCTTCACGCCCTTGACGTCGTAGGTCTCCTTGAGGAAGTGGATATATTCCAGCGCCTTCTCGCCGTCGCGCGGATCGAAGGCGCCGTTGACGATGAAGCGCTCGGGATAGCGCTTGGCGACCTCGGCATTGCGCTCGATCGTGTTGAAGCCGTTCTTGTAGAAATCCTTCAGATAGGTCGACTGGACGATCGCCACGTCGTCCGGGCCGTCGATGAACAGGTCGCGGTAGAGATCGTCGGCGCTGTATTTCTCGAACTTGCCCTTCTCCCAGAGCTGTTCCTTCGGGCTCAAGCCCGTGTGATAGGCATAAAAGCAGTCAATGAACTGCTTGCCGTGGATGTTCTTCTGGTTTTCCGGGCTGCCATCCCAGAAATGGGTGTGGCCGTCGACCACGAAGATGTCCTTGCCTTCCGGTGTCCTGTACATTTCTTGCCTCCGCAGTCGTCATGTTGATAGGGCGTCGTGTTGCCGGGTCCTTGGACTTGGTCAGATGTATTCGAAGACCTCGTCCATGTTCCCGAACAGGATCACGGTGTTGTCGTCGACGCGCACCATGCGGCCGTAGTGGGTGGAGGTGTTGACCTCGAAGATCTCGGCGGTCATGTCGCGGCCGAGATATTCGCTGATCTCGTCCATCTTGAAGATCAGCTTGCCGTCGCCGTCGATGCGGATCATGGCCGGCTGGTAGGTGACGATGACCCCGGGCTTCTTGCCCATGAATTCGGCGATGGCGCGTGCCTCGACCGAGTCGTTCATGGTGACGCCGCACTGGTGCGAAATCGTCTGTTCAAAGGTGATGTCCTTCATCGACTTGAAGATGTTGGACTGCGAGGCGTCGCGTGCTGCTACTGACATGATCTTTTCTCCCCTGTTCAGCGCTTGAGGCCGAGTTCGCCGAGGATCCGGCCGATCCGTTCCTCGGATTGGGCGCGAACGTCGGTGAAGGAAACCGGCTTGGAATGCGGCATCGACCAGATCGGCTGGAGGCCGGCGGCTGCCTTGTCGGCAAGCGCGCCATGCTTGTTCACCCAGCCCTGGAAGAGCTTCCTGTTTGCCGCGCCATGCTTCTCGTCGTGGGCGAGCAGGTAGGCCAGGTCGATGGTGTTGGCGAGGTTGCGCTCGTAGTCGGCTTCAGCCGCCGAAATCACCGGCGGCGTGATGAAGTCGTGGTTGGCCGCCGCCGCCTGCATCAGGAAACCGGAGCGGAACAACTCGCCGACCAGCGGCTCGAACACGATATTGATGGCGAAGTACTGTTCCAGATAGTCGGTCGTGCCCATGATGGTCTCGACCGCCTCGCGGGTGCTCTGCCACACGCCGTCCTCGAGCCAATGCTTCTTGCCGAGCTCGTCGTCCCAGCCGGCGATGTCCATGCCGATCTCGGCGAGATAGAGCGTGATGTCCTGGGCGAGCCGCAGCTTGTAGGAGGAGTTGGTCAGCGTCGCATTGTTGATCATCTGCGTGTAGCCGTAGCGCTGCGCCTGCATGAGCGACGTGCCGAGGCCGAACTCGGCATGCTTCCAAGCTCCGAGATGCGCCTGCAGCAGCTTGGCCCAGACCTTGTCGAAGGTCTTCGGCGCGCCGGCGCGGCGGGCATTGGTGATGACGCTCTGCACCATCGTCTCGATCTTCGACTGGCGCTGGTAGTGCGTGCGTTCCCACTCCTGGTCGGGAGCCCGGAAAGCATGCCAGTTCGAGCTTCTGGCGGCAGTGTTGTCCTTGATGTAGGCGCCCTTGCCGTTCGAGAACGAGATGATCCAGTCCTGGATCAGGTAGCGCTCGGGGTCGGGCTGCACGTCGACCGTGACATCCTCATAGTGTGTGGCGCGCTGGCCTCTCGGCTCGAAGTACCGATATTTGCGGCTGTCCGAATCGGCGAAGATCGCGGCTCCCGCGGCTCCCGAACCTACTGAACTCGACGTTGCTACCATTGTCTTCACTCCCTTTGTTGCAGTTGCTCTGATGTTGTCGCCCCGGCCCGCCTCAATGGGCCGGGACGGCGTTGGACGATGTGGTGAACCGGTCGAAGAAGATGCGTTCGGTCTCGAAGCCGTTCATGAACAGCACGGGCTGCAGCGCATCGATCATGGGCGGCGGACCACAGGCATAGACGTCGCCCTGCCCGTCGACCGCGAGCTGCTTGAGCTTGGCGTCGACGCCCTGGTGGACGAAGCCGCGCTCGCCGTCCCACGCCTCGCCATTCACATGCGACAGCACCGGGATGAAATTCAGCTCCGGGTGGCGGCCGGCAAGCTCGGCGATCCTGTCGAGATAGAACAGATCGGTAGGGATCCGCGCGCCGTAGAAGAAGTAGACGTCCCGCTTCTCGCCGCTCTTCAGGTGATCGTTGAGGATCGACCATACCGGCGACATGCCGGAGCCGGCGCCGACCAGGATCAGGGGGCCTTGCCGTCCTTCCCGCCGGAAGCAGGTTCCATAGGGCCCGGCGACGCTGACCTCGGCTCCGACACGGATCCCTCCGGAATCGAGCTCTCCGGAGAACTTTCCTTCGGGGTATTTCTTGATGATGAAGGAGAGCTTTTGGGTTTCGTCCGGCGTATTTGCCATGGAGAACGAGCGCGTAATCGTCTCCCCTTTTTGCGTGGTGACCGTGATGTCGACATATTGGCCAGCCCAGAATTTTATCGGCGAGCCGAGCTCGATCTCGATGCCGCGGATGTCGTGGGTAAGATGCTCGAACTTCGAGATCCGGCCCTTGAACGTCTTCACCGCGATTGATTTCGCCAGAACCTCCTCGTCGTAATTGAGGAGCTCGACCTGCATGTCGGAATAGGCGATCGACCGGCACAACAAGACGTGGCCGCTCTCCTTCTCCGTGTCGTTGAGCGCGAAGGTCGAGTATTTAAGCATGTCGACTTCGCCTTCGAGCAGCACGCATTTGCAGGCCGAGCATTGCCCTTCCTTGCAGCCATGCGGCAGCGCGATGCCCTGGCGGAAAGCCGCGTTCAGGACCGTCTCGCCGTGTTCGACCTCGAACTCGACGCCGACCGGCTCCAGGCGCACCGTGTGAGCACCAGTCATCGATAACCTCCCAATTCCTCTCCGGCCCGTCCGCAGGACAGGAGATGGCCTTCCTCTGGAATGTCGCGGGGGTCGGAAACCCCGGCCCCCGCGCTCGGATGGTCAGTTGATGGGCGTGATGGTGAAGCCTGCCCGATACTCGGCCAGATGCTTCTCCCGATCGGCCGGCGACATGCCGCGGAGCGCATTGAGCGGCGATCCGAGGATGTTGCCGCGCACGTCGTCGAGCGTCCACTGCTCGTCGGCGCCGAAGCGCAGGTGCGGCTGCGGGATCAGTGTCTTGCCGTCGGAACGGACAAAGTTGAGATCCTTGATCGCATCGGCGAGATCCCAGCCGTCATAGAGCGTCTCCCATTCGCGCTTGCCGCTGAAGCGGCCCATCGCAGGCGTCGGACGGCCCTGATACTCATCGGCGAAGGCTTCGACGGCGGTCCAGCGGTCGAGTTCATGGGCGAAGGTGTGCAGCTGCCCGTCGATCTCGTCGACCACCATGTCCTCGCGGATCAGGCAAGGCACCAGGCAGGACCAGCAGCGGTGCGGATAGACGTAGCCGACATCGCTGTTGAACAAGAGCACCTTCTCGCCCTTGTGGCTGAGCTTGGCGTACCATTTCCAGAAGTCGCCGAACTCTGCGTACCAGCCTGGGTATTTGTGCTCGAACCACTCGAAATCCTTGTCGGTCTGCGCCTCGATGCGCCAGAAGTTGACCGGCCAGCCGACGGCGAAGAACTGGCCGACCTTGTGGACGTAGTTCTTCTTGGTGATGCGCTCCCAGGCGGCCTGGACATCGTCGTGATGGATCTTGATGCCGTATTTCTCGAGCGGCAGCATGTAGGTGCGGTAGTAGTCCTCGTAGATCCAGCGGTGCCACATTTCCGCGTAGGACTCCTTGTTCTTGTCGCGATTGGTGGTGCCGTATTCGATGAAGGTGCCGATCGCGGCGTCGACGATGGCGTGGTTCTGCCAGAAGGCGTAGCGCATGTCGCGCTCGAGCAGCAGGTGGTTCTCCGGCTCCTTCAGCGCGGCCATCAGCAGCGAGTGACCGTTGCCGATGTGGCGGCTCTCGTCGGATTGCACCGAGAGGAACACGGTCGGCAGCGCATAGTCGCCGTTGCGCGCGGCTTCCGAAGGCATGGCGACGAAGAGCGTGTTGGTGAACGCCGTCTCGGCGACGACGGTCAGGTACATGCAGGCGGCCGTCATGGTGTCGCCGGTGATGAAGCCTTCACCGAACTGGCGGCCGATCGTGGTCGCGTAGCATTTGCCGAAGGCTTCCTCGGTGATATCGAACCCTGCCGGGTCGATGTAGTTTTCCATGTACCACTTCTTCAGATTCATCTGGATGGTCGAGTGGCGGAACTCGTCGACCATCTGCATGGTGAAGCCGGTCCTGAGATCCTCGCCCGGCGCCAGCCGCGCCACCATCGCCATCGAGCGGGCGGCGGATATCTCCGGGAAGGGAATGATGGCGAGGAAGAGCTTCATCCACTCCACCCAGCGCGGCTCGACATTGCGGAACATGTCGCCGCGAAGAGCGGCGTCGAGCGCGCCGTAGACGCGATTGTCCTTTTCCTCCTGCATGGGGAAATAGGAGCGCAGCACCTGCTTCATCGGATCGCGCGGCGCCTTGGCGATCTTGTAGTCGGTCGGAAACGTCATCGCTTCCTGGACATAGGTCGGGTTCCAACCGAGGTCGGAAATCTTCTTGGTCGCCTCGCCCACGGAAATACCGCGCTGTGAGGTAATCTTGTTAAGTGTCAACGACGACATCGTCATAAGCCTCCACCAGGGTTGAGCCATGGATCCCTCGATCCAGGCATGAGACGGCACACAACGCCGCCGGTGAGTTTGCGAACGGCATGACAAGGGTTGCGCCGTCAGGCGCGACACGGGGTCCAGCCATTCAAGTGGATCGCGGCAAAGGTTCTCGAGGTGGACTGCGGGGCGCTGCGACACCCCAGTCGCATCTTGCGATGGGCGTATCGAAGCGCGTGTGCTGCGGCTTCCTCCGGTCCTTCGTTCTTTTGGCACCGCGTCGGAACGCGATGGGCTTCTTATGCAAATAGGTAAAGCAAGCGCCGTGCCAGTTTGAAAATCGGGCCTATGAGCAGCGCCCAGGCGGAGACCGTCGTAGCTGTCTCCGGCGAACATCCGGATGATTGTAACGATATTTTACATCTGTACATTACATATGTAATATTTGTGCCATTTTGTGCACTGCAATATATAATCTTAGAAAACTCGGTACGAATAAAATAGTCCGCACCTATTCATTTCGATTATTTCATACACTATTTGATACCGATGAGCATCTCGAGCGGGAAGCAATGCCGAGAAAGACAATGCCAGGCGACAATGACAGCCCCGGCCTTCCCGGGCCAAGCCAACCGGACGACGTGACCGCCGAGCTCGTCAGGCTGATGCCGAGCGACCTCGTTTTCGTCATGCGATTCATGGGTGAGAGCCAGCACCGTCTGCAAAGCCATTTCCAGGATTTCATCCGGGCCGAGCTTGCCGTCGGCGGCGTCACCACGGAGACGCATCCAATGATCCATCTGTTCGTTGAAAGCCACGCGATCCTGTTGCGCGACTTCGTGTTTTCCGGGGTATCGCTATCGCGCCAGTTTCGCATCGCCGAGATCGAGCATCTTACCGGCGACACCACGTCCATGATCCGCGTCGACATATGGGATCAACTCAAGAGCCATATCGAAACCGCCGAAAAGCAGTTCCTGAAACAGGTAGACGGCCTGCCGGGATTGCTGTCCACTTTCGAAAAACCAGCCGAGAAAAAGTGATGAGCGGCGGCAAGAGACACGACGCTGGGCTGGCCGTGCTGGTCGCTCAACGATTGGCTCTCGTCGCCGAAGTCTCGGCACTCACCGCCGAAGCGCAGCGGCTCAATCAAAAGCTCTCCGGCATCCAGATCGAGGTGCTGCGCCTGGAGCTCGAAATCGGGAAGCATGGCGGCGGCGCTGAACTGGTGCGGGATTTGCATGACGCTGAAGCGAGTGCCGAGGCCATGAGGCAGGCATGCATCGAAAGCGAGGAACGCATCTTGGCAATCGAAGGCAAGGTCGCGGATGTCGACCGCGCGCTTGCCGAAGCAACGAGCGCCATTAGGGGAGACAAGCCGTGAACCAGCAAACGACGCAGAACCTGGCGCTGTTCGACCTGCTGGCACGAAGCTGGCGGCGCCCGGCCGCGGTTGCCGATGTATGCTTCAGCGCCGATGGCTCCGCCATCGCATTCACATCCGTGGACGGATCCGTCGCCATCGGCAAGGTGGCGGATCAGGACCCGCCGGAGGCAAGGATCCGGGTCAGCGGCGATCTCGGACAGACGACGATCCGGCCCCGCGAGAAGCCGCTCGCACCTTTGATCGCTTCCGCATCGCTTGGGGACGGCGATGTCCCGATCGTCGCTTATCGCAGTTCTGGCTTCCTCGTCGGCACGAGTGCGGGTGAAGCCACGCATTTTGCACCCGACGGCGCGATTGCGCCAACGCCGATCAAGATCGACGGACCGATCCTCGCTATCGCCCATGGTGCCCCGAAGGCCATGACGGCCTTCAGCGATGGACATGATGTGTTCCTGGCGCGCGCCAACGATGAAGTGGTAAGGCTGCGCCAGGCAGCGTCCTCATCGACGCACGCCATCGCGTTCTCGCCGGACGCGAACCGGCTCGCGTTCGATTCCGGCAACGGGCTGTCGATCTGGGCGGTCGACGGCGGTCCCGGGCTCATCAACGAATTTTCCACTCCCTCACGCCCGGCTTCCATCCGCTGGAGCTACGACGGCTCATGGCTGGCCTGCGGACTTGAGACAGGAGGCTTTGGCCTTGTGCGCCTGTCAGATGGCCGATCGGGCGTAGTCGGCGGATTTCCTTCGCCGGTCCGGACCGTGTGCTGGAGCACGCAAGAGAACACGCTGTTTGCGTCCGGCGCATTCCGTATTGCTGGCTGGTCAATGGCTGTCCCGCCATTTGAGCATGCGGCTTCCGGCGCGCTGGAAACGGGTCGTGCGGCACCTGTTCCAGTTGAAACAATGGCGGCGCATCCGGTGAGAAGCCTTATCGCCGCCGGCTACGCCAACGGCCGCATCACAGTCGCCCAGATCGGCTCGCGTGACGAGCTCGTCGTGAAATTTTCAGGCAGCGCGATCACAGCGCTGGCCTGGTCCGGCGATGGACAGCACTTGGCTGTGGGCATGGTGGATGGAACTGCTGCGATCGTCACCTTCCCGGCAATGCTTTTCAAATAGCCAGGGCGAAGCCCGACAACAGGAGGATGGAATGCAAACCGAGCTCACTGCAGAGGAAAAGAGCAAGGACGCCTTTTTCGAACGCCTTGCCAAATTGTCGGAAGAGATGGTTGCCAAGCACGGCAAGGATTTCAGCATGGGGGCGCTGGTGCTGGCCGCGCGGTGGATCGCCGAAAACCGGGCGGGTCCGCTGAAGACCAATTGAATTGCCGATGCGCTCTTGACCCGGCGCGCCCTCAAGAATGGCAGAGCTGTTCGCATGTTGCTGGGCCCGGACCCCGCAGGGGCCAACGTGCCACAGCTCGAATCGCCCGCGCCAACGATCAGCATCGACAGTTTGTGATCGGGAACTCAACGGGCAAGATAGCCACCGTCAACCGCCAGGACATGGCCGGTGACGATCTTGGCAGCCGGTGACGCCAGATACAGAACCGCCGCCGCCACATCAGCCGTGTCGGCGAAAGCGCGCATCGGCATCAGGTCCAGCAATGTCTTCGACATCTGCGGGTCGTCAAGCAAGGCCTTGGTGAACTCCGTCCGGACCCAGGTCGGAGCGATGGCATTCACACGGATACCGCGTGGCGCCCATTCGACCGCGAGGCCGCGGGTCAGGTTGATGAGCCCGCCCTTGCTGGCATGGTAGGAGGCGATCGGATAGATGCCCCCGCCGGAGGCGCCCATAATCGAAGCGATGTTGACGATGGCGCCGCCGCCGGCCTTGGTCATCTCCTCCGCAGCCCTGCAGGAGCAGTTGAAAGCGGCGTTGAGATTGACCTCCATGACCTCGCGCCAAACCTCCATGCTGGTTTCCAAGGCCGGCGTCCGGCGCACCAGGGCGGCATTGTTGACCAGGATATCCAACCGTCCGAAATGCGCCACGGCGGCGCCGAAGGCCTGCGAGACCTGATTCGGGCTTGAGATGTCCGCCACCAGCTCCAGCGCATTGCCTCCCTGCGCGGCGATCGCGGCAGTCGCGTCGGCCGAGGCTTCGCCGTCGCGATCGAGCACGGCTACGCCGGCGCCGGCGTTGGCAAGAAGCAGCCCCGTCTCCTTGCCGATGCCGCGTCCGCCGCCGGTGATCAGCGCTACCTTGCCTTCAAGCGAGAACAGTTGCTGGATCGTCATCATCCCTGGCCTCAATGGATCGCCGCATACATGATCTTTTCTTCCGTCGCCTCGGCCGAGGAGAATTCCTCGACGATGCGGCCCTGGCGGGCCACCAGGATGCGGTCGGAAAGGCTGAGTATTTCGGGCAGGTAGGAGGAGATGACCACCACCGCGATACCTTGTGCCGCCAGCGAGCGGATGAAGTCGTGGATCTCCTGGATTGCGCCGACGTCGACGCCGCGTGTCGGCTCGTCGAAGAACACGACCTTTGGGTTCTGCACCAGCGACTTCGCCACGACCACCTTCTGCTGGTTGCCGCCCGACAGTTCGATGATCTTGGCGCGGCTGTTGATGGCCCGGACCTTCATGCGCTGCACCCATTCGTTGCCGACGCGGGACTGCTCCTTGCGCGACAAAAATACGGTGCGGCCTTCCGGCGTGGAGATGCGCCCGAGATAGATGTTCTCATCGATGCGCATGGTCTCGAAGAAGCCGTTCAGCTTGCGGTCCTCGGTGATGTAGACGATGCCGTCGGCGACAGCCTGGCGCGGTATGCGATAGCGGATCGGCTTGCCGTTCAGGTAGATCATGCCGCCATAGATGAAATTGCGCTTCAGGACACCGCTGACGACCTTGGCGATCTCGGTGCGCCCCGAGCCGATCAAGCCGGAGATGCCGGTGATCTCGCCGGCATAGACCGAGAACGACATGTTGCGGACCATCTTGCCCATGATGACGTTCTGGACCGACAGCACCTTCTTCTTGCGGGTGCCATGCGCCCGCGGCTTGCGGGCATCGGCATAGTAGGTCTGCGACAGGTCTCGTCCGACCATGTGCTTGACCAGGATTTCGCGGCTGAGTTCGGTCGTCGGGCCGGAATGGACGCGCTCGCCGTCGCGCAGCACGGTGACCCGGTCGGTCAGTTCCAGTGCCTCTTCCAGCGCGTGCGAGATGAAGATGATGGCAACCTCTTCCGCCTTGAGCCGGCGGATCAGATCGAAGAAATGCAGCTTCTCCTCGGGCGTCAGTGTCGCGGTCGGCTCGTCGAAGATGATCAGGCGCGCCCGGTGATGCACGGCACGCGCGATCTCGACCATCTGCTTCTGTGCCGCGCCCAGCGTGGACACCATGGCGGTCGGGTCGACATGGAAATTCATCGACTGAAGCAGTTGCTGAGCAGCGATGTACATGCCGCGCAGGCGGGTCATATATTTCTCCCGGCCGAGGATGATGTTTTGCGCCACCGTCATGGTCGGGATCAGGCTGGTCTCCTGGTAAACCATGACGATGCCGGCGCGCAGCGCGTCCGCCGGCGTGGCGAAGGATTGTTTCTGGCCGTCGAGCAGGATGTCGCCGGACGACAGCGAGATTGCTCCTGCCAGCGCCTTGCACAGCGTCGACTTGCCGGCGCCGTTCTCGCCGACAAGTCCATGGATCTCGCCCCGGCCTATATCGAAGTCGACGCCGCTGATGGCCCGCGCCCCGCCGTAAACCTTGGTTCCCTTGAGAACACGCAGCATCGGCTCTTCGCAGTTCTCCGTGGTCATTGCGTCAGCCTCGCGGTCACCTGCATGATCTTGCTATTGCCCTTGGACGCGACGAACACCTCGGGCCCGTCGGTCGCCACGCCGGTGATACCATGACACGTCCCGCCGACGCGGCTGTGCAGGCTGGATTCCGGCTCGAGCTCATCGTCGAGGAAGATGATCAATCCATAGGAGCGCGGCGGCGCCCACGCCTTAAGGCTGCCGTGTTTCTTCAGCCCGCCGCCCTGGACCGGTTCCAGGTAGTGCCCCTCCGATCGCAACGCTGGCGCGATCCAGAATGCCGGCTCGATCCGCTCGATCATCTTGCGCCGGTAGGAATCCTCGGTCAGCACGAAATCGACCAATTGCGTGCGCAAGGCGAACATGGTGAGGCAGTAGCCGGTCCCATAAGGAACGATCCGGGCAGGATAGCCGGGCAGATTCTGCTGCACCGCCACCGGACGATGCTTCGCGGCGGCTGGCCCCAAAGGCAGTCTGAGCAGGTCATGCGTCCAGGCTTCGGATACGATCAGCGAGGAGCCGTCGAGCGCCACGCATATCCCGTTCGGGTAGCCGAGCCCGGCGGCGATCACGTCGACCTGCCCGCCGCCGGCGCCGATCCGCAACACGCGGCCGGATCGACGCTTCTGCATGAGGTCATAGGCCCAGCGGTCAGGCGTGTTGTCGCGCGAACCGTCACAGACGTAGATCTCACCCTCGGGGCCAACGACAAGCGCCGTCGGGCACTTCAACCCCCCCTGGCCCTCGATGCCCAGCATGCGGCCTTCGTCCGGCCCACCGACCAGGGCAATGCCCCGCCCGGCCACGCATACCGCCACGCCGCCCGCCGGATGGGCGGCGACCCCGGTAGCCCGTCCGTCGAACTCGGCGACCACGGTCGGATCGGAGAAATCAGCATTGTTGAAGCGATAGACGCTGCGGCCCGCGGTCACATAAGCGCTGCCATCCGTCGCCACGGCGATGTCGTCGGGTTCGGCGATGGCGGTGCTGAGCACCGGGCATTCCTCCAGCGCCGAGTTCGGCCGCATCGGACCGTCCAGCACCGGGTTGGCGCGGCGGTCCCGGTTGCGGAACAGAAGCTCTTTCAGAATGTCAACGACCACGCTGCTCATCGGGTTCTCCGTGTGCCTCGGTTGCGCTCATGGCCGCTTGCCCCAGTAGGAAGCCGGACCGTTCCAGCTCTCGTCGACCCCGCTCAGCTTGACGCGGCCGATACGGTCATTGGAAAGCCCGCCGATATAGAGGTAGCCGCGCTCCTCGCGCATCGAAGTGACCGACGGATGGGATTTGCCGCCGATGTCGCCCAGTGTTTCGAGGATGGTGCCGTGCTCGTCGAACTTCACCACGCAGCCATTGTTGATGTTGGGATAAAGCCATTCGTCGTTGGGAATGCGCTTGATCATGCGGGTCCGGAAACCCGGATCCTCCATGGCAAGGTCGTAGGCCGGCGTGCGCAGCCCAACGAGCGCCAGCCAGTAGCAGCCATCGGAGGCGCGGTTGATGTTGTCGGGCATGCCGGGCAGGTCGGCGATCAATGTCTCCAGTTTGCCGGCCTTGGGGCCGGTTATCCAGTAGCGCTCGATGCGGCATGCCCATGTCAGCGCGAAAAGCACCGACTGACCGTCATGGGCGACGCAGACGCCGTTCGGGAAAATCTGGTTTTGCAGCAGCGTCCTGGTTTTCCTGGTTGCGGGGTCGTAGACGATGATGCGGCCGTTGCCGCGTCCCTCCAGCGCGTCGGTGGCCCAGGTGTGGGCTGTGTAGCGCAGCGTCGCCTCGCTGAAATAGATCTTGCCGTCCGGCGCGATGTCGAGGTCGTCGGCCAGCACCAGGCGGGAGTCGTCGATTACCTTGCCGAAGGTACGCGTCGTCTCATCGGTCAGCTTGTAGACTGAACGGTCCGGACGCACGCCATAGACGCCCATGCCGGCCACGCAGATGATCAGGTTCCCGTCGCGGTCGAAGGCCATGCCGAGCGGTCGGCCGCCGGTGCGGGCGAAAACCTCCTGCGTCTGCAGGTCCTTGCCGCTGAACCGCCAGATGAACCCTTCTCGCGTGCCGCAGTAGAGCTTGCCCTCCCTGTCGAAGATCACGTCTTCCGGTCCGTCGAGCTTGCCCAGGCCGATCGCCTCGGCGTCGCGCAGCCGGTTGTTGAGCGCATAGGGCGAACTGCTCTCTGGCGCGATGTCATGGCGCTTGCCGAGCTTGAAATAGGTGGGCACGACATAGATCTTCTCGATCGCCTTGTTGCGGTTGCGCGCCCATTTGACGTCAATGCCGACGGCAAGCAGCATCATGAAGCCGAGGAAGGCGGAGGTGGCGCCGCCGACCAGGCCAAAGCGCACTAGGCCGTTGATCAGAACGAGGACGATCGTGGCGCCGATCAGCGACTGCCCGATCGACCCCTTGCCGCCTGAGAGATTGACACCGCCCAGCACCACCGCCGTCAGCGCCAGCACCTCCATGCCGACGCCGGTATCCGAACTCGGACTGTTGAGACGCGCCGCGTAGAAGACGCCGCCAAGGGCGGTCAGCACGCCGGAGATCACATAAGTCAGGAACAGATGCCGCTCCACCGGTATGCCGGCGTGCCGGGCTGCCTTGCGGTTGGCGCCGATGGCGGCGATGTACCAACCGGGCCGTCCACGGCTGAGGAAGATATGGCCGACGATGGCGACCAGCGCCAGGATCAGGATGTTGGCAGGAATGCCGAGCACGCTGCCGCCGCCCAGCCAGTCCCAGATGCGGCTGTCGCCCATCGAAATCGCCATCTCGACGGAATAGCGCAGGATCAGCAGGTTAAGGATGGCGCGGAAGATCAGCATGGTGACGAGCGTCGTCAGGAAGGCGCCGAGGCCTACATAGCCGATCAGGATACCGTTGACAGCGCCCATCAGCGCGCCGGCCATCAGCGTCATCAGGATGGAGACCGGCGCGGACACTTCGTACATGTTGAACAGCATCAGGGCGATGAAGTTGGCCATGGCGAAGATTGAGCCGACCGAAAGGTCGATGCCGCCGGAGACGATGACGACAGCGATCGCGATCGCGACGAAGCCGAATTCACCGAATTGGCGGCCGGTGGAAACGATGTTGCCCACCGTCAGATAGCCGGGGATGAGGAACGCGAACGCCAGCACCACGAGCACGGCGGCGGTGAAAGGCACCACCGGCTCCATCCAGCGCTTCTGCAACAGCTCGGCGATGAATTGCTGGAACGACCATTTGTAACGGAGACGGATCAACGTCTCCCTGAAGCTGGTGTCGGCCACCCGATCCCTCCTCCCTTGGATCCTTCGGGCGGCCCGTCGGGGCCGCCCGTGTCATTATCGCGAGCGGTCAGCTCTTCTTGGGAATATCGGTGCAACGCGCCTGGTCGACATTGTCCTTGGTCACCCAGAAATAGGACGAGAACGACGCGACGCTGTGCGAGCCCGGAGGTTCACCGGCCATCAACAGATTCTTCGCCATGACCATGACCTCGCGGCCCTGGTTCCAGGCGTCCCAATCCATGTAGCGATCGATCAGTCCGGCGCGCACCGCGTCACAGCCTTCCTTGTAGCCGCCGCCGTTCGAGTAGACGATCACCTTGCCGCTGAGGCCGGCCTTCTTGACAGCCTGCGCGCCGCCGATCGTCATGACGTCGTAAGGACCGAAGATCGCGCATACGTCCGGGTGCTGCTGCAGCACCGCGGTGGTGATGTCATAGGCCTTGGTGGCGTCCCAGTTGGTCGCCTGGCTGGACACGACCTGGATCGCCGGATCCCTGCCGAATTCCTTCATCAGCGCATTGGTCATGTAGACGTTCTGCGCCGATGTCAGCTCGCCCTGCAGGATGACGACCTTGCCGGACTTGCCGCTGCCGGTGCCGCATTGCTTGACGATATCCTTGCCGGTCACCTCGGCCTGCTCGATCCAGTCGCCGCCGACATAGCCGTCGCTCAGCGTGTTCGACATCATCGAAAGCTGGATGACGTAGATGCCTGCTTCCTGCGCCTGCTTGATCTGCTTGACGAGGAGCTGGACATTCGGGTTCTGGACGATGATCACGTCCGGCTTGTCGGCGATTGCGCCCTCGAAAGCCTGGGCCAGCGCCGTGCTGTTCCACGCCGGATCCTTGACCGAGTACTTCATGTTGCTGCGCTCGGCCTCGGTGCGGATGACATATTCCCAGGTATCCATCAGCGGCGCGCCCAGGGTCATCGGCAGGAAGGCGATGGTCTTGCCTTCGATCGCCTTGGTGTATTGCTCCTTCAACTGGACGCCGCCGTCGGCGGCATTCGCCGGCACGGCAGCGATGCCGAGCATGGCGGTGAACATTAGCGCAATCGGCTTCGATAGCCGCCTGCATTTACTCATCAACGTCATCTTTTCCTCCCGAGATGATGCGCCTTGATTGTTGAATCGTGTCGAGGAAGGCGTCGCCTCTACAGATCTCCCTGCCTGGCCGTCTCCTCGTCGCGAGGATGCAGCTTGCGATCGAGTGTAATAGCGCCGAGAAGCACCACGCTCTTGACGATGTTCTGGACGTCGCCCTGGACGTCCAGCAGGATCATGGCATTCAGCAGCGTGCCGATGAGCGCCGTTCCGGCGAGAACGCTGGCAATGGAGCCGCGACCGCCGCTGAGGCTCACTCCGCCCAGCACGACGATCAGCAGCACGTCGAAGATCAGGCTGGAGCTGAACACGTTGGTGTTGATCGAGGCGACCGAACCCGCGGTGACTAGCCCGGCCAGAAACGCGACCGCGGCCGAAAAGGCATATTGGCCGATGGTCAGCACGCGCACCGAGACGCCGGTCAACCTTGCCGCTTCGGCGTTGTCGCCGAACGCATAGACGAAACGGCCGGCCGAGGTGCGCGACAGGATGAAATGTCCGATCAGCGCGACAACCGCGAAGATCGCCAGCGGCACCGGGATGCCCAGCACTTCCCCCTGTCCGAGCGCGAGCAGGAACGGCTGATTGTCGGGCGCGTAGGTGATGATGCCGTCGAGCATCAGCCATCGCCCGACGCCATAGACCAGGGTTCCCGACGCCAGCGTGGTGAACAAAGCTGGAATGCCGATGATGGAGATGGCGAACCCATTGAAGGCGCCGATCGCGACCGCCAGTCCCAGGCCCATGGTGATACCCGCGGCAAGCCCGTAGCCCAGTCCGATCAGCTTCAGCGACCAGGCGGCGCAGATTGCCAGCACCGCAACCTGCGACAGATCGAGGCCACGCCCGATCACGACCACCGTCATGCCGACGCCGAGGATGCCCAAAACCGAGACGCTGCGGGCCAGAGTGGAGATGTTCGGAAGGGTCGCGAAGCCATTGACGAAAAGCGCGCACGCCGCGAAGATCACGATCGTGGTGGCGAAGACCAGCGTTTCCTGGCTCAGATTGCTGAGGCTGGACTTGCCCTCGATCTTCTTCACAGCAGCGGCTCCCCTGTCCTTTATCGCAACTGCGTCTGCCATCGGCCCTGTCCCCGTCAAGCGTCCAATACCTGTCGATCCCTAAACCAGCATCGTCATCGGTTGCTCTATCAGCGCCTTGAACGCCGACAGCAACTCGGCGCCAGTCACGCCGTCGATCGCCCTGTGATCGACCGAGAGCGTGACCGTCATCAGGGTTCGCACCTCGGGCTTGCCGTTCCTTGCGACCACCCGCTCCTCACCCGCGCCTACCGCGAGGATCGATGCCTGCGGCGGATTGATGATGGCAGCGAAGTCACGCACGCCATACATCCCAAGATTGGAAACGCTGGCGGTGCCGCCCTGATATTCATCCGGCCGGAGCGAGCGCGTTCTGGCGCGCGCCGCGAGTTCCTTTATCTCATTCGATATAACCGCAAGCGTTTTTGTCTCGGCCTTGCGAACGATCGGCGTCATCAGTCCACCGGGAATGGCGACCGCGACGCCGATGTCGGCATGGCGGTGGCGCAGCAATGCGCCTTCCGTGAACGAGACGTTGGCGTCGGGCACCCGATGGAGGACCAGCGCCAGCGCCCTGATCACGAAGTCATTGACCGAAAGCTTGTAGCCACGCGCACCGTCCCGGTGCGTCGGCGCAGCGTCGTTGAACTGCTGGCGCAGGGCCATAAGGGCATCGATCTCGCAATCGGCCGTCAGGTAGAAATGCGGGACGGTGCGCTTGGCCTCCGACAGCCGGCGCGCGATGGTCAGCCGCATTGAATCGTGCGCGACTTCCTCGAAGCTGCCGGGGTCGAACAGGGTCTTTAACCGCGCATCTGCTTCGGCCGGCGCCTGGGCCGGGATTGCATCGGACGGCGCGGCTGGAATGTCGGCCACTGCCGGCTTTCCCGATGCCTCAGTCTTGGCGTTCGCCGCGCGGGCTTCGATTGCCTGCCTGGCGTCGCGCTCGACGATCCGTCCATGAGGGCCGGTGCCCGTGACGTCCGCGGCCTCGATACCTGCTTCGGCCATGAGTCTGCGAGCGATCGGCGAAGCAAAGACGCGGCCGTCGTCCTGGCCGTTGGGAGCGCTCGTAGCAGGAGGCGCTTCGGGCAGGACTATCGGCAATGACGACTCGGCCGGAGCCGCCACAGCGGCCGCAGGTGCCGGCGCAGCGGTCTCGCCTTCGGCGGCGAGCGCGCCGATCGTCTGGTTGATCGGAACGTCGATCGACCCGGCTGGAACGGTGATGCTGATCAACACACCGTCGACCGCGGCCTCCACCTCCATGGTCGCCTTGTCGGTCTCGATCTCGACCAGGACGTCTCCGGCGCGCACTGGGTCGCCGACTGCCTTCAGCCATTGAACAAGGTTCCCCTTCTCCATGGTGGGCGAAAGCGCCGGCATAAGGATGTCTACGGGCATGGCTGTTCAGGGCCCCAGGTGCCGGTCCGGCTTCAGCGGTAGCAGACGCGGCGGACCGCGTCGGCGATGGCGTTCTGGTTAGGGATGACCGCCCGTTCCAGCTTGTCGTTGTAGGGCATCGGCACCTCCATCGAGCCGAGCCGCTCCACCGGAGCATCCAGCCAGTCGAAGGCTCGCTCGTTGATCTGCGCGGCGATCTCGCCACCCAGGCCGCCGGTACGCCAGGCCTCGTGCACGACAACGCACCGATGCGTCTTCTTCACGCTGCGGATGAAGCAGTCCATGTCCAGCGGCCTGAGCGTGCGCGGGTCGATGACCTCAACGGAGATGTTCTCGCGCGCCAGCATGTCAGCCGCCTGCAACGCACGCTCGACCATGACCTGCGTGGCGATGACGGTGACGTCGGTCCCCTCGCGCTTGATATCGGCCTTGCCGAGCGGAATCTCGTAGGGCGCTTCGGGCACGGGCGCCGTCTGGCCGAGATAGAGCATCTTGTGCTCCAAAAACATCACCGGGTTGTCGTCACGGATCGACGCGATCAACAGGCCCTTCGCGTCGTAGGGGGTCGAGGGCGCCACCACCACGAGGCCAGGCACATGCGCGAACCAGGCCTCCAGCGACTGCGAGTGTTGGGCGGCAAGGCGGATGCCGCCACCCTGCGGCCCGCGGAACACCACCGGCACGGTCGGGGAACCGCCAAGCATGTAGCGCAGCTTGGCCGCCTGGTTGACGATCATGTCCATCATGAATGTGACGAAGTCGAATATCTGGATCTCGGCAATCGGGCGGCGCCCGCAGACGGCCGATCCGACAGCGGCGCCGGCGATGCCCATCTCGGAGATCGGAGTGTTCATCAAGCGGTCCTTGCCGAAGCGCTGGAACAGGTCACGCGTCACGCCGAACGTGCCGCCGATCGGCCCCACATCCTCGCCGATGACGAAGACGCGCTCGTCGCGCTCCATCTCCTGCGCCATCGCCTCCTTGAGCGCCTCCAGATAGGTGAGTTCCCTCGTGCCGGGCGCGGGCTCGACCGCGCCCGCCGATTTGAAAGGAGCGGACACGGCCGGCCCGAGGCTTTCGACATCGGGCTCGGGCGAATTCTTGGCGAACTCGACGGCGCGCTCGATCTCCGCATCCGTCTCGGCGACAAGCGCCGCATATTCGGCATCGGTGAGCGCGCCGCGCTCCTTCATCATCGTAACACAGCGGTTGATGGGGTCCATGGCCTTCCAGCGCTCGACCTCTTCATCTTCGCGGTAGCCGGGCAGGTTGGCACGCATGGAGTGATCGCCGTGGCGATAGGTGATGGCCTCGATCAGGGTCGGCCCCTCGCCGGCGCGAGCCCGCGCGATGGCCTCGTCGACCGCAGCATAGACGGCGACGACATCGTTGCCGTCGATCGTTTCGCCGGGCACGCCGTAGCCGGCAGCGCGCGCCGAGATCGAACCACCGGCGGTCGATTCCAGGAAGGATGTCGACAGGCCGTACTGATTGTTCTCGCACAGGAAGACGATCGGCAGCTTCCAGATCGCCGCCATGTTCAGCGCCTCGTGGAAGATGCCTTCGTTGGCGCCGCCGTCACCGAAGATCGCGACACCGGCATCCGTCGACATGCGCTGCTTGGCAGCCAGCGCAGCGCCAATGCCGAGGCCCATCGAAGCACCGACAATGCCGTTCGCGCCGATGATGTTGAGGCCGATGTCGGCGACATGCATGGATCCGCCGAGACCGCCGCAAATGCCGTCCTTGCGGCCGAGCAGTTCGGCCATCATGCGCGAGACATCGGCGCCCTTGGCGATGCAGTGTCCGTGACCGCGATGATGGGTGGCGATGAAGTCGCTGCGCAGCAACGGGTAGCCCGCCCCCGCGGCGACTGCCTCCTGACCGACGGAGGAATGAGCAGTGCCCTTCACCAATCCACTCTGGAACAATTCGGTGGTGCGCGTCTCGAAGGCGCGGATCACCAGCATCGTCCTGAGCAGCTGCTTCAACTCCGCCGCGTCAAGCCTGGGCGCGTTGCGGGTCGCCAGCCGGTGAGAGGATCCGCCATTGGCAAGGATGGCGCCACCGATCGCGCCGCCGCTGATCTTTGCCGCGCCGCGCGTCGACCGGCCCGCTCGGGCCACACCGGAATTCTTCATCTTGTCCCATCCATTGCCAGCCCCTCCGTCGCGCTGGTCGGCGGCGGAAACATCAAGGTGCCGGCGTGCTGGCGTTCTTCCCTTTTGCATCTCTTTGCAGGATGCCTTGAGCGAAGACTTCCACGATCCCGATCTCAAAACAAACACAAAGTTCCTATGGAAGAAATGCATTTTGGTTATGGGTGGCGACATGGTCAAAAAGCGCGTGCGCTGCCCTGCGGACAGGGCGGCGCACGCGCAGATCGAGAGCCGGTCATACGGCCTATCTCGAGGCCGAATGACTACTATCTGTCAGAGTGGAGAGAAGATTGCTGACCGACGCAAGCGACCGGACAAAAGCGTAGGCGACCCTCCGGTGAGCGCGGATATCCGACTGGCACCATATGCCGACCGCGGCTCGTGGGTCGAACCGCTTACACCCGTTCGATAAGCTCGACGGTTACCTTGTCGGGGGTCGTCAGGTACGACACGCGCACGCCGGCGTTGGGCCCGCCGCGCTTGTTGACATAAGGCCGCGAGATCGGCACCGCGCCGTAGGGCGCCAGATGGTCTATCACGCCGTCCAGGTCGGTAACGTCGAACGCGATGTGGGCGAAGCCGACGTCGCAGGGCCTCGCCTCGACAGTCCTGCGGTCCGCCGGACCGCTATATTCGATCAGTTCGACCGTATGATCCGGGCGGCACAGATAAGCTATCTCGACCTCGGCTCCGGGGACGCCGGTGATGGTCTGGATCGACGCGGGGTCGCGACCGGCGCGCGAGGTCAACTCGAAGCCCAGCCCATCGCGGAACAGCGCGATCGCCCGGTCAAGGCTTTCGACCGTAAAGCTGGTGTGGTTGGTCGCGCTTATCGCGTGCTGCATGCCCGTATCCCTCCCCCTGCTATTCCTTGCTTGCCCGGCTTAGTAGTCCGTGCGCCCGCCAGACATGTCGAAGATGGCGCCGGTGCTGAAGGAAGCCTCGGGAGAAGCGACATAGGCCACCATGGCCGCGAGTTCCTGTGGCAGGCCGAAACGGCCCATCGGTATCTTGGCGAGCAACGATGCGACATAGTCAGCGGGCCAGCGGTCGAATATCGCCGTCCTGATTGCCGCAGGCGTAATACAGTTGACGGTGACCCTGGTATTGGCCAGCTCACGGCCAAGTGTCTTGGTGAAGCCGATAACGCCGGCCTTGGACGTGGCGTAGGCGCTGATCAACGGACTGGCTTCCTTGCCGGCGACCGAGGCTATGTTGATGATGCGGCCATAGTTCGCCTCGATCATATGCGGAGCAACCGAGCGGCAGCACAGGAAAACGCCGGTCATGTTGACGTCGATGACCCGCTGCCACTCGTCGAGCGACAGGTCCCAGACATTTGCATGGGGTCCCGATATGCCGGCGTTGTTGACCAGGATGGAGATGCCGCCGAAACGCTCCAGCGTGGCGTCCCGCGCCCGGTCGACCAGGCTCTCGGAAACAACGTCGACCACAGCGGTATGGACACGATCGGCGGCCGCGAGCGTCTCGGCGGCGCGCGCTAAGGATTCCGGCTCTCGGTCCCACAGGCTTACATTGGCGCCATCGGCGAGAAGCCGGGTGGCAATGGCCAGCCCAAGCCCCTGCGACCCGCCCGTCACCACGGCGGTCTGCCCATTCAAACGCGCTGCCATGAACCCTCCCCAGGCACACCCCGCCGCTCGTTCGGAATAGTCGTATCCGTGTCGGCGTGCTTGAAAGCCAGTAGTAGCGCGTGCGAGATATCAACACTAAGACAAAAGCCAAATTGCAACCATTAGATTTGGTTATGGCTTGTTCTGCTCGATACGGCAGGGAGGAAACTGATGGACGTCAGGCAGCTCGAATATTTCATGCATGTTGCGAACACGTTGAACATCACACATGCGGCCATGCGAGCGCATGTGTCGCAACCGGCGCTGAGCCGTCAGATCCGGCTCCTGGAACAGGAGCTCGGCACCAAGCTGTTCAAGCGCAAGGCGCGCGGCGTGGTGCTGACCGAGACAGGACAGCGGCTGGTCGATCGGACACGAGTGCTGCTTTCCAACGTCGGCCGCATCAAAAGCGAAATCATGTCGTCCGCCGACGAGCCGGTGGGCACGGTGCGGTTCGCTGCGTCGAACTCCCTCAGCGGTTTGCTCACGTCCCGGGTCGTGGCCCGCTTTCGCCGAACCTATCCGCAGGTCTCGGTGCATGTGACCGAGAACACTTCCATGATCGTGCGCGAATCCATCGCCAATGACGGGGCCGACGTGGCGCTGTTGTCGGATCGCGAATCCTTCACCACGCTGACCAAGATGCCGCTGGTGACCGAGAGCCTGTTGCTGATCGCTCCGCTGGAGGTAGGGCTCGACCTGTCCCGCCCGGTTTCGGCCAAATCCCTGACGGGCCACAACCTCATCCTGACGCCGTTCCCCAACGGATTGCGGCGCGCCGTGGATGAGATCCTAGTCAGGGCCGGCCGCGTCGCCGAACCGAAGCTCGAAGTCGATACCAACTCGTTGATGACCAGCCTGACCAAATATGGAACCGGTTACTGCGTGCTTCCCTATAGCGGCGTCCATGAGCTGCTGGTGCGCAAGGAGGTATCGGCCGCGCCGATCCGCAATGTCCGGTGGGGTTGGGTAACCGCGGTGTCGCGAGAGCGCGCCATGTCGACGGCCACCAAGAAGCTGATAGAAATGATTGCCGAGGAGGCTCAGGTCCTGACGAGCAACGGAACTTGGAAAACCGCAACCCTGGACTTGGCTCAAAACACCGGGAAGCACATCGGACTGGATTGACCGCGCAAACGCAGGCGTCGCAATCGCAACCGGACTTCGATCAAGCCTTAATCACGTGCCGTGTCGTCGGTCACGGGTGGAATCTCGGTCACTGCACATTCAACTTGTCGCTGGGGCGAGAAACTCAATTGCTCGCTCAAGAATTCGTTTTTACGCCGGCCCACAATGAGCCCAAAACGTTTTTGGCCGAGGTCTTCCATCAATTGAATCAAAGATAATGGTAGGCGCGGAGGATGTGTCACTGTATTGATTTTGCTGGCCTTTTCGTGGGCCAAAGGCATCAATGTCCCGCATTGCCCGACGCCCGTTTCAACTAGCAGCGATCCACGGCGGATCGCGGTAGTTGTCCCAGGTCGCGCCGATACCGGCGTCGACCGGGATCGCAGCCCCGGTGATGCCATTGGCGATCGGCGACGCGACAAACGCGATCGCGGAGGCGATATCGCGCGGCGTCAGCACCCGGCCGAGCGGATGGCGCGCTGCATAGGAGGCAAGTATCTCGTCGCCGTTCGGCAGTGTTGCCAGGCGGCCCGCAAGCAACGGCGTGTGCGTCACGCTCGGGCACACGCAATTTACCGTTACACCGTCGCGCGCCAGATCGAGCGCGGCGGCGCGGGCCAAATTGAGCAGCGCGCCCTTGGATGTGCAATACGAAAACATGCCGTGCTCTGCCTGCAGGCCGTCCAGGCTGGACAGCAGCACGATCGCGCCTCGCTTGCGCTGTCGCATGCCGCTGGCGGCCTCGCGCGTGACCAGGAACGAGCCACGCACATTGACGGCCATTACCTGCTCGAAATCCTCGACCGAGGTTTCGAACACCGGATCGCCGGCGCCCAGTATCCCGGCACAGGCAACCGCAACATCGATCTCGCCGAGCTGTTGGCGCGTCGCCGCGAAGGCATCCACAACCGTTTTCTCGTCGCCTGTATCTCCATTGAAGGCGACGGCCTTGCGCCCAATCTTCCGCACAGCCTCGGCCGTGGCATCGGCCGCGCCGGCGGTCCAATCGAGGACCGCGACATCGGCGCCCAAATCGGCGAGCGTCAGCGCCGTCTCGCGGCCGATCCCGGAGCCGCCACCGGTGACAAACGCAACCTTTCCCTTGTAGGAGAGGCCCGGAAAGGCTTCTCGCGCACTCATGCCTTGACCTTCATCTCGATCGAGCCCTTGTAGGTCGGAGCGCCGCCGCCAGGAAATGTAAGCCGCCACAATCGCCCCGCATAATTGGGCTCTGCGCTGCTAGCCAGGACGCTGGCGTCCGTTACCCAAAGCGTTTCGCCATCGAAGGCAAGATTGGTCGGACAGCCGCCGGTGCGCACGAAGCCCTTCGGCGTGCCATCGCGCGCCAAAACGTGAAACCCTTCGCCAACGAGGTCGGTAACGAGCAGGGAGCCGTCCTTGGCGATCGCCATGCCGTCGAGAATGGGATTCTTGCCTGGCATCCTGCCGAGATCCTCGATCGTTCCGTCGGTTTTCAGCCGGCGAACATGGCCGGTGTAGGATTCATCCCACACGATCGAGCCGTCGGCCTCGACGACGACCCCGTTCGGAAACGTTGGCGCGGGAAACGCGACCTTCACGCTGGCCCTGCCGTCCGCCGACAGTGCATAGATGTAGCTCGGATCGGGATTGGCCGGATTATAGGTCCCCGGATCGGTCCAGACCAGCGTGCCATCCGGCCCGAAGACCAGATCGTTCGGCCCATTCATCTTGATGCCGTCGACTTCGCTCACCAGGATTTCCGACTTGCCGCCTGGCCGCACCCGCTGGATCGACGGCAAGGTCATCTCCGCTGCGCGCCACGGGCCGACCGTGCCGCCGTTCTGACAAACGTAGAGCGCGCCGTCGGAACCCAGCACGCATGAATTCGGCGCGCCGGTGACGTAGGCGAATTGCCTGGCCTTGCCGTCCTTGCCGACGAGGGTCAGCTGGCTGCGGTAGCTCTCAACGAAGACAACGCTGCCGTCCGGCATCACGGTCGGCCCCTCCGGCCAGCCGAGATCCGAAGTCACGAGTTCCGGCTTGAGATCGTAGTTCATTTGACAGCTCCGGCGGTTATTCCGCGCACAATGTAGCGCTGGACGAAGAGCGAGAAGATGAGGATCGGAATGACCGTGACGACACCCACCGTTGCGGCGATGTTCCAGTCGATCGGACGCTGTGCGCTGACCAGCGTCGCGGCGCCGAGCGAGATGGTCTGGAACGCGCGCGAATCGATGACATACAGCGCGACGAGGAATTCGTTCCAGATGAACAGCGCGCCGAACAGCGCCGCCGTGACGAGGCCGGGCCTGACGATCGGCAGCATGACGTACCAGAGCGCGCTGACGCGCGTGCAGCCGTCGATCAGGGCCGCCTCGTCGATCTCGCCTGGGATCTCGTCGAAGAAGCCGATCATGATCCAAACCACAAGCGGCAGCGAGAAGGCGACGTAGGGCAGGATCAGCCCGGGATAGCTGTCCTGCAGGCCCGCGGCCTTGACCATCAGGAAAAGTGGGATCGCAACCGCGATTGGCGGCATGAAACGCATAGATAGAATGGTGCTGGCAAGGCGCTCGCTGTTCTTGAAGCGCAGCCGCGAAAACGCGTAGGCAGCGGGCGTGCCGATGACAAGCGCGATCGCCGTGGCGATGCTGACCACGATCAGCGAGTTCAACGTAAAGCTCAGCATGCCCTGGCTGAACAGCACCTCGTTGTAGTTTTTGGCCGCCTGCACCCAGGTGAACGTCAGCTTCGGCGGCACCTGCGCCAGGATCTCGATGCGCTTCTTGGTCGACAGCACGACGAGATAAAGGAAGGGTGCTGCGCCGACGACCGCAAGCACGATCAGAAACAGATAGGCGATGATCCTGCCGGGCCGGAACTTCATCGTGAATTCCCCGGCCGCAGCTGAACGTATTGCAACAGGACCGTAGTGCCGACGGCGAGGATGATCAGCATCATATAGGCGACCGCAGCCGCATAGCCGTAGTTCTGGAACTGGAACCCGTTCTGGAACGAAAAGAAACTCAGCGTCGTGGTGCTGCGCGCTGGACCGCCATAGCTCAGCCCGTAGATCAGATCGAAGGAGCGGAAGGCGTCCACCGCGCGGAAGACGGCGGCAAAGACGATCGCCGGCCTCAACATCGGCAAGGTGATGCGGCGGAAGGTAACGATCGGGCCAGCGCCATCGACCTGCGCCGCTTCGAACACCTCCTGCGGCAGGGCTTGCAGTCGGGCGAAGACGATCATGAACACGAACGGCGTCCATTGCCAGCAGTCGACCATGATGACGGTAACCATCGACATGCTGACCGTACCCAGCCAGTCGGGCGGCGTCAGTCCGACCGCTTTGATGGCCCAATCGACAAGTCCCCAGTCGGGATTGAGCAGTGCCCGCCACATGACGCCGACGACGATTGGCGTCATCAGCATCGGCAAGAGCAGGATGCCGCGCACAATCCACGACCCGCGCAGCTGGAGGTTGAAGAACATGGCGAGCGCAACGCCGAGAACCACCTGGATCGCCACCGACAAGGACACCATGACGGCGCTGTTCCAGGCCGCGTTCCAGAACTGCGGATCAACCAGCAATGCGCGATAATTGTCGAGACCGACGAAATTGCCGGTGCCTGTCGCCGCGGTGAGGTCGGTCAGCGACAGGCGCAGGCTGTGGAACAGCGGATAGATGCTGAAGATGACGAGATAGGCGATGCACGGACCGAGGAGCAGCCATACCGACCTCCCCGGCCTGTCGCGCGTGCCGAACACGAATTTCGCCGACGCCGGCGCAGCAATGCTCATCACTCACTTCCAAACCGACGATCGTGAGCCGATCAGGCGAGATGGCCGGCCTTGCGCAGCATGGCCTCCCACTGCGTCTGTACCTTTTCGCAGGCGGTCTTGGCATCCTGCGTGCCGATCAGCGCGGCATTGAACTCGACATTCATGATGTCGTTCAACTGGAAGAATTCCGGGATCAGCGAGGTTGGAATGATCTCCGCCGTCGACGCCGCTTTCAGCGCGTCCGGCAGATAGGGTAGCTTGGCAACAAGGTCGGGATCGGTGAACGCCGAGGTGCGGCTGGCGTCGATTTGGTACTTCTCGACCTCGAACTTGTTGAACGCCTTGCTGGTCATCCAGGTCAACGCGAGCCAGGCAGCATCCTTCTTGGCCGGATCGATGTTCTTCGGAATGCCCATGCCCCAGCCGCCCTGAATTGCCCGCGCCGTCTCGCCCGGTTTGGCTGGCACTGGACCGGTGCCCGTCTTGTCCGACACCATCGAATTGTCGCCGTTGAGGATCGGACCGGCGATGGTCGACCAAAAGATCATCTGCGCGATCTTGCCGGTGGAAAAGCCGTCGACGTTCTCGGCAAAGCCGTATTTCGTTACGTTCTTCGGCGCGTAGGGCAGAAGATCGATCAGCATTTGCAGCGCGCCGATGCCTTCGGGCGAATTCACGTTCGGTTTGAAGTTCTTTTCCTTCGGGCTGCCGCTCATCAGCTTGCCGCCCGTGGTGATGAAGCGCGTGTACCAGTCGACGGCGGCGAGCGAGAAATCATTGGCGCCGATGAAGGAACAGCCGGCGACATCGTCCTTGTTGAGCTTTATCGCCGCGTCTTTGAACTCGTCCCAGTTCGTGGCTGGCTTCAGGCCCGCTGCCTCGAACAGATCCTTGCGGTAGAAGTAGATGACCGAGCCGGAATGCAGGCCCGGAATGCCATAGATGTCCTTGCCCTTGCCGACGGTCCCGGATGCCATGTCGAAAATACCGACATTGGACATGGCCGGCGGCAGGAAGTCGGCGACGTCCCAGTCCGGAGGGGTCTTCGACGGATCGTCGATGTAGGAATTGAGCTGCTCGTAATAGCCGGCGCCGACCTGCTGGGTGGTCAGGAAGCCGAGATATTCGATGAGCTCGAACGAAGAATGGTCGGCCTTCAGGTTCTGCAGCGTCTTTTCGATCAGCGCGCCCAGCGCCGGAGACGTGATCTCCAGTTCCATGCCGGTGTCTTCCTTGAATTTGTCCAACATGTCGCCCAACGCCCGGTGGTCGTTCTCGTCGCCCGTCATCAGGATGCTGAGCTTGGTGCCGGCATGCTTCTTCCAGTCGAAATCGGCGGCGAGCGCCGGGAAGCCGAAATTGGCGAAGGCGCCGGCGATGCCGAGCATCGCGGCGCGCTGCATCAGATCGCGACGCGTGAGGCCGGCAGCGTCGGCATGGCCGGATTTGGCCTTGGCGAGATGCCTGTTATCCAGTTTTCCATCCATGATTCTCTCTCCCCGGTTTTCTCTTCACCGCCGGTTTCATTCATCCGGCTTGACGCAACAGTGCATCCGAACAACCCAACAGTCAATCGATTGCTCAAACATATTCGGCGTGATAATTGAGAGCTGTAGTGCAACCGAGCACGGTCCGGAACCATGCGCTTGACAGGCGTTGGGGGCAGCTTCTAGTTGTGTGTCCTGCACGACCCTTGAAGCCGACCAACAAACCCATGGCGCGTCGACAAGCCGAGCCGCCCGCCCGGATCCAATGGGAGGTCTCGATGAGTCTCGGAAGCGTTGTCGTAACGGGAGCCGGCGACGGCATCGGCCATGCCATAGCCGTTCGTCTGGCGGCCGATGGATGGAACGTCGTCGGCCTTGAAATCAACCCCGAAACGGCATCCGACCTGGGCAAGAAGCTGGGCAAGGGACATGACTGCCTTTGCGGCGACGCCTCCGACCGTGCCGTGCTGAAGAAAGTGCGAGAGGCCGCCGAAAAGCTCGCGCCCCTGCGAGGCTGGGTCAACAATGTCGGTATCGCACTGATGGGCAATCTGCATGAACCGAAAGACGCCGATGTCGAGCGCGTCTTTGCGGTCAATTTGATGTCGCATTTCTGGGGCTCTTCGGAAGCGATCCAGACATGGGTGAGAGACCGCGTCGCCGGGTCGATCGTCAACGTCTCGTCGGTGCATGGCCGCTCCGCCTTCAACATGTGGGCGGCTTATGACGTCGCCAAGGCCGGCATTGACGCGCTGACCCGCTACATCGCGGTCGAATACGGACCGGTCGGCATTCGAGCCAATGCAGTGGCGCCCGGCGCGGTGCGCACATCGCTCGTGCAGCGGGTTATCCGCGATAGCCCGGACAGCACCCGCGCCGAACGGGAAATGTCCATCCAGCATCCGCTGGAACGCATAGGCGAACCGGAGGAGATAGCGGCGGCGGTGTCATGGCTTATCTCGTCGGAAGCCTCCTTCGTCACCGGCCAGTCTCTCGCGGTCGATGGCGGCCTGACCTCCCGCTGCTATCGTTACGAGCCGGACGCAGCTCTGCTAGAGAGGTACGGGAAGGTCTCGTGAAAACATCGACACCAGCTGCGCTTCCGTCTGCACGTGCCACGCTGAAAGATATAGCGCGCGCAGTCGGCGTTGACGTTTCGACGGTGTCCAAAGTGCTGAACAATGGCGGCATCAGCGTGCGCGCGCAGACCCGTCAGGCTATCCTGGACGAGGCAGGGCGCGTCAACTACCGGCCGCATGCGCTGGCGCGCAATCTGCGCACCCAGCGCACGGGCGCTCTTGGCATCCTGCTGCCCGACCTGACCAACCCGGTCTACGCAGAGACCGTGCGCGGTGCGATGCGGCAGGCTGAAAAAGCCGGCTATGTCATGCTGATCGCCGAGGTTGCGGACGAGCAGCGGTCGACGGCGGCCTATCTGAGACTGGTCAGCGAGCGGCGCATCGATGGCCTGATCATCGCGGTGACGGCCGAGAGCCGCGAAATGATCGAAGCGATCGCGAACAATCCGGTGCCGCACGTCTTCGTCAACCGGCGTTCCACGATCGGCAGAAGCGTCACCGTGGACGACCATGCCTCGGGCCGGCTGGCGGCGCGCACGCTCATAGAGGCTGGACACACGAGGCTCGGCTTCATCGGTTCGATGCCGGAACTCGATACCTCGCGACGCCGCCATATTGGCTTCGTCGAAACCTGCAAGGCTGCCGGCCTCGGGCCTGCGATCGTCGCCAATGCGCCAGTGTCGCGGCGCGGCGGCTACGACGCCCTGCACCACATCATGAGCGAGCCGGCGCCGCCGACCGGCATCTTCGCCTTCAACATGCTGGTCGGCATCGGCGCGCTGGCAGCGGCGCGCGTACGCGGCATCCAGGTGCCGCGTGACCTTTCGGTTGTCTCTCTGGACGGCGAAGACGCCATCTTCACCGCGCCGCCGCTGACTGCCATCGTCACGCCGCTGAGCGAGATGGGCGCCCGCGCCGTGGTCGAACTTGACGCCATGATCCATGGCCGCGAGCCGCAGGACGTCGTGATCGACATTGCGCCGCAACTGGTGATGCGCGAATCCGTTGGGCCGCCGCCAAAGATAAAGTCCTAAAGGCGGCGCTCGGCTCCTGCGACGACGCCGCGGTCGTGCAGGCGGCCGATCTCGCCATCACTGATGCCCAGACCTGCTAGGATCTCGTCGGTATGTTCCCCGAGCACCGGCGCACGCATGGCCGGCAGCCGATCCGCCACCGAAAAGTAGAGCGGCGACGCGGGCGTCAGCACCGTCCCGATGCCTGGCGTATCGACTGGTGAGAACAGCGGATTGGCCGGCGAGCAGCGTGGGTCTTCGGCGACGAGTTGCTGGAAACTCTGGTATGGCCCCCAGGAGACCCCCGCGGCTGACAGGTCCTTCGTCGCCTCGTCGAAACGACGCGCCGCGAACCACGGCGCTATCGCGTCCGCGATGGCATGGCGGGCAGCGTAGCGTCCTCCCTCGCTGTCAAGATCGGCGCCGGTCGCCGCGGCCAGCGCCTTGGCATCGATGCCTGTGGCCTGGACCAGCGACTTCCACTGCCGTTCCGTCAACGCAACGACCATAACTCTCCGACCATCGTTTGTGGCAAAGTCGCGCCCGAACGCGCCAAACAGGAAATTGCCGTCCTTCGCCGCGCTGCCGCCGCGTTCGGCCTGCGCGATACGCCCCAGATGTCCGACGGTGGCAAAAGCGACGTCGGACAAAGCGAGCTTTACCAGCGAACCCTCGCCTGTGCGGCTGCGGTGTCTGTCGGCGGCAAGCAGACCAACGGCGGCGAGTTCGCCCATCGCGATATCCCAGGCCGGCAGCACGCTATTGGTGGGGCCGCAAGACCCGGGCAAACCCGTGATGTCGGGGAACCCCGTGGCGACATTGACCGTATAGTCCACCTCGCTCGACCCGTCGGCATTGCCGCTCAAGGCGACCATGATGAGATCGGCCCGCCGTGCCTTCAATGCCTCGTAGGACAATGCTCCGCGCGCCGCGAAATTCGTAAGATAGAGGCCTTGATCAGTGCCGGGCCTGGTTATCAGCGCGGCGACGATCTCCTGCCCTTCCTCGGAACGCAGGTCGATCTGGATCGAGCGTTTGCCCTTGTTCATGCCGGCCCAGAACAGGCTTTGTCCGCTATCCGTCACCGGCCATCGGCGACGGTCCAGTCCGCCGCCGATTTGGTCATAGCGGATGACATCGGCGCCAAGCTGCGCCAGCGTCATTCCTCCAAGCGGCGCCGCGACGAAGGCCGAGCCTTCGACCACGGACATGCCGCTCAGGATGGCTCGCGTCATGCAAACAGCCCTACCAACCGCCAGTCGAGCACGTCCGACGTCTCACTGGCACCGTCGGTCGACCGGACCTTGCAGCGAAGATGCGCCAGTCCGCCGCCGCCAGGCAGCGGCTGGCAGCGTTCGACGATGACCTGCGAATGCAGCGTATCGCCCTCATGCACCGGGCCGAGATGGTCGCAGTCATGCCAGGCAAGGATGGTAACCAGGCCGGGGAAGACGCGCGTGATTTGTGCGGCGGCGATGCCGATCGTGTGGCCGCCATAGACCAGGCGCTGTCCGCCTGCCGCGATACGGTCGTGATGGATGACCGCCAGATTCATGGTCAGCCTGGCCAGTTCCGGAGCGCTGCTGACGACGTCGCCTCCGGCAAGATCGTGCACTGAACCCGCTTCGAGGTCATCGAAATGCGGACCGTGCGTGGCATCGCGAAAAGCATCAAGATTCCAGCCTGATACCGCTTCCAACAGTTGCGTCTGGGTGAAATCGGATTTCGGCAGCTCCGTCTGGCCTTGCGCCGCCACAGCATCGGCCGAGCGCGCGGGCAGCATGGCGCAACGGCAGAAATCGAGGATCGGACGCTGCTCCTGATCGACCGTCGCGATGCGCATGGCAACAAGTCCGCGCGGTGGGCGGCCAGGTTTTGCGGATGCCGGACGCAAGCCGATGACGGTCGTGGACGTCGTCAGGCTGTCGCCGATCGCCGGTGCGCGGCGGAACACCAAACCACGATAGAACAGGTTCGCGACGGCGCGTTGGGTGACAAGCGTCGATTGCCCTATGGCGATATCCCACACGAAAGCCGGCGCGGCAAACGGCGATGCCTGCCCCGTCACGGCCTCGGACAGCCTGGCATCGAAGGCCAACCGCAGGCGTCCGCCGACGATTGCGTGGTGGACGGCGGCCAGGCCTTCCGTCAGCCGCATCGTCGGCGCGCTGTCGAAGCGGTCGCCGATCGCGAGATCGTCGAAAAGCGGGCCGTCGAAGCCTATGTCGGAACGCGTGCCCATTTTGCTCCGGCCTGCGCCGACAAAGGGCGCCAGCAGTCGATAAAAGCGCCGCCGGATATCGTCTCCGGCAGCGTGCGGTCAGAAATTCCTTCCGACGCAGGCTGCTTTGCAGCGACCTGCGTCACCAAAACGGCCAGGTCAATTCGTCCAAAACAAATGGCGCTGATCGCCGCCCGCAGAGTAAGCGCCGACATGCGCCATGATCTCACCGAGTTCCGGCGCCGGCGAGTCCAGCACCTCCGCCGTTGCCGTTTCGACCGCCTCACGCACTTCCGTTTTGAGCAAATCCAGCCCGTCAGCCGCCAACAGCGTCTCGGCGGTCAGGCGTTCGGCGAAGATGTCGATCGGATCACGCTTCAGCCAGGCGTCGAGTTCGCCAGCCGGCCGGTAGGTCGCCGGGTCCGAGCGGGAATGGCCGGAATAGCGGTATGTCTTCATCTCGACCAGCGAAGGTCCTTCCCCGCGGCGTGCACGCGCAACGGCCGTCGCCATCGCTTCCGCCACCTTGTCGGCGTCCTGCCCGTCGACGATGACCCCTGGCATGTTGTAGCTGGCGGCGCGTATCGCGATGTCCTCGACCGGCGTCGACAGCTGGATGCGCGTATATTCGCCGTAGAGATTGTTTTCGCAGACGAAGACCACGGGCAGCTTCTGGATCGCGGCGAAATTCAGCGATTCATGGAAGGCCCCGATATTGGCCGAGCCGTCGCCGAAGATGGCGACCGCGACGCGGTCCGTGCCGCGCGCGCGCGCCGCCAGCGCGGCGCCGCAGGCGATCGGCAGGCCGGCGCCGATGATGGCCGCCGTGGGCAGCAGTCCGATCGCCGGCTCGACAAGGTGCATCGATCCGCCAACGCCGCCGGCACAGCCAATGACGCGGCCGCAGATCTCGCCGATGACGCCCGCCGGCGTTAGGCCCAATGCCAACGCATGGCCGTGGCCGCGATAAGTGCAGGTGACGATGTCGTCGGGGTCGATCGAGCGTGCGATGCCGACCGACACGCCTTCCTGGCCGCTCGCCAGATGCGTGCTGCCGCGCACGTGGCCTTCCGCGAACAGCTTCTGAATACGTTCCTCGACGAAGCGGATCTCGATCATCCGGCGAAGCTGCTCCAGCCTGTCGTCGAGGGCTTCCCGGCGCGCCAGCGGCGAGTTGGAATTGGAGAGCGTCATGCTGCGTTCCTCCACCAGGGCATTGGCGTTTTGTTGGTCGACACCAGGGCGGACACCTGCTCGGCGACGTAGGCCGCGCTGGGCAGAAAGCGCGCTTCCAGCTTGCCGCTGTAGGGCACCGGCGCATCGGGCAAGGTGATGCGGTGCGGCGGCGCCTTCAGCGAACCGAAGGCCTCGACAGCGACGGAAGACACCACTTCGGCGCCCCAGCCGTTGCCGGCGGTGGCCTCTTCGAGCGTCACCAGACGACCGGTTCTTGAAACCGATTCCATGATCGTATCGCGGTCCCACGGCCACAGCGTCAGCATATCGATCACTTCGATGTCGACGCTGCTGTTTTCGGCGGCTTCCTTGGCCACCCGCACCATCGCCCCGCAGGCGAGCAGCGTCGCATCCTTGCCCGCCCTGACGATCTCGGCCTTGCCGAGCGGGATGCGGTAGCTGCTGTCGAATTCGTATTCCTCGCGTTCAGCGTAGAGAATGCGTGGTTCGAGCACGACCACCGGATCCGGATCCTCGATCGCCGAGCGCAGCAAGCCGTAGGTCGTGCGGGCGTTGCTGGTGACGCACACCTTGAGGCCCGGGGTACCGCGGAACCAGTGGTCGAGCATCTGCGAATGCTGGCAGCCAAAACCCTGCCCGGCGCCGGCCGAAGCGCGCACCACCAGCGGCGTCGTCAGTTTGCCGCGCGAAAGATAGCGCATCGTCGCCGCCTGCGTCGTCAATTGGTCGAGAGCCACGCCGATGAATTCGATGAACATCATCTCGACGATCGGCTTGAGCCCGCAGACAGCGGCGCCGACGGCGGCACCCATGAAGGCCATTTCCGAGATCGGCGTGTCGATGACACGCTGCGGACCGTGCACGGCGAGCAGACCCTCCGTCACCTTGAACGGGCCGCCCGCAGCCGCAATGTCTTCCCCCATCATGATGACGGTCGGATCTTCCGTCATCGCATCATCGAGGGCCCTGAGGACCGCTTGCCGAACCCATATCTTAGCCAAGGCGAAATTCTCCCAATACGCAGGTCGGATGGTTGATGCAGGCTTGCGAAGCTAGCGCAGGCAACGAAATTTGGAAACGTTTTTATTTGGTCCAGATCACTCCGGCTTATAGCTCCCGAAGGCTTGCGCCGATTGGATCAGTTCGACGCGGAAACCGTCTGGATCGATGAGATAAACCGCCTTGCCGCCCTTGTTCGGACCGATCGTCGGCGTGACCGGGGCGGAGACCGATTTCACGCCTTTGGCCACCAGCTCCTCGTAGAGGCTCATCAGGTCGTCGACGTTGAACGCAATGTGGCCATTGCCGATGTTGCCGTTGCGCATGTCGACCCGGACCTGTTCGATATTGCGGTATTCGAGCAGCTCGAGGCATACATCCGTGCCCGGCAGCCGAAGAATGGCGCCGTGCAGATCCACGCTCGGATAGCCGACAAGCTCACCGATGTATTCGGCCTGCGGGTTCCATTGGAAGGCCAGCTCGAAGCCCAATATGTCGCGATAGAAGGCGATCGAGCGTTCGAGCGAGCGCACGGTGAATCCGGTATGATGGGCTTTGGTGATCCTTGCCAAGTCAGCCTCCGGCCGGTGGTCGGCCCATGCGTTCGGTGTTCATGCCGTTAGATATCCGTCGTCGCACATGACGATGTGTCCGGTGACGAGTTCGGACGCATCGCTCGCCAGAAACACGGCCGTTCCGATCAACTCGCGCGGCAGCCCGAGCCGGGGCCGTAGCATGCGCGCCTTGATGAAATCCGCCGTGATCGACGAGCGGGAAGCCGCGGCCTTGGTGAGCGGCGATTCCATCAGCGTCGGACCGATGCCGTTGACGCGCACGCCGCGGTCTCGCCACTCCAGCGCCAGTGCCTTGGTCATCTGCAGCACGCCGCCCTTGGAGGCCAGATAGGCGCTGGCCCAGGGATAAGCGTTGAACGAGCCGATCGAGGCGAGGTTGATGATGCTGCCCCTGCCCTGCGCCAGCATCACATTGCCGAAAGCCTGGCAGCAGAAATAGGTGCCCTTGAGGTTGAGATCGAGGATGAAGTTGAACTTGTCCTCCGGAAACTCCTCGGCCGGACTGCGGAAGGCGGAGCCGGCGCTGTTCACCAGAATATCGACGCTGCCATGGTCGGCTTTGACTTTCCTGGCGAGGTCGAAGCAGCGATCCCGCTTGGTGACGTCGAGTTCGGCAGCGACGGCTTTGCCGCCCTGCTCGGTGATCGTCGCCAGCGTCGCCGCCATTCCCGCGGCGTTGATATCGGCGAGCACGACAGTGACGCCGAGTTGCGCATAACCGATCGCGATCGCCGCGCCCAGCCCGCTGCCTGCGCCGGTGACGACGGCGACGCGGCCGGAAATGTCGAAAAGACCTGCCGTATAGTTCGCGGGTACTGTGATCTCATCGTCCGCCATGACAGCTCTCGCCTGTACCGGTGCGTTCCTACTGCAGGATGTTGTCTGGATCCTGGTGCGGCTGGCTCAGGCACCACGCCTTGTCGATCATCTTGCCGAAGCCCGGCCCCTGCGGCAGCGGCTTCATCAGTCCGCCTGCCATGATCTGCGGCTGCGCGAGGGCATCGTCATAAGGGTGCACCCCTGTCCACGGCACGCCCCATTCGATCGGCTTGTCGTCGAAGCCCCAGGCGCTGAACACCTGACTGTGGGTATGCGGGAACATGTGCGGGCCGAAATCGACGCCCGCCGCGAGGCACTCGTCGATGACGGCGCGGCCGCCGGTGATACCCCCCATGCAGGTCAGGTCGACGCGGACGCGATCGACGGACCCAGCCATGATCAGGGCTTCCGGGTAGTAGGAGCCACCCTGTTCATCGCCCTGCCAGATCGGCATGGGAACGCGCTTGCGGAGCGCCGCGAGCATGCCGGCATTGCCGGGCGGGAAAATGTCTTCGATGCAGCCCATGTCGATGTCGGCGATGCTGTCGGCGTAGGCGGCTGCCTCGTCGACGGTCTTGAACATCCAGACAAGATCGGTGCCGAGCCAGGCATCGGGCGCCGCGTTGCGTATCGCGCGCAGCCGCGCCGCCGACAGCTCCCAGGTAGCCGCCATCGGGGCTTTGAAGCGCCGCCATCCTTTGGCGTAGAAGTCGGCCGCCTGCGCGCCGGTCTTGTCCGGCGGCATGATCGCGGGCGGATAGCCGATGATGCAGGTTGCAGGCATCGGCTTCACCTTGCCGCCGAGGAACTCGGCGATCGACTTGTCGGCGATCTTCGCGGCCGCGTCCCAGGCGGCGAGGTCGACGATCGAAAGCGCCCGCAGGCCAACGCCGGCGCTATGCGAACCGTAGGTGCGTCCCTTCGCGGTCCGGAAGGTCGCTTCGCGGTCGGCGATGTCGGTGCCGGCATAGACCGGGGCGATGCTCTTGCGGATCTGCTCGGCGACGGCGCCGTCGCGCGTCAGCGTGAACGCCCACCCCTCGTGCCCCGACGACGTGCGTATTCGCACCGTGGCGAATTCGCGCATCTTCATGACCCAGTCGCCGAAAATCACCGGCGCCGGCAGCTGAGCCTGAATGGTGGCTACGCTGACGTCGACAACAGTAGAAGGACTAGGCATTCCATCCCCTCCCAAGGGTCCGGCCGAGCCGGGAATTTGCCGCCACCATAACGACGCATTTTTGCTCGGTCAACCGATTGATTACCGTTAGTCAAACGATTGACATGGTTTTCGCGATTGCCTAGTCTCGACTTCCGTTCACGGGGTCCAAGGGTATTTTGCGGCCTTTGTTTCAGGTACCGGTTCGGCATCATCGGCGCGCGGTCCCAACCGGGATCGCGGCACCAATTTTGAGGCGACGAAGAGTTTCTGGATGGGGTCGATCGGTCTTCGCAAGGTTGGTAAGCTCTACGGCCCGGTGCAGGCCTTGAAGGATGTCAACCTGGAAATACGCGACGGCGAATTTGTTGTCTTCGTCGGACCTTCCGGCTGCGGAAAATCCACATTGCTGAGAATGATCGCCGGGCTTGAATCGGTCACGTCGGGAGAGATCAGCATCAATGGCAAGACCATGAACGACGTGTCGCCACGCGACCGCGACATCGCGATGGTTTTCCAGAACTATGCGCTTTACCCCCAGATGACCGTGCGCGAGAACATCGCTTTCGCGCTGGAACTGCGCAAGACGCCGAAGTCGGAAATCGACAAACGGGTTGCCGAAGCCGCCCGCATCCTCGACCTGTCGGAGTTGCTCGACCGCAAGCCGCGCGAGCTCTCCGGCGGCCAGCGCCAGCGCGTCGCCATGGGCCGCGCCATCGTCCGCAATCCGGAAGCGTTCCTGCTTGACGAGCCGCTCTCCAACCTCGACGCCAAGCTGCGCGTGCAATTGCGGGCCGAGCTGTCGCGTCTGCACACAAGGCTTGGCGTCACGACGATCCACGTTACCCACGACCAGGTCGAGGCGATGACGCTCGGCAGCCGCGTCGCCGTATTCTCGCGCGGAACGCTGCAACAATACGACACGCCGCACGCGCTGTACCACGCACCGGCCAACATATTCGTCGCCGGCTTCATCGGCAGCCCTGCCATGAACTTCCTCGAGGCAAAGGTCATCGAGACGCGATCCGATGCTCTCGTTGTATCTATCGGCGATCGGCAGGTCAGCGTGCGACCAAAGGTGAAAGAACCTGGGCTCGCGGCCGGCGGCACCGTCATACTTGGCATCAGGCCCGAGCATTTGTCCTGGCAGCCTGCCGGCAGCGGTGCCGGCATTCCGGCCAAGGTCGAGTTGGTCGAACAACTGGAGCCGGAATCGTTCATCGCGGTATCGCCCGCAAGCACCTCGGTCATCATCCGGACAGCCGACGACTACGCCCGCGGCGCGGTTGTCGATCCGGCGGAGTTGGTCCGTATCGACGCCCGGCTTCTCGTGCTGCGCGTCGGAGCCAGCCGCGTGCCGGCACGCCAAACCAGCCTCGAACTCGTCGTCGACGGCGAGCGGGTCCACCTTTTCGATAGCAGCACGGGCAAGGCGTTGTGATAGGGAGGAAAGCCATTCCGATTTTGCTGGGAATTACGGCCGGCGGTCGCGGTTTGCACGCCGTCTTCCGTCTCCGGGGCAAAGTTTCGATTGGCGAAAATCCTCCTTTTGGCAATGTTTTGATGGAGATCAGATAATGCGTTCCACGCTCAAGATGCCCAAGGTCGGCGACGCGGTCGACGAGGTGGTGATCAACGAAATTCAGGTCCAGGTCGGTGCCAAGGTCAACGAGGGCCAGACCCTGTTCGTGGTGGAGACCGACAAGACCCAGGTAGAAATCCCGTCCCCGTTCGCCGGCACCGTTGCGGAAATCCTGATCAAGGTCGGCGACGACGTCCGGACCGGCGCGCCGACTTTGGTGCTCGAGGGCTGAAATGGCGAAAATCCACTCCGCGCGCGACGAAAGGTTCGGTGGGTATCTCGACGACTACCGGACCGGCGATGTTTTCGAACATTGGCCGGGCAAGACCATCACGGAGGCGGACAACCATCTGTTCTGCCTTTTGACGATGGCCGCCAGCCCACTGCATATCGACCGGCGCTTCGCGGAGACGGAGATGGCCGAGGGCCGCAACATCGTTGTCGGCACCTACGTCTATTCGCTGCTGCTAGGGATGAGCGTGCCCGACATTTCCGGCCGCGCCATCGCCAATCTCGGCGTCAGCGAACTTCGCCATCTCAAGCCGCTGTTCCATGGCGACACGCTCTACGGCCAGACCGAGATACTTGAGACGCGGCCATCCGCCTCCCGCCCCGGCGAAGGCATTCTCACCGTTCGCACCGATGGCTTCAACCAGGACCGGGCAAAGGTCTGCACATTCACCCGCGCCGTGCTTTTGCCGATGCGCGCCGGCCGGCCGGCTGGTCGCGGTCGGACGGCTTCGGTGGCGGCCGAAACCTGATGCGCAACGCATGGGTCAAAACGCATTTGCATGGAAGTGTCGGCGGCGGAGAGCGATCGCATGACGGACAAGGCTGATCCCGAACCGGCGCGCGAGACGCCCGGGCCTCTTGATGGCATACGCGTCGTGGAACTGGCCACCGTCGTCGCCGGACCGGGTGCCGGGCGATACCTGGCCGACTACGGCGCCGAAGTGATCAAGGTCGAAGGCCCCAACGGCGATCCGACCCGTCGCATGGGCTGGACCGGCCCGGACGAGACCGATTCGTATTTCTGGAAGCTGGTGAACCGCAACAAGCAGGTCGTCTCGCTCGATCTCAAAACCGAGAGCGGACAGCGCAATCTTTGGTCGCTGCTCGAAGGCGCCGACGTGCTGATAGAGAACATGCGCCCGGGCAAGCTCGAAGCGCTCGGTTTCGGCCCGGACGAATTGCAGCGGCGCAATCCGAAGATGGTGGTGCTGCGCGTGACCGGCTTCGGTCAGGACGGGCCTTATGCCTTGCACCCGGGTTTTGCGACGATCGCCGAGGCGATGAGCGGATTTTCCAATCTGCTGGGTGAGGCAGGCGGCCAGCCGCTGCTGCCGCCGGTGGCGTTGACCGACGAGGTGACGGCCCTGGTCGGCGCCTTCGCCACGCTGGCCGCGCTGCGCCACGCCGAGCGCACCGGCGAGGGACAAACGATCGACGTCAACCTTCTGACCTCGATGTTCCAGATTATGGGTCCGCTGCCCTCGGCTTATGCCCATATGGGCTATCTGCAGCCGCGGCTTGGCTCGGGTATTCCCTACACGGTACCGCGCGGCACTTACCGATGCGCCGATGGCGTCTGGGTGGCGATTTCCAGCTCGGCGGATTCGATCGCCAAACGGGTGCTGGCGCTGGTTGGTCTGGGCAGCGACGACCGCTTCTCGACATTCCAGGGCCGCAGCCGCAATCGCGAAGCGCTCGAGGTCTACGTCGCCGACTGGGTGGCGTCGCGACCCTCGCAAGAAGTGATCCGCGAGTTCCGCCGCGTCGACGCAGCCATCGCCAAGGTGCTCGACATGAAGGATATCTTTGCCGACGAGCATTATCGCGCCCGCAACATGATCACGCAGGTTGACGGCGTTGCAATGCAAAACGTCGTCGCAGGATTTTCGAAGACGCCCGGCCGCGTGCGTCATGCAGGACGTCCATTCGACGCGGATACGAAGGCGGTGCTCGACCGCTTTGCAGCCACCAGCTCCAAAGCCGAAAGCTGATGTTTGGCTTATGCCAGGAAGATCAACCGCCAGCCACCACCGATGAAAGCTGGCGCCTCAAGAGCTTCCCATTGGCATTGCGAGGCAAGCTCGGGACGAAGAACACCTGCTTCGGGCGTTTATAGGCGGCAAGGCGCCGCTCGGCGATCGCAATGATGTCATCGGCTGTGGTTCTGCTGTCCCCGTCACGCACGACAAAGACGGCAATCACGGTAACGTCGCTCCGCACATGGTGCTCAGCCGCCGCAATCTCGGCAACCCCCGCGCATCCGGTCAGCGCGGCCTCGACCTCCAGCGGCGACACGCGATAGCCCCCTGCATTCATGATGTCGTCGGCACGCCCGCGATGCCAGAGATAGCCGTCGCCATCGAACGCGGCGAGATCGCCGCCGACAAACCAATCACCGCGAAACACAGCCTGCTGCTCCTCGGGCCGCTGCCAATAGCCGAGCATCAGACCGGGATCGCTACGGTGAATGGCAAGCAAACCCGTCTCGCCGGCAGCAACGGGCTCCACGCCGCCGTCCAGCGGCAACACCGCGATCGGCCGTCCGGCTTGCGGCTTGCCGGGACTCCCCGGCCTGACAGGCATGCCCGGATGATTTGACACGAAGGTCGAGCATTCGCTCATCCCGAAAGCCTCATACAGTTGCTTGCCTGTGGCGGCGTGCCAGCCGTGGAGGATCGCCGGGCTCAGCGCTTCGCCGGCGGCAAGCGCGTGGCGAAGCTTCGGCAGACATCCTGGCTGCAAGCTGCAATATTTCAGCATCTGGCGATACAGCGAAGGCACTGCCGCAAACAGCGTTGCACCCACGGCATCGATAAGCTTCGGCCAGATCGCGATGTCGTTTGGCCCGTTGTAGAGCACTGCCATGGCGCCGCATGCCCAAGGGTCGAGGAGCCCGACACCGAGCGTATAGCTCCAGTTGAAGGCGCCGGCATGCAGCACGACATCGGATGCCGAAAGGCCTTGCCAGTCGATGTGCATTGGTTTTCGCCCGAGAACCGTGCGGTGCGCGTGGACGACGCCTTTGGGCCGACTGGACGTTCCCGACGTATAGATCATGTAGGCCGGTGCTTCGGCGTCGGTATCGGCAAAGCCAGCCGGCTCCGCTGTATTTTTCAGTCGTATCAAGGCCGCGTCATCCAGAACCTTGCATGCGGAAGGAGCGGTTACGGAGGCCAGCGACGATGTCTCGACCATCGCCGCAGCGCCGGAATCGCCGACAAGGGACGCCGTTTCGCTGCCGGTGAGTTGCGCCGAGATGGGAACCGGCACCAGGCCGGCCGCCATCGCGCCAAGAAACAGCAGGGCATAGTCGCTCGTGTTCGGCAACCGCAGCACGATACGATCGCGGGGCGAAAGACCTTCCGCCAGAAGACCTGCCGCCACCCGGCGCACGGCAAGATCGAGCGCCGCATAGGTCCAACGCTCAGCATCCTGCGGCCTGTCGGCGTCGCTCACGACAAGAAGCGCGGTCTTGCCCGGACTCGTCGCAGCCGCGCGGCCGATGCAATATTCCGCAAGATTTAGCTTTGCCGGCATCATGAGGCTGGCGTTTGCAGCCAGGTCGGCGCCTCGGGAATACCTTGTACGATCCAGCCACCGTCAACCACGACCGTTTGGCCCGTCATGTAGGACGACTCGTCGCCGGCAAGAAACCGGACGGCCTCGGCGATCTCCTCGGTCCGCGCCAACCGCTTCATCGGTACACGGGCCACCATCCAGTCTTCCTGCAAAGAGCCATCCTTCAAACCTTGCTCTATGAACTTGGTGCGCGTGAAGCCGGGTGCCACCGCATTGACCCTTATGCCCGCGGTCGCGACTTCAAGCGACAGCGCGCGCGTCAGTCCGAGAATGCCTGCTTTGGCGGCGCAGTAAGGCCCCCGCCCCGGCAGGCCGACGAAAGCGGCGGTGGATGCGATGCTGACGATTGCCCCGCCGGCGCCGCGCTCGACCATGCGCGGTACGACTTCTGAGGCGCACAGGAAGAGGCCGTGCAAATGGGTGGCGATCACCGAAGAGAAGTCGGCGAACGATATCTTGCCGACCAGGCCGACACGCTGGATGCCGGCGTTGCTGACGAGGATGTCGACTTGACCCGCTTTGTCGTCGACGGCCTTGAACGCAGCGCCCACACTGGCCGGATCGGTCACATCCGTCTCGATGTAAGTGACGCCCCTGCGCGGCTCGTCTGGAAGCATTTTGTCCAGCGCAAAGACTTTTGCGCCGTCGGCAATCAGTCGGCCCGCGATGGCATCGCCGATGCCGCGCCCCGCGCCCGTGACGACCGCGACTTTTCCCGAAAGCGATCCTGACACGGTTCATCCTCCTCTGATCTGGACCTGGCCTTCTTGCGGTCGTCGTCAGTACATCAGCCAGCCGCCGCTGACGTTGATGGTAGCGCCGGTAATGTAGCCGGCATGGTCTGAGGCCAGGAACAGCACCGTACCTGCCAGATCCGACGGCGCGGCCATGTAGCCAAGCGGTATCTGGGCGACTTGCGCGTCGAGCGCCGCCTGATCCATTCCGGAGCGCATCATGGCCGTGTCGGCCGCGCCCGGGGATACCGCATTTACGGTTATCTTGTCCTTGGCGAGCGACCGCGCCAGTCCGCGCGTCATCGACACGACGCCGCCTTTGGTGGCGGCATACGCCACGGAGCCGCCGAAACCGCCGCTCTGCCAGCCTTGCGAGGTGAAATTGATAATGCGGCCGCCCCTTCCCTGATCCTTCATGACCCGCGCCACCGCCTGATTCAGGAAGAAGGATGCTTTCAGGTTGACGTCATGCTGGAGGTCCCAGTCCGCCTCGCTCACGTCGAAAACGCTGGGCCGGCGGATCAGGACCGCAGCCGTGCAGACCAGGACGTCGATGCCGCCGAACACGGTCACGACCTTTTCTATCAGCGTCTTGTGATGTGCGATCGGCTTCAGGTCACATGCGATCGGAAGATGCGGACCGGCTTCCATTTCGGCAGCGACCGCATCGACCTTGCCCTGATCGAGATCGACGACCGCGACGCGTGATCCGGCGGCAGCGAAGGCCCGGCAGGCCTCGCGGCCTATGCCGCCGCTGCCGCCGGTGACAACGACGCTTTTGCCTTCCAGCCCGGAACCGATGTTGAAAGCCATGGAGCCGTCCTTCAGCCAATTGCCGGTGGTTGCACCGCCGTCTGCTCGGTGACGAAACATGCCTGTATTTCGCGGGTGAATTTCTTCCGATCTTCGACGAGGAGGCTCTTGAATGGTTCGGTGGCGAAGGCTTTCAGCGCGTCCTCGACGCTGTCGAACCAAATCTCGCCGACGCCGTCCCAGGCATCCTCCGCCGGCGTCCAGCTTTGCACGCGGCCGAAGCGAAGCCCGCGCAGGCCCGGCATCTGGCGCACGATATCGGCATGCGGCCCTGTCCAGTGAGCGAAGAAATCTTCCTGGCTCATGCCTTCCTTGCGGCGCAGGAAACTGATGCGCTTGATCATGCGGATCGATCCTTCCTCGGTGTCTGGAAAAGTTCCAGCGTAATGCCGTCGTGAATGCGCAGATAAGCCGCCTGAGCGCCGATGTTGGGGCCGCCGTCGATCGCCACCGGACCATCCGGCGAGATCGGCTTCGCGCCGCAATCGACAGCGCGCTGCCAGGTGGAGCGCGCATCGGCGACTTTCAGGCAAAGATGCACGTTGCCGGGGTTGGCGGTCGCGTCCGCGTTCGCCGTCCGGCCGGCAACCTGATAATCGAGCAATTCGATGACACCACCGCCAGGCAGGTCGATGAACGCCGCGTTGATGGCGACGTTCGGATAACCGACGACGCGGCTGAGATAAGGCCTGTCGAGCACGGTGGTCCAGCGTGCAGGCTTGCCCAGAAATGCCTCCCAGAAGCGGAGCGCGGTTTCAAGGCTGGCCACCGTCATGCCGATGTGGTGCACCGCTTCTATTGTATGGGCGGTTTCGCTCATCGTGCCATCAAATCCTGAACAGCCGCTCTGCATTACCGGAAAACATCGCTGCTTGCTCGATTTTCGGAAAGCCGGAAATGATCTCGGCATAGGCGTTTATGACATCCGGATATGAGCTGAACATGCGGTCGACCGGCCAGTTCGTGCCAAAGACCACCCTGTCCGCTCCGAACGCCTCGATGCTGCCCAGCACGTAAGGGCGGATGGTTTCGACCGTCCACTGCGGATCGCCCATACCCAGCCCTGAAATCTTCATGGTGACATTGGATGACTTCGCCATCACGTCCATTGCGCCGCGCCAACGCCGGAAGCTCGCCTGATCGCGGCCGATCGGAATCGCGCAATGGTCGATACAGATCTGCGTGTCCGGAAAGGCCCGGGCGAGGTCCAGAATGTCGTCGGCCAGTTCGACCCGCGTGTCGATGCAGGAAACCAGATTGCGGGAGCCGAGCTCGGCGAAGCCGCGCCGCCAGGCGGCATCGACAAGGTAGCGCCCGTCGCCAAAATTGCGAATGCCGCGAACATTCGGATACTTCAGATGCTGGTCGAGCACGCTCGCCGCGTCGGGTCGGGCGAGATGGCATTCCGCGATGATGCCGTGCGGATAGCCCGTCTGGTCGGCAAAGGCCTGCAGCCAGGCAGTTTCGACCACCGGATCGGGCGTATTGACCGCCGCTTGAACGTGCACCGCCTTGGGCACATTGGAAAAGCGGATTTCGGCGATGTAGTCCTTGACGAGATAATGCTGCGATTTCAGTGGATCGGTGTCAGCCAGAAAGCCATGAACCGCGTCGGGTTCAAGCCAGCCATAGCGAAGCTGCCGGTGCTTCATGTCGTGCAGATGGAAATGCGTATCGACGAAGGGCAGCTCAGCCATGGCGACGCGTCTCCGCGGGGTGGGCTGAAACGGCATCGGCTATGGCCTGGCCGAGCGCGCTGGTCGAGGCCGTGCCACCCATGTCGCGCGTCAGGTTCTCGCCTGACAGAAGCACCCGCTCGATCGCCGAGACGATGGCAGCAGCGGCTTCGGTCGCCCCTAGGTGGTCCAGCATCATCGCGCCCGACCAGATCTGGCCAATCGGATTGGCGATGCTCCTGCCGGCGATGTCAGGCGCTGAGCCGTGCACGGGCTCGAACATGGATGGAAACCTGCGCTCCGGATTGAGGTTGCCGGAAGGTGCAATGCCGATCGTTCCGGTCACCGCCGGGCCGAGATCCGACAGGATATCGCCGAACAGATTGCTTGCCACCACCACGTCGAAGCGCGATGGGCGCCCGACGAAATGCGCGGCCAGAATGTCGATGTGAAATTGCTCGGTCGCGACCGCGGGGTAATCCTTGGCGACGGCACGGAATCTCTCGTCCCAAAATGGCATTGTGTGAATGATGCCATTGGATTTGGTTGCGGAGGTCAGCCTGCGTTTGCGCTTCATGGCGAGCTCGAAGGCAAAGCGCATCACGCGATCGCAGCCGAAGCGGGTCAGCACCGTGTTTTGGATGACCATCTCCTGATCCATGCCGGGAAACATCCGGCCGCCGATCTCGGAGTATTCGCCCTCATTGTTTTCCCGCACGATGTAAAAGTCGATCACGCCGGGCTGTGCCAGCGGCGACGGCACGCCGCCGAACAGCCGCACGGGCCGCAGATTGACATACTGCTGGAAGTTGCGTCGGATCGGCATCAGCAACGTCCACAGCGATTCCACGTCGGACACGGTTGGCCAACCGATGGCGCCGAGGAAGATCGCATCATGCCCGGCGATCTTGTCGAGGCCGGCTTCCGGCATCATCCGCCCGAAGCGGGCGTGATGGTCGCACCCCCAGTCGAACGCCTCGAAACGCAAATCCAGCCCGAAAACACGCGCCGCTGCTTCAAGGACCTTACGTCCCTCGGGTACGACTTCCTTGCCGATGCCGTCTCCGTCGATAACCGCGATTCTGGCCGATGACATGATCCTCAATTCTCCACGGCGATCGGGCCCCTTTGGGAAAATATCGTTTCAATTCATAGTCACCACTTAGCCTCTTTGCAAGCGTCCCCTGCAGCACGATTTGGAAGAAAAGGAGGCGCGCCGCTCTCGACCGGCATGCGCGTCAAAGTCTCAAAATATTGACCAAGCCGCGACTGAATACTGCATTTTGCGGCTATTTTCGTCGGCTCAAGACGAAATCACCGAGAGGGATATGCTCAAGCGAACGTGATCCGTCGAGCCCGCGTTTGAGAGCCGAACAGAAATTGCTTGCATGTCTTGATAACGTTTCAATATAGTTCGAGGGATATCGCACGGCACCTTCTTCCTGACGTGGTTTGAAGCTGCCGCGGGTCGGCCGCTGGGAGGTAGGACATCTGAATGGGTTCGCCAGCGCGAAATCGTCGCGGCGTCGTGACCGGAGCCGGCAGCGGCATCGGCAAGGCTGCCGCATTGCGGCTTATGCGACAAGGCATTGACGTCATTGCTGTCGATATCGATGAAGAAAAGCTCGCCGATGTCAAATCCGCCGGATGCAAAACATTGACGATCGACCTGTCTGATGCCGATGCCCGCGCCCGTCTTGCCGAGGCTGCCGACGGTTTCGACTACATGGTGAACTCGCACGGCATTATTTTGATCAAGTCGATCTTCGACGTTAGCCTTGAAGACTGGCGGCGGATTCAGACCGTCAACGCCGAGTCGATTTTTTTCCTCTGCCAGCAGATCGGCCCGCGCCTGAAACCGGGCGGCGCGATCGTCAACCTGTCTTCGAGTTCCGCGAAACTGGCTGCAACCGTCGAGGTCGCCGCCTATGCGGCTTCCAAGACGACTATTACCTCCATTACCCGCTCCTTTGCCTATGCGCTGGCATCGCGACCTGTAAGGGTCAATGCAATCTGCCCGGGCATTGTCGACACGCCGATGCAAGATCACGTGCTGGCAGGCGTGTCGAAGCTGCGCCAAGCCGAGATCGCGGAACTGGAGAGCGCTCGCACCCGCGCCGTGCCGCTGGGCCGCGCGGCGACGGCTGACGAGTGCGCAGGCCTCATTTGGTTCCTGTTGTCGGATGCGGCGTCATACATGACCGGCCAGGCGGTGAATTTCACCGGCGGAATGGTCACCTGGTGAAGGGAGGAGAATCGTGAAGAAACCGCAGGTCATCCGGGCCAAGGGGCTCGGGCATCCCGAAGGTCCCTACGAACTTGACGACGGGCGCGTCATCTACGCCAACACCTACGCCAGCGAGATCGGAGTCTGGGATCCGAAGACCGGCAAGCAAGGGCAATATGCCTTTGTCGGCGGCGGCCCGAACGCCTGCATGCTGGGCAGCGACGGCGCAGTCTATTCGACGCAGACCCCGAATGTCGGTTCGTGGGTCGCGCCGGTGCACAGACCGCCGTCCATCCAGAAGACCTTGCCCAACGGGAAAGTCGAAATTCTCGTGACGGAAGCCGACGGCAAGAAGTTCGACGGTCCGAACGACCTGAGCTTCGGTCCGGACGGCAGGCTTTACTTCACCGATTCAGGCGATTGGAACCAGGCCGACAAGCCGCATCCGGGCCGGATCGTGGTCATCGAAAAGAACGGCGTCGCCAGGATCCTCGAGGAGCTCGATCACGTCTATCCGAATGGCATCGTTGTCGAGAAGGACGGTTCGATCGTCTGGGTCGAATCTTACACGTTGAACGTCATTCGCCGCAAACCCGACGGCAGCAAGTCGCTGTTGTGCAAAATGCCGGAGGGACACATTCCTGACGGGTTGAAGATCGATGAGAAAGGCGATTTCTGGATCACCGCCGTCGCGGCCGGTGGCGTCGACCATTTCTCCAGGGACGGCAGGCACGTCGAGTTCCTGGAAACCGGCGGCACCATCCTCAATTGTTGCTTTGGCAAGGGCGGCAAGCTGTTCTGCTGCGACATGGGGCCGTTCGATACGAGCGGCGCCGCGATGACCGGAAACCTCATAGAAGTAAGCCTCGGCGTCGAAGGCATGCCGCTGTTCCGCGGCGCGATCGGATAAGGACCGGCCCACCATGAAGATCGCCAGGATCGAAGCCATTCCGGTCAGCTACCCGGAACCCAACGACTTCAACGCGCTGCGGCATTTGTGCCTCGCCAAGATTACCGCCGATGACGGTCAGGTCGGCTGGGGTGAATCGATTACCCAGTTCCCCGAAGCGAATTTTGCCGCCAAGGCGATCATCGAAGGCATGGCGCCCAACCTGATCGGCAAGGATCCGGTGCAGACCGAGGCGCTGTGGCGGCAGAACAAGCAGCAGGCCTGGTGGTACGGCTATCATGGCGGCATCGCCTCCTACGCCACGGCCGCGATCGACATCGCATTGTGGGATCTGAAGGGCAAGGCGCTGGGCCGCAGCGTGCTCGACCTGCTGGGGGGCTGCGTCCACGAGCGGCTGCCGGCGATCGCCTCTTGCCATGCGCATTACGAATCCATCGAAGAGATGGCCGAAGAGACGGCCGAATGGGTATCGACGGGACTGCAGGGGCTGAAGACGGGCTTCGGCAAGCGCGGCAACGCCAACCTCGGCTATGACCACAAGCGCGACGTGGCATACGTCAAGGCGATGCGCGAGGTGCTCGGCGACAAGATGCTGATGATCGACAACGGCATCAACATCAAATGGGATGTCACCGATGCGGTGCGCCGCGCCAAGGCGATGGAGGAATACAATCTCGCCTGGATCGAGGAACCGCTCGGAGCCTGGGATCCCGAGGGTTATGCCAACCTTCGCTCCAAGACGACAACCCGTATCGCTTATGGCGAACGCGAATGGACGCTGGAGCAGTTCGAGCGGGTCATCGCGACCGGAACGGTGGATGTGATCGGCGTCGATCCCGGCCGGGCCGAAGGCATCACCGGCTTCAAGAAGGTGACCGAGCGCTGCGAGTTCTACCGCCGCCAGGCCAATGCCCATGCCTGGTCATCGGCCATCGTGACGGCGGCCAGCCTCGCCATTTCGTTCAACTCGCCATCGTGCAAGCTGTTCGAGTTCAAACCGCTGCGCAATCCGATGCAGCACGATCTCGTCACCAAACCCTTTGAACACGTCGATGGCTGGGTCTATCCGCCGACGGGTCCCGGGCTCGGCATCGAAGTCATTGAAGACGTTGTGGAGGGCTACCGCAGCGAGAAGGTCTTGGGGTTGGTATAGCGACGCGAAAGCAGCCTCGTCGCCAAGAGATCAAGAACAGGGAGGAAGAAGTGGGTATTTCATATCGTCATATGTTGCTTGCAGCGGCAAGCTGCGCCACTCTGGCAGTCGCAGCGACCGCGTTCGCACAGAACGCCAGCGAAAGCCAGATCCCGTCAACAGGCGAAAAGGTCGAAGGAGCCCCGTTCGAAGTGAAGCGGGATTGGGGCACTTTCAAGCTCGCCGACCGCATCGCCGAGAAGATCAAGAAAGGCGAGTCGATCAATTACGTCTTCTCCTACCAGGCCTCGGGCATTCCGTTGTTCTCGCCGCAGTACAAAGCGGGCTTCGACATGGGCTGCAAGATGGGCAAGGACATCTATCCGATGGAGTGTTCGGCGATCGCGCCGGTGCAGAATGACCCGAACCAGCAGGTCAGCCAGATCGAGGCCAAGCTTGCAACTGGCGAGATCGACTGCATCGGCATCGAGCCCGTCAGTTCGGACGCGATGACGGCCATCACCAACAAGCTGATGGATCAAGGCATTCCGGTCTTTACAGCCGGCGTTACGTCGCGCGGGCATGAGTTCACCAACTTCACCCAGATTCCGGACAAGGAAGGCCATACCGCAGCCGAAACCGTGCTGAAGTGGATCAAGGACAACAACAAGTCCGACATCAAGGTCTTCGCGGTTTCCGGCGGCGACCCGACGCAATTCTGGGCGCAGGGCCGCATGAAAGGTTTTGAGGACGGCATCAAAGCCGCGATCCCCGACGCCAAATTCGTGACGTCGGCATCCAATGGTCTCAACACCAGCTATGAGCCGGGCAAGACATTCGATGTCTTCCGCTCGTTTCTGACAGCCAATCCGGACGTTCAGTTCATCGAGAACGTCGACATCGGCGCCGAACATGCCGACCGTGCGATCGAGAGCCTTGGCCTGGCAGGAAAGGTCTTCACGATTGGCTGGAATTCGTCCAAAGGGCAGCTCGACGCGATCGAGAAAGGCATCCAGGTCGCCCAACTCGACCAGCGCTGGCCCGATCAGGCCGCTTTCGGGGCGCCGGCCTGCGCGCAATTCCTGAAGAATGGCGTCATCCTGCCCAACACGCAGACGCTCAAGGCGGTGATGAAGGACGGCGTGGAGCAGGCGCGCAAGGAACTCGACACCACGATGTCGCAAAAATAGCGACCGCACCGACAGGACGGGCCCGCATCTTGCGGCCCGTCCGATTCTGGCTCACGGTCATATCGCAGCCGCTGCGGCAACAAAATCTTTGAGGTACGGATGCATTCAGGCGAAACCACGCAGCCAGCCGAGCGGCGCCAAGGGTTTTCCGCTGCGGGAAAGGCGACCATCGATGCGGCGTTGCGTATTGGCGGCCTGTTTGCCGCCGTTATCGTGGTCGCGCTCGTCTTCGTCTTTATCAATCCGAACTTCGCCAATCCCAATCTCGCCGTCTCGGTGCTGAGAGCCATGAGTTCCGTCGCCATCATGGCGATGGGACTGACCCTGGTCATCGTCGTCGGCGAAATCGACCTGTCGTTCGGCGCGATGTATGGGCTGGCGGCAAACACGCTGGCGGTCGTGTGGATCCTGTGGGGTGTTTCGGTCTACCTGGCAATCCCGATCGCAATCGGCGTCGGCATCCTGGTCGGACTGTTCAACGGGTTCATGGTGACGGGTTTGAAAATCCCGTCCTTCATCGTCACATTGGGCAGCTACAATCTGCTCTACGGGCTTTCGCTCTGGATCAGCAACACCGGCACGTTCAACCCGAATTATCCGCCGCCGGGAGGCAATGTCGACCAGGGCGAACTGAACTTCTTCATCGGGCTCACCCAAAACGTCGGCAAATACAGCCTGTCGGTGGAAATCTTCTGGATGCTCGGCATCGCAATTGTCGTTGGCTTCCTTTTGCACCGCTCGCTGTTCGGCTTCCGGCTGATGGCGATCGGCGGCAATCCCGAGGCGGGTAAACTCGCCCGCCTGCCGGTCAGGCGCTACAAGATCCTCGCCTTCATTCTGTGCTCGATCCTTGCGGCTATCGCGGGCGTCCTCGACTTCTCCTTCATCCAGACCAGCCAGCCCGATATCGGCCTGTCGCAGACATTTCCGGTTTTCGCGGCCGTCATCATCGGCGGGGCGAGCCTCAGCGGCGGCAAGGGCACGATCATCGGCACCCTGGGCGGCGCGTTGTTGCTGGCAGAGCTTCAGATCGGGCTCGCCCTGCTCTCTCCCGGTCCGCATGTGCAACAGATATTCCTCGGCGCGGTGACGATCGGCGCGGTCGCGCTCGACCTTTTCCTGACCAAGTTGCGCAAGAGCCGCGCAGCATGAACGCAGAAGGCATCAGCATCCGCGGGATTACCAAGCGCTACGGCAGCACGATCGCGCTCGACGGCATCGATCTCGATATCTTGCCCGGCGAGGTGCTTGGCATCGCCGGGCCGAACGGCGCGGGAAAGAGCACGCTGGTGCGCATCATCGCCGGCGAGGAGAAGCCTGATGCAGGCAAGCTGACCTTCGATGGCCGGCCATGGTCCCCTTCGGTTGACTGGCATGCCGTCGCCGTCGTGCACCAGGAACCGCAGCTCTTTCCCAACCTGACCGTGGCGGAGAACGTCATGGTTGGCCGCGAGGGCACCAATTCCGCGCGTCCGCGCCTCGGTTCGGCCGACGCCAAGGTGATGGATGCGCTCGGCATCGGTCGGCTGAAGGACCGACAACTGGCCGATTGTTCCCTGGCCACCCAGCAACGCACCGAGATCGCCCGCGCGGTAGCGCGCGATTCACGTGTTTTCCTTTTCGACGAGCCGAATTCCGCCTTGACGGCAGACGAGTCGGACCAGCTTTTCGGAGAGATGCGCGCGCTAGCCGGCACCGGAAGGATCGTGCTTCTCGTCACGCACCGTCTGGGCGATCTCGTCGAGCATTGCACCCGGGTGGCGATCGTGCGCGACGGCAAGGTTAGGGCGATACTTTCTGGCGACGCGCTTACGGAAGACGCGATCGCGCGGCAGTTGGTGACAGACGCAGCCATTGTCGACGCTGTTGCCGCCCGCCGCCCGAGCGGCTCCCCGACGGTCGAAACGCTTTTTTCGGTCCGCGACTGGACCCATCCCAAGGCATTCCGAGCCATATCGATGCAAGGCAGGGCCGGCGAGATCATCGCGCTGATGGGCGTCGAAGGATCCGGCTCGCGCGAACTGATCCGCTCGTTTGCAGGGCTGGAGCGATGCACGGGGACGATGCAGATCGAGGGCGAGGCATCAGCCTCGGCCTTGCGGCATCGCACCGCCTATGTGCCGGCGACGCGCCAGCTTAGCCTGTACAGCAATTTTTCCGTCGGCGAGAACTTGCTCGTGCGGCTGGGCTATCCGGAAATCGCCGGGTTCGGCCTCACGCTGAAGAAGCGCAAGATGCGCGACATGGCGAGGGACGCAGTGCGTCGTTTCCTGGTCAAGACCCGCACGACGACGCAAGGCATCCGTTCCCTGTCCGGCGGCAACCAGCAGAAAGTCGCGATCGCCCAGGCGCTGCACTGTGCCCCGAAACTGTTGCTTCTGGAAGAGCCGACCCGCGGCGTCGATATTCACAGCAAGGCCGAGATCTACAGGCTGCTGCGCGACTATGCCGATGCAGGCAATACGGTCATCATCTTCTGCACGGAAGTATTGGAAGTCTATGAAGCAGCCGACCTTGTCTATGTCGTCGCCGCGGGCATGCTGACAGAGCCGCTGAGGGTGGGCAACCATGAGCACGTCGAGACGCTCGCCACCGACATCACGCAGCTTGAACAGAAGCGGCGCAAGGAAAAAGCAGCGGCCTGACGGCTGTCACGTACGGTCGTATGCTATGGCCTTGAGTTACCAGCAAGATCGGTGACGTCGACTGCATTTCAGTCATCGACAGGGCTGAACGGGCTCAGAGTCTATACTTGCCGATCGTCTTCTGGTCGAGGACAAGCCCGAAACCGGCGCCCTGCGGCACTTTGTAGACGCCGTTGTCGAATTTCGACCGGTTCGCCACAAGTGCATAGAACATCGGATCGCGATCCGGATGAAACGTTTCCAAATACGTCCCGTTGGATATGGAGGCCAGAAGGTGCGCGGAAATCTGTGGCTCCTCGTGATGCCCCATCTCCACCGCGAAGCATGACGCCAAGGCCGCGACCCGGCGCCATTCGGTCGGTCCGCCACCCCAGCTCGCATCGAAATTGCAGACGTCGATCGCGCCGGCCATCATCAGGTCTCGGCAACCGGCACGACTGATCTCGCTTTGCCCGGCCGCAATCGCAATACCGGTCTGGCTGCGCGCCGCAGCGAGGTCGAGCCGGTCGTTGTACCAGCGGACCGGTTCCTCGAACCAGCGGATGTTGAGGTCGGACACGTAACGCGAAAACGCAACCGCGTCGCGCAGGCTCCAGCCTTGGTTTGCGTCCACAAGAAGCACGAAATCGTCGCCCGCGGCTTGGCGCGCCGTGCGCACGCGCTCGGCGTCTTCCTTCGGCGTCCGTCCGCCCACCTTGAACTTGCAGCCGCCGTATCCGTCGGCGCGTATCTGCTCCATCTCGCGGCCGAAATCCGCCAGAGTCTTGTTTTCCTCATAGTATCCGGCGATGCAAATGACCGGCAACGCATCGCGATAGCCGCCCCACAGCTTGTAGAGAGGGGTGTCGAGCGCCTTGCCGACAGCGTCCCACAACGCACTGTCGACGCAGGCCTGCGCGCACATGGCGAGTTTGCGGTCGCGCAGGATATTGTAGCTCGGCTTGCGCATCGCTTCCCAGCATCCTTCGATATTGAAGGCATCCTTGCCGACCAACAGCGGCTGGATCTCATCCAGGATGATCTTGACAACTTCCGCCTGGGTTTCGAACTCATCGCCGTTGTAGACCTCGCCGATGATTCCCTCGGAGGTGTAGACGCGCGTGATGATGGTGCAGCGGTGCGTCATGAAATAGTTGCTGCCCCTGAAGGTACGTGGCAGCGGCATGCAGAGCGGAATGCATTCTATGCGTTCTATTTTGAGGGAGCTTGACATTGAAACGCTCGTTTTTCGAAACGTTTCCAAAAATAAGGGCTTGGCTTTCGGAGGTCAAGCGCAAAGCACGAGCTTCCCGCTTGTCGTCAAAGTCGCCGTCGCGCTACTATGCAGTTCTATAACAAGACTGGGCAGTTAAATGGTTGCCTGGTTCGACCGGTATTGACGGGGGCTCGGTGAGAAAAGGGATCGACAAGCCGGCGACAATTCGGGACGTGGCGCGTGTCTCCGGCGTTTCTGTCGGAACCGTTTCACGCAGCCTGAATGCTCCTGATACCGTGCGGCCGGGAACCCTCGGCAAGGTACGCGCCGCGATCCATTCCCTTGGTTTCCAACCGGATTCACGCGCGCAGAACATGCGCCGCCGCAACACGATGACGGTGGGCTTCGTCATCGATGATATCGCCAATCCGTGGCATGCGAGCTGTTTCAAGGCGGTCGACTCGCAGATGCGCGAGCGCGGCTTCTCCCTTTACCTCATGAGCACCAACGGACGGGCATCGGACGAAGCCGCGGCCATCGACATGCTCCAGCACGGCCGCGCGGACGGCATGATACTGACGATCAACAACGAACAGGATCCGCGCACCATCAAGCGGCTCAAGGAATTGCGCGTGCCTTCCGTGCTTCTCGACCGCGACATACCGCTGGAGATCGACGCGGTGCTGACCGAGCACGCGACGGGCTTGAGACAGGCGACCGGCTATTTGATCGAGCTCGGTCATCGCCGCATCGCCATCATCACGGCGGGCAAGGACATAAGGCCAGGACGCGAGCGCGTCCGCGGATTCGTCGAGGCGTTCCAGAAAAGCGGGCTGGCCGTGCCTGAGCATCTGATCCGTTCGCAAAGCCTGTCGGCTGATTTCGGTTTCCGCGAAGCCACTGCCCTGCTCCAGATGCGCGAACGCCCGACAGCCATCATAGCGGCAGGCAATCGTATCCTGGTCGGCGTGTTGCGTGCCCTCCAGCAGCAAGGCGTTTCGGTGCCGAACGATATTTCCCTTATCGGATGCGACCGCTCCGATGTGGCCATGCTTTATCCCGGCCCCATCACGCTTATCGACCGCCCGGTCGAGGAGATAGGACGTACGGCAGCACTGCTTCTTCTTGAACGGCTGGGCGGCCAGGCCGATCGGCCAGCGCAACGGATTTCTTTTCCGACGCACCTCATTCTCGGCGGCTCTTGCCGGCCGGTCAGCGATTAATTCGTTCATGGGGCACTCAGCCAAGGAACTGCCCGAGCGACGCCAGCCTCGAAACGCCAATTGAAATCGCGTGTGCCCGGGCACCCTCAACCGTGCAAGGATTCTCGCCGCAGCTCCGCACGTCGCGTTCGATGATATTTGATCAATCGGTCGAGTGAGACGGCAAGCACGGTCACCGCTCCGGTAACGAAGGTGCTCCACGTCGCATCGATGCCAAAGAAGATCAACCCGCTCGAGATGACCTGGATGATCATCATGCCGATCACCGCGCCGATGATCGTGCCGTGCCCGCCAGACAGCGGCGTGCCGCCGATGATGACGGCGGCAATGACAACCAGGACGAAGTCGCTGCCTTCATTCGGATCGATGGCGCCGCGAAAGCCGAGATACATTGTGCCCGATAGCCCGCATATCGCGCCCATCAGCACCAAGGTCTGAAGGCGCACCCGGGCAGTCGGTATGCCGGCATGCGTGGCGGCTTCCGGATTGCTGCCGACCGCTTGCACACGGTAGCCGAAACGCGTGCGGTGAAGCACAACGTGCATTGCAATCGCCAGCAGCACGAACACCAGCGCCGCCACAGGCAGAACTCCGAACAATTTATAGGAAATCACCCAGAAGAAGCTGCTGCTCTGGTCGGACGGTACGATCGCCCTGCCGTGGTTGACCACCAGCGACAGCCCCTGGAACATCGAATAGGTGCCAAGCGTCACGATGATCGACGGCAGACGCAGCGTAACTGCAATCAGACCGTTGACGAGCCCGAGACAGGCCCCGAACACGATGCCGGCCAGCGCCGCAAGCCACGGGTCGAACCCCGCGACCATCAGAAGCGCTGCAATCACCGCCGAGAAATTGAACATCCAGCCGACCGAAAGGTCGATCTCCCGGATCGCCAGCAGAAACACCATGCCGATCGCCAGCATGCCAAGAAACGTCGTGTTGCCGAGCAGCGAAAACAGGTTGATCGGATTGAGGAAACGCGGCCGGGCAACGCCGATCACCGCCATCATGACGGCAAGCGCGACGATCACGCCGATCTCCTCCGGCATACGAAAGCGCCACTTCGGAAAGTCCTGGGGCCGTGGAGCGATTGTTTCCGTGCGGTCGGCTTCGGTCATGCCCTGTTCGTTTCTTGCTGCGGATTTCGAATCCTCCCCGGCATCTCGCCCGTGTTGACAAGATGGAGGATGGAACGGCTGTCCATGTCGCCCGAGGAAACAATGGCTGCCAACCGCCCCTGATAGACAACCACGATGCGGTCGCAGAGACCGATGAGTTCAGGCAATTCGGTCGAGCTGAACAGCACGATGCCGCCATCGGCGGACATCTGACGGATGAGGCCGTATATTTCTCGCTTGGCGCCGACATCGACGCCGCGCGTCGGATCGTCCAGCAGAAAGACTTGCGGACCTATCTCCAGCCACTTCCCGATCACGACCTTCTGCTGGTTGCCGCCCGACAGCGAATTCGTCAGTGCGTGCGGTCGGCCTTTGATGCGCAAAGCCTCGATCTGGCGGCCAGCGCGGCCCAGGGCGACTTTTGGCGAGAACCACGACGGGCCGTCGTCTCGCGCGCCCACCACGATGTTGGAAATGTTGAACAGGATCGACTTGTCGAGCATCAGACCGTTGCGGCGGCGGTCTGCCGGCACCAGGCAGACATTGCGGCGGGCCGCATCCGTCGGATTTTTTGGAAGTCCACGGCCGTCGGGAAAGCGGACCTCCCCCCTGCGCGCCCTGCGCAGTCCAAACAGGATATCGAACAGGTCTGAAATGCCGGATCCCTCGAGCCCGGCAAAACCCACGACCTCGCCCGACCGAGCCGTGAAATCGATCTGACGCAGCCTGCCGCCGCCGAGCCCGCTGACGGCGATCTCTTTCGCAGTTCCGGCTCTGGCAGGCAGAGCAGGCGGAAACAGCGCCTCGCGTTGGCGTCCGATCATGCCTTCGATGACTTCTGGAATGGTAAGCGCTGAACGATCCCCGGTCAGCACATCGCGACCGTTGCGGGTTATGGTGATGCGGTCGCAGATTGAAAAAACCTCTTCCAGCCGGTGCGAAACGTAAATCATGGTGATGCCGCGCTCGCGGATGCGTTTCAGCACCGCAAACAGCTTCTCGGTCTCGCGCTGGTTCAAAGCCGAATTCGGTTCGTCCAGGATGAGCAGGCGGGGATTTTCAAGGAGCACCCGGCACAGTTCGACAAGCTGCCGTTCACCTATGCTCAGACGGTTGACCGGTGCCCTCACGTCGACATGAAGCCCCAATTCGTCAAGAAGCGGCCGGCATCGTTCCTCCATAACCGTGTTGGAGATGAGGCCGCGGCGCACCGGCTCGCGGTTGACGAACAAATTGGCCAGAACCGAGCGCTCCGGAAAGAGGCTGAGCTCCTGGTACACCATGCCAATGCCGTGCTGGCGTGCGGCGTTCGGTCCGTCGATGGCGACAGTGGTGCCGTCAAGTTCTATGGTTCCGCTGTCCGGTCTGACGACACCGGCCAGCACCTTCATGAGGGTCGACTTGCCGGCGCCGTTCTCACCGACCACGGCGTGGATGGTGCCGCGTTCAACCGCCAGGCTCATATCGTCGAGCGCAATGACGCCGCCATAATGCTTGGCGAGGTTGTGCACGGATATGATGGGCCGGTCGGACATCTGTGCTTTGCAAGGGACCCAGACAGAATCGGGGGCGGCTTCCGCCACCCCGCTTTCATTCAAATGGTGCGGTGCTTATTCGGATTCCGCGGAAATCGGCTTCGGCGTCGCCGACAGCATGTCGGCCGTGAGCGTCTGCGTCCAGGCCTTGTAATAGGCCGCGGTCGCTTTCGGATCGGCCGCCAGCTTCTGTGCCTCATCGAAAGAGATCGGCGTCAGGCCGTTGCCCATGTCGACCTTGTCGGCGGTCACGATCTGCGAACCGGCATTGTAGAAGCCTGGATCCAGTTTCTTGCCGCCCTTGATCGCATTGACCAGCAGCGCGACCGGCAGATAGCCCTGCACGAAGGCGCTTTGGCCGATGGTCACGTAAGCGTGGCCTTCCTTGACGGCCTTGAGGTTCAGTTCCGTCAGATCGTAGCCGCCGGCCACGAACTTGTCGCCATTGGCGGCGTTGAGCTTGCCGAGGCTGGTCACGTCCGGCGCGCAAAGGCCGATCAAGGCCACAGCGTCAGGATTTGCGCTATAGAGCTGTTCCCAATGATTGTAGTTGTCGACCGCCGAAACTTTGACATCGAAAGGTCCCAGCACCTTGATGCCGGAGGCTTTGGCGAGCGATTCCTCGACACCCTTGGCGCGATTTTCCAGAACCGGGAAACCGGGGAAGCAGTTGCCGATGATGACCGTTCCCTTGGCGCTTTCGCCGCCGATCTTGTCCAGCACCATGCGACCGAGAACGCGGCCGCTCTCGACCGATTTTTCACCGACATAGGGTGCGTTCACCGCCTTCGACAGCAGGTTGAACTGCACGATCGGCACGCCGCTCGAGATGGTGTCGTTAAGACCCTTGGCCATGGATTCGCCAGGCACCGACGTCGCTATCCCCTGGGCGCCTGAATTGGCGAAATTCTGCACCAGCTTCAGCTGCCCTTCCGGTGCGCCGCCGGCCTGTTGCGCTGTCACCAGCTTGACGCCGAGATCGTTGGCGGCGGCCTGCGCGCCATCCTGGATTTGCTGCACGAACGGGTCGCCCTGCGCATGAGCGACGAAGCCGATGGTGATGTCTTCAGCGAATGCGCCTGACACGCTGAGCGCCAGCGCCAGCGCGCCGAGCGGCAAAGTCGTCTTGAACCTTGTGATTGCCATGTGAATTGCTCCTCCCTTTTGATCGTTATCGGTCTGCACGTCTTCTTTTGATGGAGCCGGGTCAGATGGCGGTCAGGCCGCCATCGACGAACATGAAGGACCCGGTCATATAGGACGCGTCGTCGGAAGCCAGGAACGCCACAGCGCCTGCGATCTCTTCGGGCTCGGCGCCACGCTTCAATGGGATGTTCTGTATCTGCCATTCATAGACTTTAGGGTCGGCAACAAGTTCCCGTACGATCGGGGTCAACGTGAAACCGGGAACAACCACATTCACCCGGATGCCTTCCGGCGCATGATCGACAGCCATGACGCGCGACAGGCCATGCACTCCTCCCTTGCTGGAGCCGTAGGCGACATTGGCCGGCGTGCAGCCCGACATGCCGGTAGGCGATCCGGTCAGCACCACCGCACCCTTTCCGGCCGTCGCCTTGATCGCGGCGACGCCGTGTTTGCAGCTGAGATACATGCCAGTAAGGTTGACTCCAACGATCTCGTCCCACACCGCTTTGGAAAGCCCGTCGACTTTGCCGTCGCGTTCGCCGGAGAATATCCCGGCATTGGAAACCAGAATGTCGAGGCGGCCAAACCTGGCGACGATCGCCTTGAAAGCGGCCTCGACCTGAGATTCGTTGCTCACGTCGGCTTTCAGCGGCAGCGCTTCGCCGCCCGCCTGCGCGATCTGCTGCGCGGTTGCCCTTGCGCTCTCCTCATTCCAGTCGAGTATGGCAACCTTGCACCCCTCTTCCGCAAGACGCTTGGCCGCCGCCTGCCCTATGCCGGAACCTGCGCCCGTCACTGCGGCAATCTTGCCGTTGAGGCCCCTCATCAGTGCTCCTCCGCCGGCCGATCACGGCAAAAATGCGCCGTTGATCGCGCCGATGCATCAAAACAATATCGTTTCCACGATACCTGTCAAGGACGATGACACCGTTGATATTGCATACAAGGATTTGGCCGTAACAGTCAGAACATAAAGCAGTTTGTGGTATGGAAATAGGAATTGTCGAGCTTATATCGTTTCCAAGTGGTGGGTCGATTCAAACGACATATTGGACTTCTTGGCTTGCCGTTTTTTCGACGGCTAAGCCTGCCTGCCCCCAAAATCTCACGTTCATATCGAGGCCGCATCGAGGCGGAACCCGACATCGGCTCGTTCAAGGGCATCAAACCGAGTGTCAGCACGGATCATCGGCCATAACACCATCTCCGTCGACGACCGTGACCCTCGGCTCGCGGATTCAGATCCAATGAATGTAGAAGGCGGCGCAGGCACCAAAGAATTGCGACTTCCAAGCTCCTGCGACCAAAGCGCCTGCTGTTGTCCGCTTCGGGTCGGATAACGTGGACGACGCGGACAAAACAGGGAAGCACGTCAGGGATAGGGATTGGGATGGCTAGGAAAAACCCTGGCAAACTTCAAATTGGCGAAAGTCAAAAGGTTCATCAAGGCGCCAGTTGGTTCGTTTCGAACTTCGGCAAAGGAAGAGTCGTTAATTGCCTGAGCAGGCGAGTGCTCGGACTATTTTTCTTGCCGTACCAAGCGATCGCTGTTCGTGTCCTTGGCATGACCCCCATGCCGCATCATGCGTCGAAAGCTCATTGAGATATGCGCACGCCTGATGTGTCCGATCGACTCCCAGTCGCCGATCTCCGCCGCGGCCAGGACCTCCTCCATTTCGCGCCGGAAGGCCGTGAACTCCTCCACCAAACCTAGTTGTGGCATCATCTTCAGGACGACACGCGCCACCTGGAAATACAGTCTCTCGCTGATCTCGCGCAGGGGCTGGTTCCCTGTCATGGCGGTCAGTTCAGAGAAGAAATCCATGTTCAGCTGCAGGAAAGCCCGCTGATCCGGATTGAGCATATCGGAATCACAACGTGCAATCAGTGCCCGGATCCGGTCCAGGTCGGCGGCCGTCCGCGGGATCGGCGAAAGCTTGCCGACCAAAAGCGCCAGTTCCAGACGCAGGTGATAGACCTGCTGCAATTCCTCGATATCGACATCGGTGACTATGGTGCCGACGCCGTGGACGGATTGAACCAGACCCTCGGATTCGAGGCGCGCCAGCACGCGGCGGACCGGCGTGCGGCTGATCTCGAATTCCTGTGCGAGTTCTTCCTCGGAGAGCCGGCTTCCCGGCGGGTAGTCGAGCAGGCAGATGCGATCACGCAGGATCCGGTAGATACGCTCGAACCGTTCCCGCGCCGAAAGCGGTCGTGGCGCGTCTACGATCGCGGTGGTGGCCGAGGCATCCGTCTCCAGCGTCATCCAGCCTCCAGGACAGCGTGCAGGAACTGCCGCGTCCGCTCGTTCTTAGGGGCACCGAACAGCTCGCCTGGCGGTCCCTGCTCGCATATCTTGCCCTGGTAGAAGAAGCAGACGCGATCGGAAAATTCCTTGGCGAAGCCCATCTGGTGCGTGACCATAAGCATCGTCAAATCATGCTCGCGGCCGATTTGCCTTATCACTTGCAGCACTTCGCCGACAAGTTCCGGGTCGAGCGCGGAGGTCACCTCGTCGAACAGCATGATCTTGGGCCGCATCGCCAGCGCCCTGGCGATGGCGACGCGCTGTTGCTGGCCGCCGGAGAGCTGGGAAGGATAGTGGTCCTTCTTCTGTGACAACCCGACCATGTCGAGAAGCTCGGCCGCTCTCGCCTCGGCATCGGCCCGCTTCATGCCAAGCACGGTTATCGGCGCCTCGATGCAGTTGGCCATCGCCGTCATGTGCGGAAACAGATTGAAGGACTGGAAGACCATGCCGATCTTCGCCCGGATGCGGCGGATGTGAGCAAGGTTGGCAGGCACCAGCTTTCCATTCTGCTGCATATGCGTCAGCGGCTCGCCCTCGACCCAGATGACGCCGTCATTGATCGTCTCCAGCGTCATCAGCATGCGCAGCACGGTGGTCTTGCCGGAACCGGACGGACCGATGACGGAAACCTTCTCGCCGCGCGCGATTTCGAGGTTCAGGCCGTCGAGAACAGTCAACGCGCCGTAGCGTTTGGAAACATTGTCGAAGCGGACCATCGGTTGTTCCGTCATCGCGCGTTCCTCCGGTTGAGCAGGCGTTCAAGGGCACGAATAAGCGCGGCCGAAACCAGGCTCATCGCGAGGAAGAACAGGCCGACCAGTGTGATAGGTTCGGTGTAGCGGAATGTCTCGGAGCCGATGATCTTGGCTGTCTGCATGAGTTCCAGCACGGCGATGGCCGAAAGCAGCGGCGTCTCCTTGAACAGCGCGACGAGATAGTTGCCGAGTGCCGGCACGATCGGCGGGATGGCCTGCGGAATGATGATGTCGCGAAAGGTCGTCCAGGACGAGAGATTGAGCGCGATCGAGGCTTCCCATTGGCCTCGATGGATATTGTCGAAGCCCGCTCGATAGACCTCCGAGCAGTAGGCGGCATAGTGGATACCGATCGCCAGAACACCGGCCGTGAACGCGTCGAGCACAAGGCCGAATTTCGGAAAGACGAAATAAACAAAGAAGATCTGGATGAGCAGTGGCGTCGAGCGGATCAGTTCGACCAGCACCGAGATCGTCCAGCCTGTCCACGGCACGGCGATGCGGATCACCGCCAGGATCAGGCCGAGCGAGGCCGCGATGGCGAAACCAAGCAGCGTCGCCTCTATGGAGATGACGGCGGCGCGGGCCAGCACCGGCAGGATCTCGAGGGCAAAACTCCAATCCCAGATCATGCTGCCTTTCCTCGTGCCAGGCCGAGCGAGGCTCGCCTTTCGAGAAGCCGCATGCCGATGGAGACGGTGAGCGACATGGCGAGATACATCAGCAGCACCAGCGTGAAGATCGGAATGGTCTTGAACGTGTTCTGGTTCATCTGCTGCGCCTTGAAGGCGAGGTCGGACAGTGTGATCAGCGACACCAGCGCGGTCGACTTCAGCAGCTCGATGAACAAATTGCCCCAGGGCGGGATCATGGCGATGAAGGCTTGCGGCAGGATGATCCGGCGCAGCATCTGCGCACGGCTCATGTTGAGCGCCGTTCCCGCTTCCCACTGGCCGCGCGCGACCGACTGGATGGCGCCGCGCACGCACTCGGATCCGTAGGCCCCGACATTCAGGCCAAGCGCGAGCACGGCAACGGGAAATGCGTCGAGCGTGACGCCGAATTGCGGCAGCACGAAAAACAGCCAGAACAACTGCACCAGCGCCGAGGTGCCACGAAAGATCTCGACATAGACCGTCGCCAGCCATCTGAGCGGCGCCGGACCATACATGCGTGCCAACGCGGCGAGCACGCCCATGACGACCGCCAGTAGGCTGCCTAGGACTGCGATCTCGATCGTCAAGGCGGCGCCCTGCAGCAGTCCCGGCAGGAACAGGCTGTATGTTGCCTGCGTGGCCAGCACGGCGATCAGGGCCAGCGAGACGACCAGCATGCCAACGAGCGTGCGGATACCCATCTGCTTCTCCAAGGAAAAAGGGGGCGGCGCTCTCACACCGCCCAGCAGTTGGGAACTTATTCGCCCTTGCAGAGCTGCGCGGTTGTCTTATTGGGCAGATAGTCCTTGCCGAAGCCGAGCGGTTCGACCAGCGCAATGTGTTCCGGCGAGCCGATGAATTTCTTCAGTTCGGCATTGAACGCTTCCTGCAGATCGGTGTCTTCCTTGCGGAAGCCGAAGCCGCCATGCCCCTTCACCGACTTGCCGGCAACCTCGCCGAAGGGCTTGGTCGATTCGACGCCATCGGCCTTCTTGGCCATATCGGCGATCGACAATGCGGTAAGCGCGGCGGCGTCGGCGCGCCCTGCCTGGACGGCGGCGACGAGACTGGACTGGTCGGGCAAGGCGACGATCTGCCCCGCCGCGACACCTGCATCCTTGGCGTATCCGCCCTCGACCGCGCCCGCCATCACGGCGAGCTTGAGGTCCGGATTATCCTTGATGCTCGAATAATCCTTTATGCCCTTCGGATTGCCCTTGGTCACCAACATGGCCTGGCCGATACCGTAGGACGGTTCGGAGAAATTGATCTCGGCGCACCGCTTCGGATTGATGAACATGCCGGCGGCGATGATGTCGAAGCGCCCGGCCTTCAGGCCTGGGATGAGCGAGCCGAATTCGGTCAGCACGCCGTCGACCTGCGCAATACCCATCTTGGCAAGCACCGCCTTGGCGACCTCAGGCGCTTCACCGGTCAATTTGCCGTCGGGCGTCGCAAAACCAAACGGCGCCTCGTTGGCGAAGCCGACACGGATGTAGCCGTCCTTCTTGGCCCGCTCGAGGGTCGTCTCCGCATGGGCCGGCAACGCCGTGAATGCGGTCGCGGCGAGCGCAAAGCCGGCGACCACCTTCACAACCGTGCGGCGAGATATCTGTGACATGAGCATGCATTCCCCTTTTCTTTTTGACGATTGCCTTGGCTCGGATGACGTTTCTCCTCCGTCGCAGCGAGCATGTAAGACGTATACAACTGATCTAGACATATCGCAAGACACACTGTACGAATCCTGAAAAATCCGCACATTCGGATCGAGTGTACGGTCGAATAGCCGATAGTTGTGCACAATTATGCTATTTTTCTCGAATTGACGCGGCGGTCAGGGGAAACGGGTTTGAGCGGCTCAGCCAGCTTCACAAAGGCAGAATATGCACGGCGCCTGACAGGCGTGAAGCGGCGCATGGAAAGGGCTGGCTTCGATCTCATCATCTGCCAGGACCCGGCAAATATGTGCTGGCTGACCGGCTATGATGGGTGGTCCTTCTACGTGCCGCAGTGCGTGCTCGTCCATCTGGAGGAAGATCGGCCGATCTGGTTCGGCAGGGCGCAGGATGCCAAGAGCGCCTGCATGACCACCGGCCTGCCTGAAGAAAACATCGTTTCGTTCTCGGAGCGGCTGGTACAGCAGCCCGTCGAGCATCCCTATGACGAGCTCTCCGGTCTGATCCGGACACGCGGTTGGGGACGGGCGCGGATCGGCGTGGAAATGGATGCGCACTATTACACGGCGCGCTGCCATGCCCATCTCGTCGGCGGCCTGCCCGAAGCGAACCTCGCCAACAACCACGACCTGGTCAACTGGGCCCGGCTGGTGAAATCGGACACCGAACTGGCGTTGATCCGCCAGGCCGGCGCGATCTGCAGCAATGCCATGAACCGCGCCATCGAAAAGATGCGCCCGGGCGTGCCGCAGAACCACGTGATTGCCGAAATCTATCATGCGCAGATCATGGGCGTGCCGGGCGCCGGCGGCGACTACGCCGCGATCTGTCCGCTGATGCCGGTCGGCGAAGGCACGAGCACACCGCACCTGACCTGGTCGGACGCGCCGCTCCCCGACAGCGGGCTGGCCATCATCGAGATCGCCGGCGTGCGGCGGCGCTACCACGCGGCGCTGACCCGGACCGTGCATTTCGGCAAGCCGCCGACCGCCCTCTCCGACATGGCCAAGGTGATCGTCGAAGGCGTCGATGCCGGTCTCGATCTGGCACGGCCCGGCAACACCTGTGAACAGGTCGAGGCCGCATGGCAGGCGGTGCTGCGCAGAAACGGACTGAAGAAGGAAAGCCGCGTCGGCTATCCCGTCGGGCTCGCCTATCCGCCGGATTGGGGCGAACGCACCGCAAGCCTCAGGCCTGGCGACAAGACCGAGCTGCAGCCCGGCATGTGCTTCCACTTCATGGCCGGCGTCTGGCTCGACGATTTCGGCGTCGCCATTTCCGAATCCTTCGTCGTTACCGAAGCCGGCGGCGAACGGCTTTGCGACGTGGCCCGCGATATCATCGTCATTGACTGACACCACCACCCGACAGCCGGTAACTTCAAGGATACCCAATGGACCGCAATCCCTTTTCCGAAGCAGAAATCGCCGGCCGCCTGTCGAAGGTCTGCACTGCGCTGGCAGAGCGCGGGCTTGATGCAGCTATCTTCTCTGCGCCGGAAAACATCTTCTACCTTACGGGCCTCGACCATTGGGGCTACTTCGCGCCACACTTCCTGATCATCCCGCTCGGCGGTCGACCGGTTCTAGTCACCCGGTCGATGGAAAAGGTGACGATCGAGAACCAAGTGAAGGCGGCGGATTTCCGCGGCCATTCCGACAGCGAGACCGCCGCCGACCTTGCCGCGCGTGTCCTTGCCGAGCTTGGCCTGACGGGCAAGCGCATCGGTCTCGAGCACTGGACGTCGGGCCTCAGCCACGGCCTCGCCCTAAAGCTCGAGGCGCAGGCCAACGCCAAATGGAGCGATGTCTCCGGGCTGGTCGACAGGATGCGGCTGGTGAAGAGTGCCGAGGAGCAGGCGCTGATGCGCCGCGCTGCAAAGGTTACGGATGCCGCTGCCGGTGCAGCGATCGCGGCGATTTCCGACGGGGCTGCCGAGCAGGAGGTCGCTGCCCAATGCGTGGCGGCGATGATCCGCGCCGGCGGCCACGCGCCCGGCTTCGGCCCATTCATCCGTCCCGCCGCCAGGCTTGGCGAAGAGCATACGACCTGGGGCGACGGCATCTACCGCGCCGGCGAGCCGGTCTTCGTCGAACTCTCTGGCTGCATCTCGCGCTATCACGCGCCGCTCGGCCGGCTGATCCGCATCGGCAGCATCAAGGATGAAGACGCGGCGATGGCCGAGGTCACAGCCAAAGCATTCGATGCCGTCCTCAAGGCGCTCAAGCCTGGCGTCAAGGCGCGCGACGTCTATGGTGCCTGGCAGGGCGCCGCAGACGAAGCAGGTCTCTCGCATTATCGCCGCCACCATTGCGGCTACCTGGTCGGCATCGGCCAGCCGCCATCCTGGACCGGCGGCAACTCGGTGACCGGCCTGAGGCACGATTCCGATCTCGATATCGAGACGGGGATGAGCTTCCATATTCTGTCCTGGCTGATGGGCACCGGCCGCGGCGACCATTTCATCTCAAACACCGTGCTGCTGACCGACGCGGGCGCTGAAGTGCTGACCCGCACCCCGGCCGGCTCGATCGTCCGCTAGACCACGAACATGTCGCGCTATTCGGCGTTCTCGATTTTCCGTAACGGCCTGTCCGGCCAGAAGAGCTGGCAGCGCGCGTGGCGCGCGGCAGAGCCGAAGCCGGCTTACGATGTGATCATCGTGGGCGGTGGCGGACATGGGCTGGCCACCGCCTTCTATCTCGCCGAGAACCACGGCATCCGCAATGTCGCCGTGCTGGAGAAGGGTTATATCGGCGGCGGCAATGTCGGCCGCAACACCACGGTGATCCGCTCCAATTATCTGCTCGACGGCAACACCCAATTCTACGAATTCTCGGTCAAGCTATGGGAAGGCCTGTCGCAGGCGCTGAATTTCAACGTCATGTTTTCGCAGCGCGGCCAGATCGTCACCGCCCATTCGGCGGATCAGCTCGACACGTTCAGCCATCGCGCCAACATCATGCGGCTGAACGGCATCGATGCCGACATTCTCGACCGCGAGGAGGTGCGGCGGCTCGTGCCCTATCTCGATTTCTCCGACACAGCGCGGTTTCCGATCCATGGCGCGATCCTGCAGGGCCGCGCCGGCACCGCCCGCCACGATGCCGTCGCCTGGGGTTATGCGCGCGCCGCCGACGGCCATGGCGTCGACATCATCCAGAACTGCGAAGTGACCGGCTTCGTCCGCGACGGCGACAGGATCGTCGGCGTGGAGACGAGCAAAGGCCGCATCGGCGCCGGCAAGATCGGCCTCGCGGTCGCCGGCCATACGTCGGTGCTCGGCCAGAAGGCCGGCCTGGAGCTGCCGATCGAGAGCCACGTGCTGCAAGCCTTCGTCACCGAACCGCTGAAGCCGCTGGTCGACCATGTCGTCGCCTATGGCGCCGATCATTTCTATGTCAGCCAGTCCGACAAGGGTGGGCTTGTCTTCGGCGGCAATCTCGACGGCTACAATTCCTACGCCCAGCGCGGCAATCTCGGCGTCGTGCGCGAGGTGGCCGAGGCCGCGATCGCGCTGATGCCCTGCATCTCGCGCGTCAGGCTGCTGCGCCATTGGGGCGGTGTCATGGACATGACGCCCGACGCCAGCCCGATCATCTGCCCGACGCCGATCGATGGGCTCTATCTCAACGGTGGGTGGTGCTATGGCGGCTTCAAGGCGACACCGGCTTCTGGCTGGTGTTTTGCGCACACGCTGGCAACCGGCAAGCCGCATCCATTGATCGCCGCCTATGGGCTCGACCGTTTCCGTACCGGCCACACGCTCGACGAGGCTGGAGCCGGCCCCGCGGCCTGGCTGCAATAGGAGCAAGACGAATGCTTCGCATCGAATGTCCGTGCTGCGGCCCGCGCGATCATGACGAGTTCCGCTATGGCGGCGACGCTTCGGTTATGCGTCCGCGTCATGACGATCCGGACCCGGAGTCCTGGTACCGTTATGTTTATGTACGCAAAAACCCGCCCGGGCCACATAGCGAGTTCTGGCAACATGTGACCGGCTGCCGGCAATGGCTGGTCGTCGAACGCGACACCCGCAACCATTCCATCCTCTCCGTCGGCTTTGCCAGGAAATAGAAGCATGAACTCGAGCGACAGACGTTTGCCGGCCGGTGGCCGTATCGATCGTGCGCAACCGATCGACTTCAGCTTCGATGGCCGCAAGCTGTATGGCTATCAAGGCGACACGCTGGCTTCGGCCCTGCTGGCCAACGGCGTCACACTCACCGGACGCAGTTTCAAGTATCACCGGCCGCGCGGCATCTTTTCGGCCGGACCCGAAGAGCCGAACGCGCTGGTCACGCTCGGGGCTGGTGGACGACGCGAACCCAACATGCCGGCAACTACGCTCGAACTGGCGCAAGCCATGATCGCCGAAAGCCAGAACCGGTGGCCCTCGCTCGGCTTCGACCTGCAGAGCATCAATGGGCTGTTTGCACCGTTCCTTTCCGCCGGCTTCTACTACAAGACCTTCATGGGGCCGTCGCGGCGCGCTTGGATGTTCTATGAGCATTTCATTCGCCGGGCGGCAGGCCTGGGCCGAGCCGGCGCCGAGCCCGATCCCGGCCGCTATGAGACGCGGCATGCATTCGCCGACGTCGCCGTCGTCGGCGGCGGCCCGGCCGGCCTCTCGGCGGCGCGCGCGGCGGCGGCCGCCGGCGCCAGGGTCGCCCTCATCGAGCAGGATTTCCTGCTTGGCGGTCAGCTGCTGTCGGAGCGTCCCGATGGCGAGGCGGCAGCCTGGCTGAAGGCGACCGAGGCCGAACTCATGGGCCTGCCCAACGTCGCTATGCTGCGCAAGACGATGGCATTCGGCACCTATGACGGCAACACGCTAGGTCTGATCGAACGAAACGACGATCCGGCCGAGGAAGGCGCTGCGCGGCAGGTCTTCACTATGCTTCGCGCCCGCTCCATTATCCTTGCGGCGGGTGCCATCGAGCGACCGCTGGTGTTCTCCAACAATGACCGGCCTGGTGTCATGCTGGCATCGGCCGCCCGGGCCTACCTCAACCGCTTCGCCGTTCTGTCCGGCCGACGGATCCTGGTTGCCACCACCAATGACGGCGCCTATCGGACCGCCTTCGATCTTGCTGCCGCCGGTGCGGAGGTGACGGTCGCGGATCAGCGCGGCGACCCGACCGCCGCTCTGGCCGCGGAAGCCAGGCGCCTGAACATAACGATCCGATCCAGGGCCCAAGTTACCCATCTGCGTGGCGGCCATGCAGTCAAAGCCGTAAAGCTCGGTGGGCCGGGTGGCAACTCAGAGATCGCTTGCGACCTCCTCTGCGTGTCCGGCGGCTGGTCACCGACCGTGCATCTCACCGCGCATCTCGGTGTCAAACCCGTCTATCGCGACGACGTGGACGGCTTCATTCCCGGCGGCTTTCCGGCAGGGCATTTTGGCGCGGGCGCAATGATGGGCCGCTTTTCAACCGCCGGCGCCATCGACGGCGGACACCATGCCGGTATCGAAGCCGCAGCCTTCTGCGGAAAATCGGCAGCCGCACCGGCTCCCGCGAGGCTCGATCTCGGCGAAGCCGCAGCCAACGCGTTCCGCGCAATCCCCTTTGTCGGCCGCGGAAAGGCTTTTGTCGATTTCCAGATGGATGTGACCACCAAAGACATCGAATTGGCGCATCGCGAGGGCTATGAATCGGTCGAGCACCTGAAGCGCTACACCACGCTCGGCATGGGCACCGATCAAGGCAAGACCAGCAATTTTGCAGCACTTTCGGCCATGGCGGCGCTGCGCCACGAGACGATCCCGCAAACCGGGACCACGACCTTTCGACCACCCTACGCGCCCGTCGCCATCGGCGCGCTCGCCGGCCGCGCCGTCGGCCACCATTTCAAGCCGTTTCGCCTTACGCCGATGCATGACTGGCATGTGGCGAATGGCGCCGACATGCTCGAGATTGGGCTGTGGATGCGTCCGTATTTCTACCGCGCCGCCGGCCGCGACGTGAACGAAGCCTATGTCGCCGAGATGCGCATGGTGCGCGGGGCCGCGGGGCTGATGGACATTTCAACCCTCGGCAAGATCGACGTGCAAGGGCCGGATGCGGCCATTTTCCTCGACCGTATCTATGCCAATGGCTTTGCCAGGCTGCCGGTCGGCCGCGCCCGCTACGGAGTCATGTTGCGCGATGATGGCATCGTCTTCGATGATGGCACTACTACACGGCTGTCGGAAAGCCGGTTCTTCATGACCACCTCGACCGCCAAGGCGGCGGATGTCCTGTCGCGGCTGGAATTCCTGCTCGACACCGCCTGGCCGGATCTGCGCGTCGCCGTCACCTCGGTCAGCGACGAATGGGCGGCGATGTCGGTCGCCGGACCGAGGAGCCGCGATATCCTTGCCGCCGCCTTTCCGCAACTCGACGTCTCAAACGATGCACTGCCGCATATGGGCCTTGCCGAAGGCGAGTTCGGCGGCCGGGCGTTGCGGATCATGCGCCTCAGCTATTCGGGTGAACGCGCCTACGAGATCTATGTCGGCGCAACTGCCGGCGAGACGGTCTGGCGCCATTTGCTTGAGGCGGGCGCGCCCTTCGACCTGAGACCCTACGGTGTCGAGGCGCTGGGCGCGCTGCGGGCCGAAAAGGGCCATGTCGCCGGACCCGAAATCGATGGCCGCACCACACTCGACGATCTCGGTCTTGGCCGTATGGTCGGAAAACGCGCAGGTTTTGTCGGTGATGTCTTGCGACGGCGTCCGGCATTTCAAGCTCCCGACCGTCAGCGCCTGGTTGGCTTGGAATGCACAGAAGAGGGCAAGCGCCTTCGTGGCGGTGCGATATTGTTCATGCCCGGCGATACCGTCGCCGGGCACGGACGCGGCCGGATAACGTCGGTGACGTTCAGCCCGGGGATTGGCCGTTATGTCGGCCTCGCCCTGCTGGCAGGCGATGTCGCGGTGGAGGGAAGCGAAGTCCTCGCCACCTATCCGATGAAGGCTGAAACCGTTCGCGCCCGCATCGTCTCGCCCGTCTTCCTGGATCCGAAAGGAGAGCGGCTGCATGGCTGAGGCTCTGGTATCGAAAGATTTCACTCTGTCGAGGTCCGACTGCCCGATCGTTCAGGTCGAGGGCTGGGACGGGATGCTGGCCCGGTTTGAGCTGAACGTTTCCCAAATGCTGGGCACTGCCCTGCCGGTCTCGGTCGGCGAGACGGTCCGCCATGCCGACACGCTCATCGTTCGGGTCTCCCCCCGCCGTCTCTGGCTGATGATGGAGACGGATGCAAAACCGCCGCAGCCCGCGATCGATCCCGAACTGGGCTGTTCGGTTCCCCTCGGCGAGGGACGCGTGCGCTTCAGCTTGAGCGGCGCGCGCATCCTGGAAATCCTCTCCGGCTGCATCGCAGTCGACTGGCGCGCGCCAGGCGCAGCGCCGGGCCGCGCAATTCAAACGGCCTTGCATCACGTACCGGTGCTAGTCCTGCGCACGAGCGAGACCAGCTGCGTCATGATTGTGCCGCGAAGCTTTGCGCGCAGCCTTGCGGACTGGATCGCCGACAGCGCCAGCAAGCGTTCTTCGCCTGGAATTAAAGCGCGCAATTAACTGCCCGCTGGCCGACAAGATGGAACCGTTTCTCAACCCGTCCACTCAAGCAGCACGAGGCCCGGGTGTCGGCGCCCGCCGGCTGTTGATGGCCGAAGACGAATAGCTGGTGGTGGAAAGAGATGCCGCCGCACCCGGTCGCCGACGCTTTGGAGCACCAAGCCATCTCATTCATCTTCGTAAGCGCGTATTCGGCCGACGATTTCCAGGTTCCGGCAAAGCCGTTGGCTATGCCTTGTCCCGACAGCTCCATACACTCTTGTCACTTGCTGCCTTGCGCTCCGCTTTGACAAGCAGGCCCCGGCTGAAGCACAACGCGTCGATCCCTGCACCGGTTCATTCCGGTCGTTGCGAAACCGGCCGCCACGACTACCCGGCAAACCGCGAACAGGCTTTGACCTATCGCAAACGCATGGCCCAATCGCGCCGCACCCGTAAGTTCAGACGAAGCAATCAGGCTGCTTTCTGGTTCCGGCGGGTCGATCTGGACGCGCGCAAGGTACTGGACGCGCGTGACCTACGTCTGCGGCTCGAAAGGCGCGATGCGCGGGGGTGGACTTCTTTCCCGATGCGGAACGCCGCGAAAAGCGGATCCGCAGGTGAATTGGTGGAACGTTATCGTTGAACAGTTCGTTCCGTCGTCACAGCGATCCGGCGGGGGTCTTTTGCAAACCGATAGGAGATTGCCATGAAAGTCGGCGACTGCATGACGAGGGACGTCAAAATCGCAAATCCTGAACACTCGATTCGAGATGTAGCCCAGATGATGGGCAGCCTCGATACCGGGGTGATGCCCGTCGGCGACAACGATCGGCTGGTTGGCATGATCACCGACCGTGACATCGTGGTCCGCGGCGTAGCGTTGGGCAATGGGCCGGATGCCAAGGTGCGCGACGTCATGAGCGTTGGGGACATCAAATACTGCTTCGATGACGAGGATATCGAGCATGTCCTTGCGAACATGGGCGACTTGCAGGTGCGCCGGCTTCCCGTTCTCAACCGCGACAAACGGCTTGTCGGCATCATCTCCCTTGGCGACCTCGCGAAAAATGGAGAAGCGGCGGAAGCTGGGGAGGCTTTGGGTGGCATATCAATGCCAGGCGGAGAACATTCACAAACCGCCCATTAGAGTTCGCGGAGTGTGGGCCGGCGCTGCTGCAATCCTGTCACGCCGCCTACGCCCCGATGCTTTCGGGCCATAGCGCCTTGACATCCTTGGGCAGGCCATCGCGCACTTTCGCCGACTGGCCTAAATCGATGTGATGGGCAAGTGCCTTGAATACTGTTCTGGCCGCGTCGCCGGCGTTTACCGGTCGTCCGGACTTCAGGCCTTCGTTTATGGTGTCGAAGAACTCTTCGACAGAGCGATGTCGGTTCGGCACATTGGACGGCTGGTATTGGTCGTAATATGCACCACGGATCATAAGCGGCAGCTCCGCGCCAAGCTTGGCACCCAGTTCCGCGGGCAGCCTGTCGCGTAAGGCGCGCAGAACCACACCAAGCGCATGCCATGCGAGTTGTCGATCCGGGCCGAGATCGTCCATGATCTCGTTCAACCAGATATTGGTGATCTGAACGGTTTTGTCGAAAACGTCGAGGCCATTTGCGCTCATCGTAATCTCCCGGATAAAAGCGCGCCCCGCGCACCCTGCTTCAGTTGGAACGTCCGACTGAAACTATTGTTTCGTTCTCCGGGCCGGGTGTGCGAGCGCGGTTGCCCGTAGCGCGATCGGGGTGGCCCCAAGTGGCGAAGGACCAAACGCTGCCGCAGGCGCCGTCGGAACTTTTGGATCAAGGATCATTGGATCAAGGATCAATTGCGTGTCTGACGCGTTCCCGCCTTTTGGGGCGCGGATCAGTTGGGTCCCCTATCCGAGAAGGGAGAAAGCGATGCCCGACAAGAAAACCATCGAAAGGGCGCGACGGGATAAGCGCCAAGGCAAGTCGCCGAGCACGCAAGCGGGCGAGTTCGTGCGTGAGGAGATTGATGAGATTCGCAGTGGCAAGCACGGCGCGCGTTCCACAAAACAAGCGATCGCCATCGGCCTTTCCGAAGCGCGCCGCGCCGGGGTCGACCTACCCCCGCCAAAGAAGGGTAAGGTCAAGGAGAGCACGCGAAAAAGCGCTGAATATGCCCACGAAGTCGGCCAAGGTGAACGCAAACCCAAGCCCCGGCCGAAGGTTTCTAAGGCCGTGTCTGAGGTCCTCCAGCACGAACCGAAAAGCAGTGCGTCTCGCAAGGCGCTGTCGCGACAAACCAGGGAAGCGGCTTCGCAACGGACCGCTGAAGAGCGATCGGCCTCTGCCAAGAAAGCGGCCGCGACGAAAGGCGCAGCCGGGCGCTCGGCGGCCGCGCGGAAAGCTGTGGAGACCAAAGGCGCTCAAGGCAGGAAGCAAGCGGCGAAGAAGGCAGCCAGAACGCGTGCCACTCGCAGTTAGCCACAGATTGCCTTGACGGGCGCCTGCTGGACGAAGAACCGTTGCAAGAACCGTTGACGGGTATGGCCATCGCACAAACTTCGTCATCAAACACTCGACCGCGGTCGGGGTGCGTCACCGTGTTCGGGGGATCCGGCTTTCTTGGGCGAAGGATCGTCAGGCATCTCTTGGATCACGGGCTTATCGTTCGTTCAGCCTCCCGCCATCCCGCGCATGCGCGACCGGGGTGGGCTAATGGCAAGTCCTTTAGCGCAGTCAAAGCCGATATCCTCGATCGAAGCCAAGTTGTAGCGGCCGTTTCGGATGCAGCAACGGTAGTCAACGCAGTCAGCCTCTATTCCGAACATGGAGACGTTACTTTCGAACGCATCCACGTCGAGGCCGCTTCCCAATTAGCGGACGCGGCGCGGGAAGGTGGCGCCGAACGATACATACAGATATCCGGCATCGGCTCCGACTCACGTTCGCAGTCCCGTTACATCAGGGCGCGAGGGCAAGGTGAGGAGGCCGTCAACGTCGGATTTCCGGGCGCGACTATCGTCCGCCCTGCGGTGATGACCGCAACAGACGACAGGTTTTTGACAACGATCACGAGATTGTTGCCCATCCTTCCCGCATATCCGCTGTTCGGCAATGGCGATACCCGCCTCCAGCCAGCATCCGTTGAAGACGTTGCCGAAGCCATCGCGCGGATCGCCTCCGGAGGCGCCGACGCCCGTCTGTTCGAGTTCGGTGGACCGCGTGTCTACACTTATCGAACCCTGGTGCTGGAAGTCGCTCAATTGCTTGGCATCAAGACACGATTGGTGCCGGTTCCATTTGTCTTATGGCGCATTCTTGCCACTTTCGGCGAGTTCATCCCCGGCGCACCGCTGACACGCAATCAGGTCGACCTCATGCAGATCGACACCGTTGCGGACGCCCAGCTGCCGGGATTTCGCGACCTCGGAATAGAACCTCATGACATCGACCAGGTGCTGCGATCTGCAATCGTGCCGGCAGCCAGAACGCGCGCCAGCCGCCGCTAGCCCCGCTCGCTACCAATTGTCCCTGGATATTCCCTGCCAAAGGCAAGCAGGAACCTGCTCCAGCGCTTCCCGGGTCGGAAAATGACCGACACCCGGCAAGAGTTCACGTTCACAACTGGCCGCAAAATGACGCGGTCGTCATCGCCGTGCAACGTCGGCGTCGGCATCGAGATGACCTCCGCCTCAACTTGCTTGCGCGCTAGCTCGAAGGACTTCGCTACCCGTTCGAACAGCGCATCGTCGAACCATGGAAGCCTACTCAGGGGCAACACATTAGGAACACCACACTGCAGCGGCAGGGACACCACACTGCAGCGGCCGCCCAACCCTGCGCAATCGGGTTTGTTCCTTTTGGCCATGAGCCGCCTCAATCCGGCGAGGGAACCAACCGCAGCCTTGCTGGTTCGGAAGCCAACAGCGGAGCCTCGCCATGCCCAATCCAGCGGAAATTCTCGTCGACACCTTGATTGCCTGGAACGTCGAAGTCGTGTTCGGGCTCCCCGGCGACGGCATCAACGGCGTCATGGAGGCGCTGCGCAAAAGCCAGGACAGGATATCCTTTGTCCAGGTGCGACACGAGGAATCGGCCGCGTTCATGGCTTGCGCCTACGCCAAATGGACAGGCAGGCTCGGCGTGTGCCTGGCAACATCCGGACCCGGCGGCACCCATCTTCTCACCGGCCTCTACGACGCCAAGCTCGACCAGGCGCCGGTGCTGGCAATCACCGGCATGCAGTTCCATGACCTGATCGAGACTTTCACGCAGCAGGATGTCGATCTTACTCGAGTTTTCAACGACGTCAGCGTCTACAACGTCCAGGTCTCGGACGCCGCGCATATGGAGAACGTAGCAAGCCTCGCCTGCCGCACTGCGCTTGCCCGCAAGGGCGTCGCCCATCTTTCGATCGCCAGCGATATCCAGGAACAGCCCGCCGACGCGGCCAAGCGATCCAAGCGCAACCGCCCGGCGCACACGCCGCAGGACATGTTCGCTCCTCACTGCCTCGCGCAAGATGCGGAGTTGGACAAAGCCGCGGCCGTCCTCAATGATGCAGGGCGCGTGGCGATCCTAGCGGGGCGCGGAGCCATCGGCGCGGCGGTGGAGCTCGAGGAAACGGCGCGGCTGCTGCAGGCGCCGATCGTCAAGGCGCTGCTCGGCAAGGCGGTGCTGCCGGACGACCATCCCTACACCACCGGCGGCATCGGCATTCTGGGCACCTTGCCATCACAAGAGGCGATGGAGACGTGCGACGCCGTCCTCATCGTCGGCTCGACTTTCCCTTACATCGAATATTATCCGCAGCCGGGCACAGCGCGTGGCGTCCAGATCGATTGCGACGCGCAGCGTATCGGCCTGCGCTTCCCCGTCGAGGCCGGCCTGGTCGGCGATGCGGCCGAGACATTGCGCGCCCTCAACAAGCGGCTGAAGCAGAAAGGCGACGGCGAATTCCTGGCGGCCGCGCAAACCGCGATGCAAAGATGGCGCGAGATGATGCGCCAGTCAGAAGATGGCGCGGCGCATCCGCTCAAGCCGCAGCGCATCGCGCGCGCCTTCGGCGAACGCCTTGCCGAGAATACGGTACTGGCGACTGATTCCGGCCAGAACACGGAACTCGCCGCCCGCCATGTCGATCTCCGCGCTGGGCAGGCCTTCGGCGTCTCGGGCGCGCTCGCCTCCATGTCCTGCGGTCTCAGCTATGCGATCGCCGCCGGCATCGCCTTTCCCGGCCGGCCGATCGCGGCGATCGTCGGCGACGGCGGGCTTGCCATGCAGCTCGGCGAGTTTTCCACGGCGGTGCGCTACGGCATCCCGCTGAAAATCCTGGTCGTCAAGAACAACATGCTGAACCAGATCGCCTGGGAGCAGATGATGTTTCTCGGCAACCCGCAATTCGGCTGCGAATTGCAGCCGATCGATTTCGCCAAGGCCGCCGAGGCGATGGGCGGAAAAGGTTTCAGCATCGAGCGGGCGGAGGAGGTCGAGCGCGTGCTGGACCAGGCTTTCGCCACCAGCGGCCCAGTGATCATCGAGGCGCTGGTCGACGCCTATGAGCCGATGATGCCGCCGAAAATGCCACCCGACTACGCCAAGAACTTCCGCAAGGCGCTGCCTCGGACGCCGGGTCGCGGTGAGATCGAGGAAAACGTCGCCCGGGAGCCCGCCAAGACGATGATGGAGGCAGGACAATAGGAGGGAATTCCGATGCTCGATCTTTCCCGCGAGCGCCGTCGGATGGTCGATGTTCATCTCGGCCGCCGCGGCATCCATGATCGGGAAATCCTGGCGGCGATGCGCGAGGTCCCCCGCGAAGTCTTCGTGGATCCCGGCTACGAGGAATTCGCCTATGAGGATGGACCGCTGCCGATCGCGGAAGGCCAGACGATATCGCAGCCTTACATCGTTGCCTTCATGCTGGAGATGGCGGAAATCGGCCCGGGCGACCAGGTGCTCGAGGTGGGCACAGGATCGGGCTACGCAGCCGCCGTCATGAGCCGGATCGTCGACCATGTCTACACGATCGAACGCCACACAGCGCTGGCCGAAACCGCACGGCACCGCTTTCAAAGACTAGGCTACGACAACATCGAAGTTCGGACCGGCGACGGCACCAGAGGCTGGCCGGAAGCGGCGCCCTTCGATGCCATCGTGGTCGCGGCGAGCGGGCCGGGCGCGCCGCTGGCCTTGCAGCAACAGCTCGACGTCGGCGGCAGGCTGGTCATCCCGGTGGGCGACGATCCCGACGAGCAGCGCCTGCTCAAGGTAACCCGCACGGGCGCCTCGACCTACAGCGAGGAGGATTTCGGCGGGGTGCGGTTCGTCCCGCTCATCGGCGAACAGGGCTGGCGGGAGGAAAGCCGCGCGGCGACTGTCCGCGCGATTCCACTGGCGCGCCAGCGCAGCCTCCCGGAAATGATCGCCGCGGCCGCCGAGCCGCTGCCCGACTTCAACGATCCCGGCTTTGCCGAACCGTTCGACCGCTTCGCGGACCGGCGGATCGTCTTGCTCGGCGAAGCCAGCCACGGCACATCCGAATTCTACCGGGCGCGCGCGGCAATCACCAAAAGGCTGATCGAGAGACACGGCTTCACCATCGTGGCGGTGGAGGCCGATTGGCCCGATGCGGCAGCGATCGACCGCCATGTTCGCGGTAAGAGCACTTCCGCTGGCGCCGAGCGACCCTTCCTGCGCTTTCCGACCTGGATGTGGCGCAACACCGACGTCGCGGCATTCGTGGAGTGGTTGCGCGAGCACAATGACATGGTCAAGGCACTCCAGCCGCAAGCAGGCTTCTATGGCCTCGACATCTACAACATGCGCGGCTCGATCGCCGCCGTCCTGGAGTATCTCGACCGCGTAGACCCGGAAGCGGCAAAGGTTGCGCGCGAGCGCTATGGCTGCCTGACGCCTTGGCAGACCGAGCCGTCGACCTATGGCCGCGCCGCGCTGACCAGGGGTTACCGCGAATGCGAGGAAGCGGTTCTCGAACAATGCCGCGAGATGCTGGCGAGGCAGCTTGACGATACCGGACAAGACGGCGACGACCTCTTCGACGCCGCGCAGAATGCCCGTCTCGTCGCCTCCGCCGAGCATTATTACCGCACCATGTATTATGGCGGCCCGCAATCCTGGAATTTGCGCGATACCCATATGTTCGAAACGCTGGAGCATATCCTCGATGCGCGGGGCCCCAACGCGAAGGCTGTCGTTTGGGCGCACAATTCGCATATCGGCGACGCGCGCTACACCGAAATGGGCATCTCGCGCGACGAAGTGAATATCGGCCAGCTCTGCCGGCAGAAGTTTGGCGATGCCGCGGCACTCATCGGCCTAGGCACGCATGCAGGCACCGTCGCGGCAGCGACCGACTGGGACGGAGACATGGAAATCAAGTCGGTGCGGCCCTCTCGCGAAGACAGCTACGAGCGGCTCTGCCACGACGCCGGCATTCACCGGTTCCTGCTTGACCTCGGGCACGACCCGGACCTGCGCGACCGCCTGACCGAGCGCCGGCTGGAACGATTCATCGGGGTGATCTACCGGCCGGAAACCGAACTGCACAGCCACTATGCCGACGCCTCGCTGGCGCGGCAGTTCGATGCCTTTGTGTGGTTCGATGAAACCAACGCGGTCACGCCGCTCGGACCCGAGCACGCTGCCGAAGGCGTGCCGGAAACCTATCCATTCGGCGTCTGACGCCGGAACATTCGGCATCCCTTCCAGTTTGGCAGGCCATAGCAATTCCAAGAAAAGCGTGAGCGGTTTTCCGTCCGGAATTGCGTAAATCAAAGAGGTAGTGCGTTTCACCGTTTCCGTGAAACGGTGAAACGCACTAATCGAGGAACGGCCATGAGCGGAAACCAGCACCCGAAATCGAAAAGACCGAGCGACGCCGATATGGAGAACGATCCCGGCATTGGAACCTCCAAGGGCACCATCAAGGAAGGTGACGAGTTGGAGCATGGCGAGAACACGGTCGAGGGAGATGTCGAGAACGACACCACCTCAACGGGCGGAATCAACCCGCGTCAGAAAATTCGCACGAACAAGTAAACTGTCCTCGCCCTCACACCGACCGTGCCAGCGGCCACCGGCATGGGCGGGATTCCAAAAGCGACTTAATCCATTCGAATCCAATGGAACAAACCTCTCAGCGCTCGATTGGGCGCAAATAAGCGCCAACGTCAGGCGCGACAGGAGGAAAGCATGGACCGGGAAGAACGCATCAGGCAACGCGCCCACGAGATCTGGGAACGCGAAGGCCGCCCCGATGGGCGTGAGCAGGAACACTGGGATCAGGCCGTCCAGGAGATCGAATCGGAAGGCTCGGAAGCCGAGCGCGGCCCGGTGACGCCGGACCCCGCCGTTGGCGTCGGCTCGGATCCGGCCACCAACAAGCCCGGCGGCTGAAGGCACGGCGACCAGCGAATGCGTCGTATCGGTACACTTGTCGCGGCCCTGCTGATCGTGCTGATCGCCCTTTGGCTTTGGGCTGACCAGAACAACAGACGCCCCAGCGGCGGCGCCCAGCAGCCGTCGCCGCACGCTATCGACCAAGGTGGCTGAGGTACGGCCAGCCTCACCGGCCGCCGTGTCGCGTTTCAGTTTTGCAGCCTCGCGATCGAGCATGTCGGATCGTTGCCGTATTTCCGGATCGGCGCCACCCCGCCTGGAATAGCGCGCTCGCGCGGAGCCTGCACTGATCTCAGCCGTGTCGTCCGGCGACCCCGTGCTCGCCGGACGACCGGCTTTCAATGCACCAAACGGCTCCTGAGCCAGGCGAGATGGCCTTTTACGATCCTGCGAACTCGCGCGGCGGCCCAACTCGCGCCGGCATGACAGCTGCAGACGACATCATGCAGTTGCCAATCGGACAATTCAAAGAAGCGCCTCGTCCGGAGCGATCAGATATTCATCTTCGATGATCAGTGCCAAGGGCGTCCGCATCTCGGCCTCCGTTAGTCTACCGTGCCCCTCCTTGGCTCGGGCTCGCGATTGTTCTCAGCGTGCCCGCCAGGAAAGCGCGGGACGTGTTGCTGCGCCGCGGTTGCGGCGCTGCCGATGGGATTTGGACCAGCCTGCTCCTTGCCGAGACGGAGTTCTATCACGTCAGGGCTCGACAAGGCGGCGCGCGCCTCGAAGAGACGAAGAAACTCCGGTCTGAGCCCATCGCCCCGTGAATTTGCAAGCATATGCAGTGACATGAAAGGATGCATCATCATACCTTTCACAGACGCCGCCTTCCCTCACATCGCGGTGGTTGCCCTTTCCTGCCTTGCTTCTTCGAAATCGACGGACAAGACGACATGACCGCCGCCGCCACAAACCCGAACCGCCCAGCCGTCCTGACGCGGTTCAGCCGCATCGTCGAGCAGATCGATCGCCGAGCGCACCGCTTCATGGCGAGCAGCTTCGAGGTCGGGCAATTCAACGCCTTCGACCCGCCTCACACTGCCGCCGTCGCGATATTCGAATGTGTACGGACCTTGGTCCATATCGCTTTGCCGCTCGACGCCAGGCCGGCCTGCGTCCACCTTGCCGTCCGGTTCGTCTCGTTCTGCCGGGTAGCTGAATGCCGCGCACTGAAACATCATCTCTCTGGCGCGATCGATAAGCGCGGCGTCGCCAAGCAACGGGTCGGACACAATCATGGTGACAGCGATCCTTTCTCCGCCCTCGCCAAGAAACTCGACTGTCGCGCCTTTGGGATCGGCATGTATCGCTGTGTCGAGAACTTGCATTCCGGCCTCGTTGTCCTGCTATCGAGGATACAAGGCTCCCCTGACCCGAAAGTTCCGTCCGAGTTCAAGAATCGATCTCGGCAACCGTGCGCCTGACGTCGCGCAGGCAATGAAGTCGAAGGCGCTTGCTTGATCCCGCCTCCTGCCTTGACGCCCGGTTGGAACAGCGGGGCCGGAAGCAGGTTTGGAGACAAAGGAGGCGCAAAATGTCACCCAACCAACATACATCCGCCGAAGCACGCGGCGAAATCCAAGCCGGCAGGACCCAGGACAAGACGCCCGGATTCGACCCGGCGGCGGCGCCGCAGGAGACAGATGCCGAGGCCGGCGATGTCGCGACTTCCGCTCAGCCGGCCGAGGCGCGCAAATCGAACTTCACCAACCAGGCGAGTTTTGCCAACGCGATGCGACAGCCGGAGAACGCGCCCGACCTGCAGCCGCGCAGAAGCGGCCCGGTTCTGGTCGTAGTGGCGCTGGTTGTCGTGGCCGCCGTCGCATTTCTCGTCGCCGCGGTCTTCCGCTAGCCGCGAAAGGAACATCGCTCCCGGTTCCAGGTTGATAGCGCAGGAGGCTGTTGCGATGCCAAGCTTGAGGATTTTGTTTCGCCATCTGTGGCGCTGGAAAGCCCAACCCGCAACCGACCCGTCCCCCGTGGATGCCATTGTCCGCCTGCTGCGGGACGCAAACAAGCAGAACGGCGCGGGTGGCACCAGGTATCAGGATTGAGGCTGACATTGCGGGCGGCCTGACTTGAGCGGACCAGCAACAAAGCCGGCGGCGTGGCTCGTCTTCGAACCGAAGACCTTGGACTGGCACGGTATCGCCACCCTTGCGACCGGGGTAATGACCCTATTGATACAGCGCGCCGAGCACCGCGACACGCAGGCTCTTCAAGCCAAACTGGACGAGCTGATCACATCAAGTCGAACGGCGAGCGACGCTGTCACGGGTATCGACGAAAAGGAACCGGAAGAGATCGAAAAGGTGCGGGACAACCGCAGGAACATATCGGAGCACACGCGGTTGGACACTTGATGACCCGGCCGACCTTCCCCCCTACGAAAGCGCCACCATCCAAGGCTCGGATCGTCAGGGCGAGACGGTCGCCCGAAGCCGGCAGGAGAATATGATGTCGCTCACCGCGTTCGCGCTCAATTGCACGCTTAAAATGCCGACGGACGGGGAAGAATCCTCCACCGACAGAATGCTGGCGGAGTTGGCGAAGGCGCTGGCCGCGCATGACGTCGCATGCGAAACCGCCCGCGCTCTTGTCCACAACATCAGGCCCGGCGTGCTTTCCGATATGGGCGAAGGCGACGACTGGCCGAAGCTGCGGGAAAAGATCCTGGCCGCCGACATCTTCATCCTTGGGTTGCCGATCTGGATGGGGCAGCCGTCGAGCGTGGCCAAGCGCGTGATGGAGCGGATGGACGCTTTCCTGTCCGAGACCGACGACAGCGGACGCATGCCGGCTGCCGGAAAGGTGGCGCTGGTGGCGATCGTCGGCAACGAGGATGGCGCGCATCACTGCCATGCCGAGTGCTATCAGGCGCTCAACGACGTCGGCTTCACCGTTCCTGCCAATGGCGGCGTGTACTGGGTTGGAGAAGCGATGGGTGACGTCAACTTCGTCGATCTTCCCGGCGCGCCTGAAAAAGTCGTCGGCATGATCAAGATGGCGGCATCCAATGCCGCTCATCTGGCCGGGCTCTTCAAGACGAAAAACTATGTCGGCGTGCCAGAGGGCGATTGATATCGCTCTCTTATCGTCCGATCAGCGTCAGCCCGAAGAGGATGACGAGCCAAAGCCCGGCGGCCGCAACGGCGAGCCGCGGCAACATGCCTGTCAAATGCATGAACAACATGGCGATCAGGACCGCCTTCGCGGCGGCGATCGCCAGGTTGAGGGCGACATTGAAACCGCCAAGGTCGAAAAGGGACGAGCCGACCGTCAGTGCCAGCAGCGCGAGCAGCCCTAGATAGCCGAAGGTGAGTTTGCGCAGTTCGCTCATCGGTTGATCAGGTAAAGAACGGGGAACATGAACACCCAGATGATGTCGACGAAGTGCCAGTAGAGGCCGACGGCCACGACCCGGCGCAGCCGGTTGGCAGGGCTGGCGGTCCGCCAGAGCGCGACCATGCCGGCGATGACGACGATGCCGCCGATCAGGTGCAGCGCGTGCAGCGAGGTCATCGCGAAATAGAGGCCGAAGAAGAATTCGGCGTGGGTCGGATCCGGCCCGGCATAGCGAAACGGCAGGCCAAGGAGCGGCGCCAGGCCTTCACCGATTTCCTTGCCATATTCGATGCCTTTCACGGCCAGGAAGCAAATACCCAGCGCAGATGTCGCGGCCAGCGCCCAAACCGTAGCGCGCCAGCGTCTGTGAAGCGCAAGCATATGGGCCAGCGCCATGGTGAAGCTGCTGGTGATCAGCACGGCCGTGTTGAGGGTGCCGAGCGGCAGCGAAAGATGTTTCGATGCTGCCGCGAAGGCGGGGCCGAAATCGATATGCGCGACGAGAAAGACCAGGAAGATCGCGCCGAACAGCATCGCCTCGGAGCCGATGAACACCCACATGGCAAAATTGTCGGCGCGCCGTTCGCGCTGGGGGCTGTCGAAGGCGACGCTCTCGGTCCCGCTCATCCGCCTGCCTCCAGATGCGGACTGAAGCGTTCGTGCTCAAGCCCCTTCATGTCGTAGGCATAGGCCGGTCGGGTCACAACCGGCATCGTCTCGAAATTATGCGGCGGCGGCGGCGAGCCCGTCTGCCATTCGAGCCCGGTGGCGTTCCACGGATTGTCGGTCGCGCGAGCGCCGCGAAACAGCGACCAGCCGAGATAGAACAACGGCATCAAATAGCCGATCGCCAGCACCACTGCGCCAGCCGAGGACAGCACGTTCCAGAACTGGAACTCCGGCGGATAGGTATGATAGCGCCGAGGCATGCCGTCGAAGCCCAGCACATATTGCGGGAAGAAGGTCAGATTGAAGCCGACGAAAGTGACGGTCGCTGCTATACGCCCCGCGGTTTCCGAATACATGCGGCCGGTCAATTTCGGCCACCAGAAATGCAGCCCCGCCATGTACGCCGTCACCATGCCGCCGACCATGATGTAGTGGAAATGCGCGATGACGAAGTAGGTGTCGTGGACATGGACATCGACCGCCAACGCCGCAAGGAAGAGCCCCGCCAATCCGCCGAAGGTGAAAAGCGCAAGGAAGAACAGCGCGTAAAGCATCGGCGTCTCGAAGCTGATCTCGCCCTTGCGCAGCGTCAGGCTCCAGTTGAAGACCTTGATCGCCGACGGGATAGCGACGCAGAACGACAGGAACGAGAACACCACGCCGGCATAGGAAGATTGCCCGCTGACGAACATGTGGTGGCCCCAGACCAGGAAGCCGAAGATGGCGATCGCCATCGACGACATCGCCACCGCCTTGTAGCCGAACAGCGGCCGGCGGCTGAAACAGGGCAGCACCTCCGACACCACGCCCATGCCTGGCAGGATCATGATGTAGACCGCCGGGTGCGAGTAGAACCAGAAGAGATGCTGGAAGAGCAAAGGATCTCCGCCGAGATCGGGATTGAAGATGCCAATGCCGAACACGCGCTCCAGCACGATCAGGATCAGCGAGGCGGCGAGCACCGGGGTCGCCAGCACCATCACCAGGCTGGTGGCGTAGAGCGTCCAGACGAAGATCGGCAGGCGGAACCAGGTGAGCCCGGGCGCGCGCAGCGTGTGCACGCTGACGATGAAGTTGATGCCGGTCATGATCGTCGAGAAGCCGACGACGAAGACGCCGAACGCCGCGGTCGAGACCCAGCCATTGGCATAGAGCGTCGACAGCGGCGTGTAGAACGTCCAGCCGGTGTCGACGCCGCCCGCCACCACCGCAAACAGCGCGAACAAGCTGCCGAAGATGAAGACATACCAGCTGGCGAGGTTCAGCCGCGGGAACGCGAGGTCGCGCGCGCCGATCATCAACGGCAAAAGGAAATTGCCCAATGTCGCCGGGATCGACGGCACCAGGAAGAACCAGACCATGATGATGCCGTGCAGCGAGAACAGCCGGTTGTAGACATCGTCGGAGACGAGGTCGCCCGCCGGTGTCGCCAGCTCGATGCGCATCAGCACCGCCATGGCGCCGCCGAGGAAGAAGAAGGCAGTCAGCGAGATCAGGTAGAGCCATGCAACGCGCTTGTGGTCGGTGGTCAGCAGCCACGCGCGAGGCCCGCTCCCCTCCCCCAAATACGTGCCCTGCATCGCCACGTTGGTCATGGCATGGCTCCAGCCGTTGGTTGACGCGAAAGCGACTTCAGATAAGCGAGCAGCATCTGCAGTTCGCCTTCGTCGATCAAGCCGTCGAAGCTCGGCATGACCGGTTCATAGCCCGCCGCGATTTCCTTCTTCGGATTGAGGATGGAGTCGCGCAGATAACGCTCGTCTGCGATCACCGTCTGCTGGTTGTCGAGCGCCACCGGCCGGCCGAAGATGCCGTCAAGCGACGGCGCCCGCACCTTGCTGCTCGCGCCATGGCAGCCCGAGCAGCCCAGCGCGCGAAACAGTTTCTCGCCGCTCGCCGCAAGCGTCTCGCCTTCGCCCTGGCTGTTCAGCCACGCGGCATATTGCTCGGGCGCCATCACGGTCACCCAGCCGCCCATTTCGGAATGCTGCGTGCCGCAATATTGGGCGCAGAACAGGTGGTAGCGGCCTGGCTCGGTGGCGATGAACCAGATATGCGTCGTGCGGCCCGGCACCGCATCCTGCTTGATACGGAACGCCGGCACGTAGAAGGAGTGGATGACGTCCTGTGAGGCGAGCGACACCACGACAGGTTTGCCGACGGGAACATGCAATTCGTTGATCTCGCGCTGGCCGCCTGGCTGCCTGAATTCCCACATCCATTGCTTGCCGAGTCCGGTGATCTCGAGCGCGTCCGCCGGTGGATGGTCGCGGCGAACGAATAGCGTCGCGCCCCAGCCGAAGAAGATGAAGGCGATTATCAGGCTGGCGATCGTCCAGCTCATTTCCAGCGGCAGGCTGCGGGAACGCTTGCCTGTTCGGTCCGCCTTTGAGCCAACGCGGTATTTCACCGCGTAGCCGACGACCAGTCCGGTCAGCGCCAGTCCGAGAACGACGGAAAAAGCAAGCAAAGTGTAAAACAGCGCATCGACCTGGCCGGCTTCCGAGGAAGCCTCCTGGGGGAAGAAGGGAATGCCGAAGCTCACCTTGCCCTTCTCCAGCTCTGCCAGAGCACGGTTGCGCCGAGGCCAAGCAGCGTTGCCAGGCTCGCGACTTTCAGCGCCGCCCAGATCGCTGGCGTGTATTGGCCTTTCGAACTGTCGAAGCCGGCGCAGAGCAGGAAGACGTGATCGGCAATCGATCCGAGCCTGTTCTCCGACGCTTCGACCAGCGCGAGCTTGAGATCGCGCGGCGTGAAGGTCAGCGCCGGCAGCACCTGTGAAATCCGGCCAGACGGCGTAAGTGCTATGACCGCGATCGGATGGACGAACTGATCGATGCCTTTGCGCCGGTCGAAGGTGATGCCTGCCTCGCTGGCAAGCGCTGCGCCTGCGCCATCGCTGCTGGTCAGGAAACGCCAGGCGGGCAGGCCTGCCGGACCGGCGGCGGAAGCGATGTCATCTTGCGCCGTGGCCGCGTCGGCCGGGGTCTCCTCGGGATCGATCGAGATGAACAGCGCGCGGTAGTCTGCCGGCCGAAGCGATGTCTTGTTCAGGTCGGAGGCAACGGCCTGCTGGGTGACGCCGCACAGGTTCGGGCATTTGTCGTAGCCGAAGATGACAAGCGCCGGATGGCCGCCCAGCGTTTCGCCCAGCGTCAGCTTCCGGCCGCTGGCGTCGATCAGTTCGCGGTCCAGCGTCAGCTGTGCGCCGAGCTTTGGATCGAATGTCGGTCGCTCGGCGGCAGGGGCCGCGCCGGCAACGAACAGACAAAGGGCGGCTAACAAGCTTCTCATCGCCCTGCCCCGCTTTGCCGTCGGCAATTCTGGGCCTGCGGAGCGCGGGGAACGGCCGCTGTGACCAGGGCGCAGTCATCGGCTCCAGTGGTCGCGGATCGCTGCTGCGACCAATCCGGCAAACCGTTGCTGACAATTGCCCACATGGCGTCGTCGATCGGAATACGGGCGATGCCGGCATTGCGGTCGACCCAGCCAAGCATTTTGAGCTGGCGATCCTCCTCGGCGCGAAGACTTGCCAGGTCCTGCCTTGGCGCGGTCTGCAGATCGGGGCTTTCCGGACTGGTTTCCGTCGGAACCGGCAGCCATGTCGGCGTGGTGTTGAAGGCGAGCTTCATGCCGATCGCGGCCAAGGCGATGAACAGCAGCAGCCCGCCACCGAAAGCGAGCAGCACCCGCGGCTGGACATCACGCGTCTCGGGATGGCGGTGCGCCTTAGCCATGGGCGACCTCCCGCCTCCACCAGACGATCCTGTCTGGCCGGCGGAGCAGGAAGAGGAACAGCGCAAGCCACAGCCCACCCAGTCCCATCCAGGCGACCGCATCATGCCAGAGCGCTAGCAGACCGCCGGAAAAGAGCGGTGGCCGTATACGCCAGAACACATCGGCGAAATGGCCTGCGAGAGCTGCCCCCGTCAGCCAGACCAGGCCGTCATGGCTGCGCTTGAGCCGTCGGCTGAGCGAGCCTGTGAACGCAGCCGCCTGCAAGGCAATCAGCAGCCACAGCAGATGCCGCCAGCCCCCCGTCGCGCGAATGATGTACCACCCGATCTCGTCGGGCAGGTCGCCGCCCCAGACGACAACCCACTGCATGAAGACGAGGTAGATCCAGGTCAGCAGGAAGCCCAGCTGCATGTTGGCAAGGTCCTCGCTGAGCGCGACATCTTCCTCGCCACCGGGTATGACCTCCACTGCCCGTCTTGCGGCCAGCACAAGGATCGCCAGGGCGAAAGCTCCGACGACTTCGGCGGAGGCCTCACAAAGCGCATAGATGGTCGAGGTGAATTCCGGCTCGATCGAAAGCATCCAGTCGATGGCAAAGACGCTGACGGCAAGCGCGTGGAGGATCAGGCCAAGAGCGTATTTCCTCCCGTTGCCAGCTTTCTCGGAATCCTCTGAAGTCGAGCCGAGCACCACCCATGTGAGAACGAGCCAGATCGCCGCGCAGACAGCGAAGCGCAGCAGGAAGAACGGCATGTTGAGATAAGTGAGCTTCTCTCGAACCTTCTCAGAAAGCATCGCGGAATCCGCGCCGGCCCATGGGAAGATAAGGTCGAGTCTCATCAGCACCGGCAGGAGCAAGATGAGCGCAAGTGGCAGCATCGCGATCATGACCCGCAAAGGCTGGCGGACCGCCTCGCCCCAGCGTCCGCCGGTCAGCCCGTGCACCATCAATATGGTCAGCGCGCCGAGCGGCAGGCTGATTGCGAAGATAGCTGCCGCGACCCAGGCGCCCAGCATCGCTTTGGCATCGAGCGATGCGCCAAGAACGCAAAGAACAAGTCCCGCGACGCCGACCGCCACAAGACCTTGCTCGAGGCGGCTCATGGTGATGCCTCCGCTTCAAGCCGCGCGCGCAGGCTTTGCGGAAGTTCGGCGACTGGAGCGGCGCGCGAATATTGCAGCGCGCGGATATAGGCGACGATCGCCCAGCGGTCCCGTGGCGGCACGCGCGCCGCATAAGAGTACATCGCGCCGTAGCCGTTGGTGATGACGTCGTAGAAGTGGCGGTCCGAGGCCTTGCGCAGCGCATCCTGATGGTAGCTTGGCGGCGCCGGAAAGCCGCGCTGGACGATCATGCCGTGGCCGTCGCCGGTGCGGCCGTGACAGGGCGAACAGAATATGTCGAAACGCTGCTGGCCGCGCTGTAGCAGCTCGGTCGTGATCGGATAGGGGATTTTGTCCGGGACAGGCGAAAGATCGGCGTCGCGTGTGACAGTGCCCGTGACCGGCGTGCGTGCCGACATGCCGTCGGCGAATTGGCTGCTCGCCTCCAGCGGATCGTAGCGGGGCTGGTCCTCCATGTCCTGCCGGCAGCCGGCGACAGCCAGCGCTCCGAGCAGAAGCGTTAGGCCGAGACGGCTCACGCTTCGACCTCCTCGACCGTCTCGGCACCGAGCCGCGTCAGTTGGCCCCGGGTCACGCCCTTGCGGTATTTCGGATCGGCCGCTTCGATCAGCAGATAGAACTTGCCGCCGCGCGCGTAGCTGAAGCTCTGGGCGTTGAAGACCGGATGATGGTAGCGGGGCAGACCGTTGGCCGCGAGCACACCCAGAAAGCCGGCGAAGGCTGCGCCGAGAATGCCGGCCTCGAAGGCGATGACGACGAAAGGCGGCCAGGAATGCAGCGGCCGGCCGCCGACATTGATGGGATAGTCGATCTCGACGGAGTACCAGATCAGCGCATAGACAAGAGCGGCACCGGCAATGCCGCCGGCGAGCACGGCCCAGGGCAGGCGCGTGGCGCGAATTTCCAGTATCTCATCCAATTCCTTCAGCGGAAACGGCGAGAACGCATCCATGCGCCGGTAGCCGCGCTCGCGCATGCCGCGGGCTGCCTCGACAAGCGCTTCGGGTGCGGCAAACGCAGCCACGAGACCGTAGAGGCTCATCTGAGCTTGCCCTCCTCCTCAGCCAGTTCCTCGACCTCGAAGATGGTGATCGCCGGCAGGATGCGGATGAACAGGAAGACCAGCGCGAAAAAGGTGCCGATCGAGCCGAACAGGATGCCGAAATCGAGCCAGGTCAGCGACTGCTCGCCCCAGGCCGACGGCAGGTAGTCGCGGCTCGGCCCCGTCACGACGATGATGTAGCGTTCAATCCACATGCCGATGTTGATGGCAATGGCGATCGCGAACAGCAGCGGCATGTTGCGGCGGATGCGTCTGAACCACAGCAACTGCAGCACGCCACAGTTCAGGCCGAGCATCGTCCAGAACAGCGGCGCATAGGGACCTAGCGCGCGCTGCGCCATCATGGCGCGTTCGTAGGGCTCGCCCGAATACCAGGCGAAGAATGCTTCGGAGACATAGCCATAGGCGACAACCATGCCGGCGGCGATCATCAGCTTGGCGGCATTGTCCATATGCCTGACCGTGATCAGGTCCTCGACCGAAAAAGCCCAGCGCAGCGGAATGGCGATGGTGAGCACCATGGCGAAGCCTGAGAGCAGCGCGCCGGCGACGAAATAGGGCGGGAAGATCGTCGAGTGGTAGCCGGGCGTGATCGCGAAGGTGAAGTCGAGCGAAACGATCGAGTGGACCGAAACGACCAGCGGCGTGGCCAGGGCGGCTAGCAGGAAATAGACGACCTGATAGCGCGACCAATGATAGGCCGAGCCGCGCCAGCCAAGCGCCAATATGCCGTAGAAGAGCTGCGCCGGCCTTGCTCTCGCGCGGTCGCGCAGCACCGCCAGATCCGGCAGCAGACTCATATACCAGAAGAGCAGCGAGACGGTCGCATAGGTCGCGATCGCCGCGAAATCCCAGACGAGCGGGCTGCGCCATTGCGGCCAGTGCATATGCGCATTGGGCAGCGGCAGCAGCCAGTAGAAGAACCACGGCCGGCCGAGATGCAGGATCGGAAACAATCCCGCCATGGCGACGGCGAACAGCGTCATGGCTTCGGCGAAGCGGTTGATCGAGGCGCGCCATGGTTGGCGTAGCAGCAGGAGCACCGCCGAGATCAGCGTACCGGCATGGCCGATGCCGATCCACCAGACGAAGTTGGAGATCATCGTGCCCCAGGCCACCGGAATGTCGATACCATAGGCGCCGACACCGACGGCGATCAGGTAAGTGATCGAATAGAGCAGCAGCAGGACGAGCAGGAAGCAAAGGAAGAACGCCGTCCAGAAATGACGCGGCAGGCGGCCGTTGAGCACGATCGAGCCGATGCGCCCACTGATCTCGGGAAAGTCGTGGCGGCCGCGCAGGACAGCCGAGCTGTTCGCGCCGGCTTCAGCCATCGGTCGCCTCGCTTGGTCTGGCAAGCCTGCCGTTCGGATTGGAGATTTTGCCGAGATAGGAGGTGCGCGGCCGTGTGTTCAGCTCCTCCAGCAGCGCGTAGTTCTGCGGCGCGCTTTTCTCCCGAACGACCTTTGCGTCTTTCCTGTTGCGATCACCGAAGGTGATGGCCTGGGTTGGGCAGGCCTGTTGGCAGGCGGTAACCACTTCGCCATCGGCGATGTCGCGATTTTCGATCTGCGCCTGGATGCGCTTGGCGCTGATGCGCTGGACGCAGTAGGTGCATTTCTCCATCACGCCGCGCGAGCGCACGCTGACGTTCGGATTGTGCACGCCCTGCTCCGGCCCAGCTTCGTCCTTGTCGAACGACTGGTGGTCGAGGAAGTTGAAGCGCCGCACCTTGTAGGGGCAGTTCTGCGAGCAATAGCGCGTGCCGATGCAGCGGTTGTAGACCTGCGCATTCAGCCCATCATGCGTATGCACGGTGGCGTTGACCGGGCACACCACTTCGCAGGGCGCCTTTTCGCAATGCATGCACGGCACCGGCTGGAAAAAGGTCTCGGGCGCATCGACTGGCCCGGCATAGTAGCGGTCCACGCGCAGCCAGTGCATCTCATGGCCGCGCTCGCATTCCTCCGGCCCGACCGGCGCAATGTTGTTCTCGGCCTGGCAGGCCGAAACGCAGGCCATGCAGCCGATGCAGGCGGATAGATCGATCGCCATCGCCCAGGCTTCCTGATCGTAGCGCCAATCGGGGTAGAGCGATTCCGCCGGTGACGGCGGCGCATCCTTGCGCACGAAATCCGGGTTCTGCCGGAACGCGTCGAGCGAAGCATGGCGCACGATGGCGCGGCCTTCCATCGCCTGGTGAAGCTGTGTGGTGATGACGCGCATGCTGTTCTTGCGGGGCGCGATGGCCGCGCCGGTCGCGAACCATTCCGAACCACGGCGCAAATGGAAGGCGTCGTAGCCTTCCGACAGCGCGGCAACGGAACCGATCTTTCGCCCGAAGCCAAAGGAAAGCGTTATCGTTTCGTCCGGATGGCCGGGCGCGATCCAGGCCGGCGCATCGACGTCCGCGCCATTTGAGGCGACATTGACGACATCGCCGTTTTCGATTTTCAGTCGCTCGGCAGTGGCGGGCGATATGAGCGCAGCATTGCCCCACACGATCTTGGTCAGCGGTCGCGGCAGCTCCTGCAGCCACGACGCATTGGCAAAGCGGCCGTCACGCAGCCACGGATCAGCGACGAAGCGGACCTCGATGCCATTGCCCGCGTTTGCCGCCGGCTTCAGTCCCGCCAGATCCGGCGGCACTGTAACGGATGCCGGCCTGGCGGCACTGCTCGCTATAACGCCGTCGCGCAGAGCCTTTGTCCACGTGTCATCATCGAGCTCTGCCCAATGCTGCCGGACAAGCGACAGCGGATCAGTCTGGAATTGGCCGCCAAGCACGGCGAGCAGCTCATGCCCGGTCTTGCCGTCGTAAAGCGGCCTGATCAGCGGCTGCACCAGCGAGGCCGTGCCGTCATGGGCTCGGATGTCGCTCCAGCTCTCGAGTTCATGCGCCGCAGGCACATGCCAATGCGCCAGGAATGCCGTCTCGTCGCGATAGAGCCCCTGATGGACAAGCAGCTTCAGGCCGGAAAAGGCTTTGCGCACATCGAGGACTGCCGGCGCGGTGTGCAGCGGATTTGCGACGAGCACGATGACCGCGTCGATCGCCCCGTGGCCAATCGCTTCGCACATCGCCTCCAGATCGCCATCGACCTGCAGCGCATCCGGTGCCGCGATAAACTCCATCGTATTGCCGAGCGCGCCAAGCCTCGCATTGGCGGCAAACGCGGCAGCGTGAACGAACGCGCTCTGATGCGCACCCGGCACGACCAGTGCGTTGGGGCCGGCTGCCTTCAGATCATCGACCAGCGCATTCATCCATGGCGCGTCGATCGGAGTCTGGTCGATTGGCGCTACGAGCGCCCCGGCTTGGCCTTCCAGCGTGGCGTGAAGCCCGGCAGCCACGGCTTCGACCTCACTCGGCCGTATCGCTATCCTATGATCGGCCGCCGCGCCGGTGATCGTCGGCGTCGATTCCACCGCATAGAGCCGGCTCATCCCGTCGTTCGGGCTGCGCACACGTCGCCGCGCGGCGAAGTCGTGCGCGTAAGCCAGCCGCCCCGGCCCCTCGCCCAGGAAATCGGCGTCGAGACTGACGATCGTTTCGGCACGATCGAAGCGGTAGACCGGCGTCAGCGCCGATCCGAACAGTGCATGTGACGCCTCCGCCGCCGCCGGTATCGCCATCGGGTCGTGACGATGGATTTTCAGTTTCGGATAGCGTGCCCGCAGCGCATCCAACTGCGCCGCAAGAGTCGGCGAGGTAGTCGCTTCAACCAGCAGGGCTCCGCCCTGTCCTTGTGAGGCCGTCCAGCGCGAGACGAGTGCCGCCATGTCCTTGAGGAAATCGCCATAGGATGCCGGCTGTCCATCCTTGAGCGGGGTGCGCGAGCGATCAGGGTCGAACAGCGTCAGCACTGCTGCTTGCATCACAGCGTCGGTTGCGCCGCGCGACGCCGGATGATCCGGATTGCCCTCGATCTTTGTCGGCCGCCCTTCATGGCTTTCGACGATCGCGCCGATGCCGAAGCCGTCGCTCGACAATGTTGTCGCGTAATAGGCCGGCTTGCCGGGGATCAGCATTTCCGGCTGGCGCACATAAGGCACGATGCCTTCCGCCCTGCTGCAGGCGGCCAGCCCGGCAAGCGACAGCGAAGCGCCCATCAGCTTCAGCAGCGTGCGCCGGTTCGGCCTGGCCGGCAGGCGCTCCGCGATTGCCGGAAATTCGGCTTCGACGAAGCGCCGGAATTCCACGGTGCCGGCAATCTCGTCGAGGCTGCGCCACATGTCGTGGCCGCTCGTCAGCCGTCGGCGCAACGCTGCGATGTCGATAGCGGGCCGCGCCTTTCCTTCAGCGATGGCAGACATAGCAATCCGTCATCGTCTCGGGATGGATGTCGAGCATGCCGATAAGCCGTCGCCTGATCTCGGCGATGTCCTCAGGTGGCTGCCAGTGCATCAGGAACACGTCCCGTGGCGGACGCAGATTGGGTCCGGGATTGCGATGACAGCCGAGGCACCATTCCATGCTCAGCGTATGCGCTCGCCTGGTCAGCGGCATCTGGTCGACCTCGCCATGGCAGGTCTCGCAGGCGACGCCCTTATTAACGTGTATGGCGTGATTGAAGAACACAAAGTCGGGTACGCTGTTGACGCGCTGCCATTCGATCGGTTTGCCGCTAGCCAGACTTGCGCGCACGGGCGCCAACATCTCGGCGTTGGTGAAAAGCTGCGAATGACAGGTCATGCAGACTTCGGTCGCCGGTAGACCCGCCGAAGACGAGGTCTCGACACCGTTGTGGCAATAGCGGCAGTCGATGCCGAGCTGGCCGACATGGTGCTTGTGACTGAACGGCACCGGCTGCGCCAATGGCTCACCTACTCCCGTTACCAGGTCCGAACGGGGAAGGATTGTCCCGATCGCGGCGGCGATCAGCAGAACTGCACAACTTCCCCAGATGACAAAGCGCGCAACGCCATTGGCGTTTTTCGAGAAGATCTGCGGCATCCCCTCGCCGATTCTGCTGAAGGCAAACTCAGAGTTGACGACACCTAACGGTGCTTTCGCCACGAAGGTTCCGAAGCCGCAAAAGGATCACAGAATGGTGACCGGCAGCGACGGCGGATCCCGAATTTAATCCGCAACCACAGCCGGCTGCATGCGTTCGCCAGATATCACGATCTGTTTCACGCTGGAAAATGCCATGACCGACGCCGCTGAAAACAACCCCCATCGTCCTCTGCGCCATCGCGGCGTCGCGTACTGGTGGAGAGCGCTGGTCGGCATCCTATTGGTCGTTCTCGGCCTGCTGATCGGCTGCGGTGGCGCCTGGCTCGTCGCGCTCGGCGGCTCCTGGTATTATCTGCCCGCCGGCATCGCATTGCTGCTCGCGGGCATTCTGCTGCTCGCAGAAAATATGGCCGGTGTCTGGCTTTACGTCCTGACATGGCTCGCAACGCTTGCCTGGGCCTATTGGGAGGTCGGTCTCGACGGCTGGGCGCTGATGCCGCGCGTCTTGGCTCCCACGATCATCCTCATCTTCGTCCTGCTTGCCGTTCCAGCCTTCCGCGACATCGGCAGCCGAGGCAGCAGGAACGCCGCCTATGTGACAAGCCTGCTGCTGCCGGTCATTGCGCTGGGCGCGTTCACCTTCCTGCACATCGATGCCTTGGCGCAGTCACCGGCGCAACAGCCGGCGCCTGCCGCGCAGCCCGCGCCGAACGGAACGCCGGCCTCGCCGGACACCGCGACCCATCAGGCCGGCAATGACTGGCCGGTCTATGGCGGATCGGAACTGGGGACGCGCTATTCGCCGCTGAACCAGATCACCGCGACCAATGTTTCCAAGCTCACCCGCGCCTGGTCCTTCCACACCGGCGACATGCCGAACGAAGCGACCAAGGACCTCTACTCGCCCGAAAACACGCCGCTCGCGATCGGCGGCCATCTCTATGCCTGCTCGGCCAAGGACATCATCATTTCCGCCGATGCCCGCAGCGGCAAGGAAGAATGGCGTTACGACCCGAAGGTCCCCGACGACGCCATACCCTATGGCGCGAGCTGTCGCGGTGTTGCCTATTTCGCCGTGCCGGGCGCCAAGGCGGATCAAGCCTGCGCGACAAGGATTCTCATCGGAACACTGGACGCGCGCCTGATCGCCATCGATGCCAAGACCGGCAAACCCTGCACGGACTTCGGCCAGCAGGGCATCGTCGACCTCACGCAAGGCATCGGCGAGACGGTACCCGGTTGGTATTCTGTCACCGCGCCGCCAACCATCGTGCGCGGCATCGCGGTCGTCGGTGCGCAGGTCAAGGATGGCCAGGCCGAGAACGCGCCTTCGGGCGTCGTCCGCGGCTATGACGCCACCACCGGCAAGCTCGCCTGGGCATGGGACATGGGACATCCCGATCGGGCGGGCGCGCCGCCTGCCGGCGATACCTACACGCGTGGCACCCCGAACATGTGGACCGTCGCGGCCGCCGATCCGCAACTCGGCTATGTCTACCTGCCGCTCGGCAATGCCGCCGTCGACTACTATGGTATTGATCGCAAGGATTTCGAGAACCAGTTCAACTCATCGATCGTCGCCATCGACGTCATGACCGGCAAGCCGGCCTGGCATTTTCAGACGGTGCACCACGATCTTTGGGACTACGACCTCGGCTCACAGCCGACGCTCGTCGATTTCCCGACCGTGACCGGCAAGATCGCCGCCATCATCGTGCCCAGCAAGCAGGGCCAGATCTACGTGCTCGACCGCAAGACCGGCAAGCCGCTCTTCCCGGTCGAGGAGCGCAATGTGCCCTCGGGCGGCGTCGAACCGGACAAGCTCTCCAAGACGCAGCCCTATTCGGGCTACGCGCATCTCGACCAACCGGTGCTGACCGAAAAGGACATGTGGGGCATGAGCCCGCTGGATCAGCTCTACTGCCGCATCCAGTTCCATCGCGCCTCCTATCAGGGCGAGTACACGCCGCCGACGGTCGACCGGCCCTTCATCGAATATCCCGGCTACAATGGCGGCTCGGACTGGGGCAGCATCGCCGTCGACACCGACAGCGGGGTGCTGATCGCCAATTACAACGACATGCCGAACTACAATCAGTTGATCCCGCGCGAGAAGGCCGACCAGATGGGCTTCAAGCCGATAGACAAGGGCGGCAGCCCGAAAAAGGTGAAGGACATCGGCGATCCGCAGGCCGGATCGCCATACGCCATTGCCGTCAATGCCGGCTGGCGCTTGCCAACGGGCCTGCTGTGCTCGAAGCCACCCTATGGTCATATCCGCGCGATCGATCTCAAGACCGGCAGGACGCTGTGGGACGAGCCGCTCGGCAGCGCCGACAACAACGGGCCCTTCGGCCTTCCTTCCATGCTGCCGCTGACCATCGGAACGCCGAACAATGGCGGTCCGCTGGTGACGGCCGGCGGCCTGATCTTCATCGCCGCGACCACCGACAACAAGCTGCGCGCCATCGATATCAAGACGGGCAAGGAAGTATGGCACGCCGACCTTCCCGCCGGCGGCCAGACGACGCCGATGACCTATGAGGTCGATGGCAGGCAATACATCGTCATCGCGCCCGGCGGGCATCATTTCATGGAGACGAAAGTCGGCGACGAAGTCATCGCCTATGCCCTGCCTGCGAGCTGAATAGGTTTGGGGCCAGGCTCTCAAGCCTTAGCTTTCCCCATCGTTGCTCCGCACCGTCGCCTGCGGCGGCTCGCTCCTGTTCCTCGCCAACCGTCGGCTTCGGCGCCTGGCGAGAAAGTACATCCAGATCAGAATGAGGATGAGAGGGATGCCCGCGACAGGCAGCATCCATATGCCAATGTGAAACATTGGTCTCTCCCGGGGAGATCTTCATCCGACATGGTCAGGCGAGCAGTTGCTCTATCCTGATCGGCAGGTCGCGGATGCGCTTGCCGGTCGCATGGTAGACCGCGCTCGCAACGGCCGCGGCCGTGCCGACATTGCCGAGCTCGCCGAGGCCTTTCACCCCGGCCGGATTGACGGCGTGATCGACCTCCGGCACCAGGATCACCTGCAGGTCCTTGATGTCGGCATTGACCGGGACGAGGTAGTCCTGCAGGTCGCGGTTCACATAGCGGGCATAGCGACTGTCGACTTCGGTCGCCTCGTGCAGCGCCTGGCCGATGCCCCAGATCATGCCGCCCATCAACTGGCTGCGCGCGGTGCGCGTGTTCATGATGCGGCCGGCGGCAAAGGCGCCGACGATGCGTGGCACGCGGATTTCCCTGGTATAGCGGTTGATGCGGACCTCGACGAATTCGGCGCCGAAGGCGTATTTGACGGAGTCCTCGTCCTGGTCCGCGCCATGGAACTCCGGCGTGCCGGCATAGAGCTTCTTCAGCGCCTCGGGCGTCGCGCCCTTCGGCGCAAACTCGACATATTCCTCGATGGCGCCGACCTGCATGGTCTTCAGGACGTCCTCGACCTTGGCCGACGCACTGCCCTTTGCCATGATCTTTCCGTCGGCGAGGTCGAATTCCTCGTTATGGGAACCGGCCAGCGGACCACCCTCGGCGGTCGCGGCGGCATAGAGCTTGGTGCGGATCGCGTCGCATGCCTTGAGCACCGCCGAGCAGACACTGGCCGTGGAGATCGACCCGCCCGAGACCGGAGCCGGAGGCAGGCTGCTGTCGCCCATTTCGACGCTGATCTTGTCGATGCCGACGCCGAGGCGCTCCGACGCCATCTGAGCGGCCACGGTGCGCACGCCGGTGCCGATCTCGTGCGAACCGCATTGCACCCGAACTTCGCCGTCAGCTGTGAGGCGCACGCGTGCCGCGCATGGCGCTACCGCTGTCGGATAGATGGCCGTGGCGCAGCCCATGCCGATCAGCCAGTCGCCGTCGCGCATCGCGCCGACCTTGGGATCTCGCTTGGCCCATCCGAACGCATCCGCCGCCTGATCGTAGCATTGGGTCAGCGAGCGGCTGGAGAACGGTTTCTTGCCGATCGGCTCCGTCTTCGGCTCATTGATGCGACGGAACTCGACCGGATCCATGCCGAGCGCCACCGCCATTTCGTCCATGGCGTTCTCCAACGCGTAGACGTACGGGGTTTCGGGTGGCGAGCGCATATAGCCAGGCGTGTTGCGGTCGGCCTGCACCAGCGAGACATGCGTCAGCACCGAACCGTAGTCATACATCCGGCCAGTCGCCGAGGTGCCGCCGACGACATAAAGGTCCGGCCGCGACGTAACCTCCCAGCCCTCATGCGCGAAAGCGGTGATGCGGCCGTCCTTGCCGGCGCCGATGCGGATGCGGTGCCGCGTTTCGGCCCGATAGGTCTGAATGCCGAAAGCCTGCATGCGGCTGGTCACGCAACGCACCGGACGTCCGAGCCGCTTGGCGGCAACGGCCACGATCGCGGTGCGAGGCGTCATCGGTCCCTTCGAGCCGAAGGCGCCGCCGATGAAAGGGCTGACGATGCGCACCTTGCCGGGATCGATCTTCAATTGCCGGGCGAGCTCGACTTTCCAGCCGGTGACGTTCTGCGAGGCCTCGTGCACGACAAGCTGGTCGCCCTCCCAGAACGCGGTCGTTGAAAACAACTCGATCGGATTGTGGTGCTGGGTAGGCGTCGAATAACGCTGGTCGATCTTGACCGCTGCGGCGGCGTAAGCCGCGTCGAAATCGCCTGCCTTGACGTCCTCCTTGAACAATGGGCTCTTGCCGGCCGCCGGGACGGTTTTCGTGCCGGGGCTGTCGAAGCTCGCGGTTGGCTTGTCGTCCTCATACTCGGCGCGGATCAGCTGCGCCGCCTCTTCAGCCGCTTCGAAAGTCTCGGCGACGGCAAGCGCGATGATCTGCCCGTCATGGAAGATCGTACGGTCGTGCAATGGGCCGATCGAGGTGGCGCCGGAATTGCCGAATTTCGGTTTATCGACCTTGTCCATGTCGCCATAGGTGACGATGTCGAGCAGGCCGGGCACCGCGCGGGCTTTGTCCAGATCGAGCTTCGTCACCTTGCCTTTGGCGATGCTGCTGGCGGCCAGCGCGCCATAGGCGATGTTGGCGGTGGGCAAGTCGGCGGGATAGTGCGCCTGCCCGGTGACTTTCAGGCGCGCATCGACCCGCGGCAGCGGTGCGCCCTGGTTCTCTTTGGGTCTTGGAGCAGCTGTGTCCATGGTCACACCTCCATGTCGCGGGCTTCAAGCAGCGCGCGCACCAGCGTTCGCTTGCCGAGTTCGATCTTGAATGCGTTGTGCTGGCGCGGTTGTGCTTCGGCGAAGGCGGCATCCGCCGCAACTCCTGCCGATGCCTCGTCCAGCTTCTTGCCTTGCAGGGCTTCTTCGGCCGCGCGGGCGCGCCAAGGCACCGTCGCCACGCCGCCCAACGCGATGCGCGCTTCACGAACATTGTCGCCGTCGAGGTCGAGCGCAATGGCGGCTGAAGCCAGCGCAAAGGCATAGGATTCGCGGTCGCGAATCTTCAGATAGAGCGAGCGCCGCGCCCATGGGATAGCGGGTACTTCGATGGCGCTGACGATCTCGTCTGCTGCAAGGTCGGTCTCGATATAAGGCGTGTCGCCGGGCTGCCGATGCAACTTCGCGAATGGTAGCTTTCGCGCCCCGCGCGAGCCTTCGGCATGAACGACGGCATCGAGCGCGATCAGCGCCTGGGCGAAATCGCCGTGATAGGTGGCGATGCAGGCGTCGCTCGCGCCGAGCACCGCGTGCTGCCGATTGAAACCTTCCATTGCCGCGCAACCCGAACCGGGCACGCGCTTGTTGCAGTGCCAGGACGTCTCGCGAAAATATTCGCAGCGCGTGCGCTGCAGGATATTGCCGGCGAGGCTCGCCATGTTGCGGATCTGGCCGCTCGCGGCCAGCCGCAGGCTGTCGGCAATGACCGGATAGCGGCGCTTGACCTCCGCATGGTCGGCGGCCTCGCCCATCCGCACCAGGGCGCCGAAGCGGATACCATTATCGGTGACCCGGATTTGCCTGAGACCAGGGTCGGCAAGCCGGTTGAGGTCGAGCAGCCGGTTCGGCTCGGCAACGCCGAGCTTCATATAGTCGGCAAGATTGGTGCCGCCGGCGATGAACTGCGCATTCGCGCGTGTCGGCTGGTCGTCGTTGGTGGTGAAGCGTGAGGCGATCGCGACCGCAGCGGAAATGTCGGTCGGCTGTTCGTAGACGAAGGGGTGCATGTCACGCTCCCTTCATCTGATCGCGTGCCTGCAGGACAGCGGCGACAATGTTGGGATAGGCGGCGCAGCGACAGATGTTGCCGCTCATATATTCGCGGATGTCATCCTCGGATTCCGCGTGACCCTCATTCACGCAGCCGATCGCCGACAGGATCTGTCCCGGCGTGCAATAGCCGCACTGGAAAGCATCATGGTCGATGAAGGCCTGCTGCATCGGATGCAACTTGCCATCGCTGGAGGCGAGCCCTTCGACCGTCGTGATGTCCTTGCCGTCGTTCATCACAGCGAAGCTCAGACAGGACAGCACGCGCTTGCCGTCGACCAGCACCGTGCACGCGCCGCATTGGCCATGGTCGCAGCCCTTCTTGGTGCCGGTCAGTCCGACATGGTCCCGCAACGCATCGAGCAGGCTGGTTCTCGTATCGAGCGACAACTCATAAGCCTGCCTGTTGATCCGCAACGACGTGACGGCCGGTTGCCTCAATTTCGGCTGGGCTGCGCTCGGCGCTTCGGCCCGTGCATGCGAAGCAAGCAACGGCGCAGTGGCGGCCGCCGACACCGAACCTGCCATGAAACGCCTTCGACTGAGACCATTATTGGATAGGGCTGAGGGCTGGGACATGGCTCGCTCCTGGGCTGGCTGGGTCCGTGCGCTAACCTTTCAACGAAGCCAATGTTCCCATTGGCCACCCCAAAACCCGCGGCACTTCACGGAAGCGTGACTCCGCCGTTGACGGCTGGATCGTCGCTTGGGTCTCTCAACAGACTGGAACATGCGTCCTGATTAGGAGTTCTTGCCCAAGAGCCACCGGCACATCCAAAGGGCATCATGAAATCGAAACTGGTCGCAGAGACCCCCGGGCAAAGGACATTCGTGGTCGTGCTCGATCCGGGCGAGGAAGCCTTCGCGTCGCTCACCGACTTTGCCGGTCAGAAGGGAATTGCCGGCGCCTCCCTGACGGCGATCGGCGCGTTTGAAAAAGCGACGGTTGGCTGGTTCGACTTCCAATCGAAATCCTACCGCGAGATCCCGGTCGCCGAACAATGCGAGGTGCTGAGCGCGATCGGCGACATCGCCGTCGACGACAGCGGCAAGGCGAGCTTGCATCTCCATGCCGTTCTTGGCCTGAGCGATGGATCGACCCGCGGCGGACATCTGCTCGAAGGCATGGTGAAGCCGACACTGGAAGTCACGGTGACGGAATCGCCTGTGCATTTGCGGCGCACGAAACGACCAGCCCTCGGCATCGCCCTGATCGATCTTGACGCGTGAAATCCTGCGCTACCGAAACCGCATCTTCGATCAGGCGTTCAGACTTGATGGAACAACCGGACGTCTTTACGCGAAACGCAGCCGTCGAGCGATATGGCGGGTGCCTGTGCGGGAATATCCGTTACCGCCTGACGGGCGAGCCGCGCGTGCATTATTGCCATTGCGATATGTGCCGCCGCGCGACCGGCAGCGCCTTCGCCGTGCTTGGCTGGGTGCCAGTCGCCGGCCTCGCGTGGCTGACCGTGGAACCGACCTGTCGCCGCTCGTCGCCAATCGCCCGGAGATGTTTCTGCCAGTCCTGCGGTACGCCGCTTACCCTTGCCTATGACGCGAACCCTCGGGAAATCGCGATGCATATCGGGACCTTTGACGATCCCGCCGAGCTTGAGCCACGGCACAATTACGGGTCCTCGCAGCGGCTCGGCTGGGTCTGCTGCGGCATCGACTTGCCGCACCATGACACGGAAGAGCGATGGTAGTGGCCCAAAACAGCGGCTTCCCGCTGCCGTTGGACACGCCGCCGATGGAAGCGCGAACGGCGGAAGTGTTGCCGGAGGGAAACGGCCCTTGGCTTTATGAGCCGAAATGGGATGGATTTCGTTGTCTTGCCTTCAAGGACGGCAAGGCGGTCGATCTAAGGGCGAAGTCGGGCAAGCCGCTTGGCCGCTACTTTCCCGAATTGATCGCGACGATGCAAAGCCTCGATGCCGGGGATTTCGTCGTCGACGGCGAGATCGTCATCGAGATCGACAGTCGCGCTTCCTTTGACGCGTTGCAGATGCGGCTGCACCCGGCCGAGAGCCGCATCCGCAAGCTGAGCATCGAGACGCCGGCGCAGTTGATCCTCTTCGATATGCTCGTCGCCCCGGGCGGCAAGATCACGCTCGAACGCCCCTTGGGCGATCGGCGTAACGCTTTGGCGGCCTTCCTGGCCAAAGTACCCTCTGCCGGGCTCCGGCTGTCGCCATCCACCACTAATGTCGCCACCGCTAGGCAATGGCTGCAAGGCGCCGGCCACGGCTCGACCGACGGTGTCGTCGCCAAGATGCTCGACGAGCCATATCGGCCAGGCGAGCGCGCGATGGTCAAGGTCAAGCGGCTGCGCACGGCGGACTGTGTGGTCGGCGGCTTCCGCTATCTGAACGGCAAGCTGCAGGTCGGATCGTTGCTGCTCGGCCTCTACAACGGCCAGGGGCAGCTCGATCATGTCGGCTTCACATCGACCATTGCCAATGAGAGCCGCGCCGCGCTCACGACGAAGCTCGAGGCGTTGCGCGGAGGGCCGGGTTTCACCGGCAAGGCCCCCGGCGGACCGAGCCGCTGGAGCACAGAGCGCAGCGGCGAATGGGACGCGGTGAAGCCGGAACTGGTGGTCGAGGTTCGTTTCGATCATGTCACCGGCGACCGCTTCCGCCACGGCACCAGGCTCTTGCGCTGGCGACCCGACAAAGCGCCGCGCCAGTGCACGTTCGAGCAGATCGAGTAGCCTAACCTGCCGGCGGCTACAAAGTCTGGAGGATCATGTCTTGAACGCGAACAGACTTGCGTCCGCATCATCTTTGCCGGCGATGGACGCCGAGATGATCTCGGACGCGATCTGGGAAAAGATGATCCCGTTTCCGCCATAGCCCATCACCGCATGAACGCGCGGATGCCCCGGCACGCCGCCGATGATCGGCAGTCCGGTTCCGGTGGCGCCGAATGAGCCTGCCCAGGCGAAGTTCGCCGCTGTGTCCAGTTGCGGGAACATCTTCCCGAGTTTCTGCTCAAGGCGATCCGTCTTTTGCGCGGTCAGGGCGTCGCGCCGTTCCTCGTCGGTGAACTCCTCGTCTTCGCCGCCGCAGATCACGCGGCCGTCGGATGTGGCCCTGAGATAGAGGTAGGGATCGGAAGCCTCCCAGATCATGGCGGCGAGCGGCCAGAGTTTTTTCGGCTGCGGGCGCGTCGCGATCGCCCATGTAGAGATGATGCGATGGCCGGTATTCGGCACGATGTCGAGCAGTTCGTATCCGGTTGTGAGAATAAGATGGCGGGCTTTGATCACAGGGCCATCTCGGGTCGCCACCGTCACGCCGAGCCGATTGTCCTTGATCGCAGTCGCTTCCGCCTGCGCATAGAACCGCGCCTTGCGTTGCAGGGCCGCGCTCAGCAGTCCGGACGTCAATTTGCGCGGATCGAGCGCCAGATTGCCATGGCTCAGAATTGCTGCGGCGCGACCTATCCCGAAATCCTCTCTCAGCTTTTTTCGTGTTAGCAAGCACGCTCCAATGCCCGCCTCGCGGCGTGCCTCCGCCTCGCGGCGCAGGTCCGACGCATCGAGCCTATTGCCAGCCAGGTAAAGCGATGGCCTATCCGCCGCCCGGCAGCGGATATCGAGTTCCGCGATGCGTCCGCGCAGGTTGAGCAGCGACAGTCGCGAGCGCCGCCAAGCCTGTCGTGCGGCATCGCCTCCGATCATCCGGGACAGCCTGATGAGCGGTTGATCGATCTCGAACTGAACAAGCGCCGTCGTGGCTGCCGTCGACCCTTTCAGCGGCCCGCGCCTGTCGATGCAAATCACGGAATGGCCATCGCGGGTCAGCGCTTCGGCCATCATCGCGCCGCTGATGCCCATGCCGACGATCAGGATGTCGGTTTTTACATCTCGGGTCAGGCGGTCTGCCGGCACCGCAGTTGAGCGATAGGCAGCCCAGACAGGTGTGCCGCTTCTGAGATCGAGCTTGCGAGGCATGAAAGTTCCCGGTTCCGCACGATAAGTCACAAAGCGCGCTGCCGTTCCCGGTCGACGGCGTTCCGCGGCGGACAAGAAGCGGAACAACTCGTCTTGCGGCGGGTTCTCCAGTCGAAGCTGAGTATTGGAGAACGTCATGGACCCGCGCGACAAACAGCGGCCGGCAAAGACCGAAGAAACCGAAGCCCCGACCATCGAGCAGCAGGATTGGGACGCTCTTGAGGGTGGCAGAATCCTGCCGGACAGCGTTGCCGTAAACGGCGACCCGCAGGATGACGCCGAAGCGGAAGGAGATCTTCCCGAGGAAGATGACGACAACCCCTTCCAGGACAGCGACGAAGCCTTGCCCGACGACGAGGAGGAACGCGTCCTGTCGAAGGATCCTTCCAAGGAAGGCAGTCGTTTCGACGAGGTCTAGGTGCGGTCGCCAGCCAGTTCAGATTTCGAGCAGCGCGTAGGGCCGGCCCGTCGGCTTCGTGATGTGCATGGCGACATTGTAGACCTTGGCGCCGCCGGGGGTCTGGCCCTCATAGCTGCCGCGATGCGCATGGCCATGCACGACGGCGCTCACCTTGAACCGGTCGATCGTTTCGGCAAGGCGGGATGATCCGAGGAACGGGAAGATTTCCGGCGGCTCGCCGGCGACCGTCTCCGGGATCGGCGCATAGTGAAGAACCACCAGCGTGCGCTTGGCGCGAACCTGTCGCATGGCGTTCTCCAGCCGCATCGCTTCATTGACGCTCTCGGCCACCATGGCCTTGATTGCGGGCTCGCCGAAAGAGCCGAGCATCCTCGAGCCGAAGCCGCCGACAAAACCCTTGACGCCGACAAAGCCGACGTCCATCAGTTCCGTCGCCTGCCCGTCGAGGAGATAGACGCCTGCCTGGCGGAGCGTCGCCGCGATCTGGTCGACGCAGCCGGATTCGTAATCGTGGTTGCCGAGTACGGCGACGACGGGGATCGAGCAGGCCCGCAGGTCCTCGGCGAGAAGCTCGGCCTCTTTGGGCTTGCCGAGATTGGTGAGATCGCCGGTAAGCACGAGGATGTCGGCCTCGCGCGAAACCTCGCCGAACAGATCGCGGTAGGACGTCTGCGCATCTTCCTGGACATGCAGATCGCCCAGGGCAGCGACTTTGACTTTGCCGTTGCCGCTCGCTTTGCGATCTGCCTTGCTTCGTTCAGCCATCGCGGAATTCTCCAACGCCGCCGACGCCCGCAAAACCCCATTCCTTGACGTCGATCTCATAGTCGACCTGCGACAGCAGGCGGCCGCGGCAGATCTTCATCCTCGGCGAAGGCAATTGCCGCTGCCTGGCGAGCCGCTCGAGCAGATTGTCCAGCAGCCAGTCGGGAATGTGGTCGCGTTCACTGGGATAGATCCACCGGAAATTCAGTACCTGCATCAAGAGCACCTCCCAGTGGGTGTCGAGATAGGACAGCAACCTTTGCCAGTCGATCTGCTCATGCGCCTTGAGGATGGTGTGGGCGATGTCGGCGCCGTCATGCCGGCCCCTGTCCTGGATGAAGCATTTCGACCAGATGAGCTCGGTCGGCCCGATGATGCGGACCCGGTTGCCCAAGAGCTCGACCTGGCGGGCATTCTCCAGCCACTGGTCCTCGACCTGCATGGTGCCGTTGGCGGAAGCAAAGATCACATCGAAGAAATGCGGGCCTTCGAAGACCTTCCCCAGCCAGCGGTCGTCCTCGATCTCGACCGCGTAGCCGATATCCTTGAAATGGGCGAGAATACGCGGGCAATCGCCGGCCTTGCAGAAGATATCGAGGTCCTTGGTCTGGCGTACGACGCCCGTATAGGCGCTGACGGCGTAGGTTCCGGCGACCAGGAAAGGGATGTCGGTGGCAGCAAGTTCGCGGATCGCGTGCGTATAGAAGGCTTCCGCTTCGGCGCTCTTCAGCGTCGGCTCCGCCTTTGCGTCGATCACAGGCAGCGTCGCCAGCACTCCCGGCAACTCGTCATTGGCCATCAACCGTCGCTCCGGCTTTTTATCTTCTTCCACCTGTTTCGGTAAACAGCGGCGATCCGGTGTTGTTCCGCCGTCAGCGGCATCTTCATGGCGGAGGAGGCTGGAACATTGTGAAACCGTGCGGGTTGGAGATCAAAGCAATACGAGCCGAGCTCCACCATGAATCCCTCCACCACCGATCATGTCGAAATCCGCAAGTACAACCATCCGACCGGCGGATGGGGATCCCTCAAATCGTTGATCCGCAAGGCACGCGGCGAAGGCTTGCTGATGTCGGGCATCTGGAGCACGCTGCTCAAGCAGAACAAGGCCGACGGCTATATGTGCGTCTCCTGCTCCTGGGCGAAGCCCGCCAAGCCGCGCCCGTTCGAATTCTGCGAGAACGGCGCCAAGGCTACGATCTGGGACCAGACGAAACGGCGCTGCGGCCCGGAGTTCTTCGCTGCCCACTCCGTCAACGAGCTGCTCGATTGGCCCGATCACGACCTTGAGAAGCAGGGCCGGCTGCTCGAACCGATGCGCTACAACGAGGTCACCGACAAATATGAGCCGGTCGGGTGGGAGGCCGCGTTCCGCGACATCGGCGAGGAGCTCCGCAAGCTCGATCCGAGATCGGTCGTGTTCTACACCTCGGGCCGCGCCTCGCTCGAGGCGTCGTTCATGTATCAGCTTTTCGCGCGCACCTACGGCTCGGGCAATCTGCCGGACTCCTCCAACATGTGCCACGAGTCGACTTCGGTCGGCCTGCCCGAGTCCATCGGCTCGCCGGTCGGCACCGTGCAATTGGAGGACTTCGGCCATTGCGACCTGATGTTCTTCTTTGGCCACAACACCGGCGTGAGCGCGCCGCGATTGCTTCACCCGATCGAGGAGGCGCGCCAGCGCGGCATACCCGTCATCACCTTCAATCCACTGCCGGAGCGCGGCCTGAAGCGCTTCAAGAATCCACAGAGCCCGGTTGAAATGCTTTCGCCGGGCGCCGGCACCAGGATGTCGAGCGACTTCTTCCAGATTCGCGGCGGCGGCGACATCGCCGCCATGACGGGCATTGCGAAGGCCGTTTTGGCGCTCGACGACGCGGCAAAGAATGCTGGCGCGCCGCGTGTCCTCGACACGGCTTTCATCGAGAAACATACACACGGCTTCGATGCGTTCGAAGCCTATCTGCGCCGCACATCGTGGGACAGGATCGAAGCGCGTTCGGGCATTGCGCGCGCCGATCTGGAGCATGTGGCTGAGATCTACAGCAAGGCATCGGCGGTCATCGGCAATTACGGCATGGGCCTGACGCAGCACCGGCACGGGACCGAGAACGTCCACATGCTTTGCAATCTGCTGCTGATGCGCGGCAATGTCGGCAAGCCCGGCGCCGGCGTGTCGCCGCTTCGCGGTCACTCCAACGTCCAGGGCCAACGCACCGTCGGCATTTCCGAAAAGCCGGAACTTGTCCCGCTCGACAAGTTCGCCGAATTCTACAATTTCGAACCGCCGCGCGAGAAAGGGCGCGACACGGTCGAAACATGCGAAGGCGTGATCGACGGCTCGGTGAAGGGGTTCATCGGACTGGGCGGCAACTTCGTGCGGGCCGTTCCGGAAACCGGACTTGTCGAAGACGCCTGGCGGCACCTGAGATTGCATGTCCAGATCGCCACGAAACTGAACCGCAGTCACCTGATACCGGGAGCGGTCACCTATTTGCTGCCCTGTCTCTCACGCATCGAGAAGGATTTGCAGGCTACCGGCGAGCAGCATGTCTCGATGGAGGATTCCACAGCCTGCATCCACGGTTCCTTCGGCTATCGCCCGCCGGCCGGACCCAGTCTGCTCTCCGAGCCAAAGATCGTCGCCGAGCTCGCCAAGGCGACGGTCGCGGGAAGGAGTTCAATTCCCTGGGATGAATGGGTGGCCGACTATTCGCGCGTGCGCGACGAAATCGAACGTTGTTATCCAGACCACTTCAAGGACTTCAACAAACGCTTCCTGGTGCCGGGCGGTTTTCATCGCGACATCAAGGCCTCCAAGCGGGTGTGGCAGACCCCCAACAAGAAAGCCAACTTCAAGCCGCCGACGATGCTCGAAACGGATCCCGACATCGACGTCTCGCGGTCGGATGCGCTGACATTGATCACGGTTCGCTCCAACGACCAGTTCAACACCACCATCTATGGCTACCGGGATCGCCTTCGCGGCATCAGCGGGACGCGGATGGTGCTGCTGATGAACGCGCACGATATCGAACGGCTGGGCCTCCATGACGGCGAGGTGATCGACCTGGAGTCCGCGGCCGATGACGGTGTCGAACGACGGGTGCGCGGCCTTCGCGTTACGCCCTACTCAATTCCGCGCGGCGATTGCGCCGGCTATTATCCCGAGCTCAATCCGCTCATCCCGCTCTGGCATCGGGCCGAAAAGGCGCACGTGCCAGCGGCGAAATCGGTTCCGGTTCGGGTGGTCATACCGGGATGACGCTCGCCCATGAGCCCATGCGGATGAAGCTGGCGCAAAGCCCGGCCTGCGATCTCATTTGTGACACAGGAATGCAGGCCGGGCCTATCCCAAGGGAGGGCACAAAGGCCAGCCTATGTTGCACGGCAATTGAGGCCCTGCCTTGACATAGGTTGTTGAGGCCAGCGGCATGTCCATTCAGTCGATAAGACCGTCGCCAGCTTAGACAGCCAGCCGATCGGGGCGAGTGATGGTCGCTGCTGTCAATGGCCAGTTTTCGCATGCGGCGCGTGCACAGGCTTGCTCTCCGGGGAGCCGCGCTCCCTCAGCCAGATTGCCAGCAGCACCAGGACGCCCGTCGACAGAAACTCGCTCTGCCAGTTCTGAAAGCTCTCGAACCAGAATTGCCCGGAAACGAGATGCGCCAGAATGGTCTCCGCCGGCCGGTGATGCAGCGCGGCTTCTTCTGCCGCGTGGCGCGTGCTTTGCCAAAGATGGAAGACGAAGGTCGCGACGAAGATCAGGAAGAGCGCTGTTCCAAGCGAATGCGAATAGAGCCAGAGAATGATCCCACCGCGCCTTACCGGCCAGGGGGCATCGGGGTCTTCGCGATGTCTGGCGGGATCTTCGTTTTCCGGTGAGTCCGCATCGGGATCCCTGGACTCTGCCGAACCGCGCTGCACCAGATAAGCGGTGAGGAAAACATAGGCCCATTTTTCCAGGAATTCGCTTTCCCAGTTCTCGAAAACGCTTTCCTGAAATTCACCGGATCCGAGAAACGAGGCAAAGGACTGGTTCGCCAAGCCATGCATCGCCCTGTCCTGTTGGCTGGCGAAATAGCCCGAGATTGCCTGGCCGACCAGACATGCAACGAAGATGGCGAAGACGGTGATCAGCAGGCCGTTATTTCGAAAAAAACGCATCATCCATAACTCCTTGATTTCTCGCCGCCTGCTCTCTTCAACTCTCGAGTCCCGTCTCCTTTTCCAACCGATCGAGCTTCACCTTAATCTCCTTCGGGTCGGCATGCTCAAGTCCGACCACTGAGGTCGCCGCGAAATGTTCCCGGGTGGAAATGGAGCTTACCGTTCAGACGGCGCGGCCTATCAATGGGTCGCCTACTGCCAGCATTCGAGGATGGCTTCCACCGGCGCCACCTCGACATGATGCGAGTAGCGCTTGGTGAAAAGCTTGAGGATGTTCTCATAGGCCTCGTCCGACGTGCTGCAGATGGCGTCCTCGGCAAGGATGGTGCGGTAACCCAGATCGATCGAGCCCAGCAGCGTGGCCAGAACGCACATATCGGCCTCGCCACCGCTGACGATGATCTCTTCGACGCCTTCGGACTGGAGCACGCCCGACAGTTCGCCGCTTAGCCATGGCGAATAGATCGGCTTGTCGAACAGGCGCGCCGGCGGCAGATGGACGGCAAGCTCGGGCAACAGTTCGATCATTTCCTTGCCTGCACTTGCGATCGTCATTTGCGCCCAACGCTCATAATACTGCTTCCACTGGCCGTGGCCGTCGCCGGGATTTCTCGCGGGGATGAACCTGGTGAAGATGGTGGCTTCGGGCCGCTTGCCAACCAGCCTCTGCACCTGCGGCAGGATCGCGGGCAGCCATTCGACCGCCCAAGGACCCGGTGGCGCGAACATCCGCTGCATGTCGACGCAAATGTGTATGGCCTTCGCCGAAATCGGTGCGAGGTCGCTCAAATCACGGCCATCAAATGGCGGCACGTTCGATGCTGCCGGAAGCAGTTTGCGACTGGAGCCGCATCGGCAAGCCGGACTCCTTGATGCGACGCGCCAAGGCACGCATCGCGCGCCACCGGGTACATCTTGATGCGTTCGAATTCCATTGCCTGTGCCTCGGCCATGGCCGCGCACCGTTCCCGTTCGACGATTTCCGGTGAGGGAGTTCCGGCAGCGTATGCCATTGTGGGTTTCCAATCGTGTGTCTGCGACTAACTCGATGGAAGGCGGTCTGTTCCATAAAAGCGTAATGCATTCTTGCACTTGGAGCAGTTCAGCGTTTGATAGAATCGCCGAACTGCTCCAACTCATTGTTTTTACGCAATTCCGGACAGAAAAACCGCTGCGCACTTTTCTTGGAATTGCTCTAGCGCCGGCTGGAGGACGACCAGGAAGGCACCGCAACATTGGATGAGGTGTCCACGGCGGCGGCTGGAGACGTCTCCCCCAGGTCTTCAATCAATGACATGCGTGCTCGGTTCAACCGACTTTTGATCGTGCCGATGGCGCAACCGCAGATGCTCGCTGTTTCCTCATAGCTCACGCCCAGGATGGCGATCAGCACCAGGACCTCGCGCTGCTGGGGCGGCAATTTGCCGATGGCGGCGTGAACCTCCTGGCTGCGGATATGCCATTCCTGGTCGCCATAGCTGATTGAACGGGCCGATGCGCAGTCGGTCGCTCCTGGCGCCTCGCGCATATAGACCTTGTGCTTTGTGTAGAAGGTGTTGCGCATGATCGTGAACAGCCACGACTTCATTCGCGTGCCGGGTTCGAACTGATCGATATGCGCTATGCCCTTGAGGAGAGTTTCCTGCACGAGATCGTCCGCGTCGGTCTTGTCTCTACAGAAGGTGCGCGCAAAAGCTCTCAAAGCTGGGATCAGATCGAGAATCGTCGCCTCATTTTGGAGGGCTGACGAGCCGGAATTCATCGTCCGCAAAAACGCCTCCTGGAGGATAGCTTGGATTGGATGATCAAGGCTAATGCGCCGCGAACAGGTAGGTTCCTGTTGCGACCTCAATCGATGTTCAGCCGCTGCAAAAATTTCGAGCGCTGTCTTTACTTTGGCGATCGATCTTCGCCCTCGAAGCCAGGATCGCGCTTGACGCCGTGTGCAATCTCTCGCGGCATGCGCGACATAGCACCAGCCGGCCGCCGCAGTTTGCGCATCCATTTCGGCGTGCGCTCGGCAAGCAGATTTTAAAGCGGGCATCTATGCTCTCAAGCTTTGACGCCAGAAGCCTCCAACACCGCCAGACGGGATTTAACCCGGCTGGCGGTGCCACCTTGAAGTTTTGTCAGTGCAGCTTGCCGTCGGCTTTCGCCATCCGAGCAGCCGCTTCCAATTCCCGCGCCAACTCAACCAGCCGCTCAGGCGCTGGCTCGTCTGCGACGATCTCAAACGCGGCAAGCAGTTCCCCATCGAGCGTTGAACGCTTTGGAGCCGCGGTTTGGGTCTCTATCGGGATCACGGTGTGTCGACGCACGGGCCTGCTCATAACAAATGTTAACACACCCGGCGTAACCGGCAATCAAAGCAAAGTTCCCTTCCTGCCTTCCTCGGAGAGTTGAGCGGCGGAGCCGGGTGGCCTGTCATTCCGCCGCCATGGCATTGACCTTGCGCTCGGCAATTTCCGACAGCTTGTCGTCAGCCGCTTTCTCTTCCTTGAGGGTCTCGGCCAGGACAGCGGCGCAGTCGTCTCGGCCGAGTTGCTTGGCCCACGCTATCAGCGTTCCATAGCGCGTCATTTCGTAGTGCTCGACGGCTTGAGCCGACGCGATCAAAGCAGCGTCGAGAACCTCCTTGTCGTCGACATCGGCGCTGACATCGTCGGCCTCCTCGAGAATGCCGTCGATCGCGGGGCAATCGACCGCCTTAATCTTCTGGCCGTGCATCTCGAAGACCTCTTCGACCCGCGCGACATGGCCCTCCGTTTCGCGCAGATGCTTCTCGAACCCAAGCCTTCAAATTGCCGTCTGAAGCCTTCTCGATCATCTTTGGCAGCGCTTTTAGGATCTGCTGCTCCGCATAGTAGATGTCCTGAAGCGTATGGACGAACAGGTCGTCCAACGTTTTGATGTCCTTCGAGAAAAAACCCATGATGGCCGCCTTTCGTTTGTGACCGCAATTGCTGGACTTCCAGACCGTGATGGGCCCGGAAGCCGCCTAATCACGAGGTCTGCTGAATGTTCCCCAGGCTCGATTGAGCGACTGGCTCGGCCGTGAGGAGTCACAAGCCGGATTCGCAGGCGGACGAGATGGCTCGGCGCAGGCCTTGGCCAAGCCCTTCGTAACGATTGATAAAATAACGACAATGGAGCAATTATGGGGAAGGTCGCCGCCGAGCGACGCTCGGCATGATTGATCCGCGGGTGAGTCGTGGGCGTAATGTGAAGGCGCCGCGCCTCCGCCCAGCGAGCGAAACAAGCTCTCAGCCTGACTTTACCCGCTCGACCAGAGGTCTGGACTGCCATAAATCCCAAAAATTCCGCCATTATACTTGGCAATTCGATTACGCTTCAGCTGGTTTGAATTGATAGGGAGATTACTCTTCGTATTTTATTGATTTATCTTTAGCTGCAGTCATGAAAAGATGACTTGGACCGAACTGTTCTCCTCAAGTCCAAGTTGGCCAAATTCGACGCCGATGCCGGAAGATTTGACGCCCCCGAACGGTGCGTTCGGCTGGATGGCGCCGTGCTTGTTGATCCAGACCGAGCCGCATTCGAGGTGCGATGCGATCCGTTTGGCTTCCCTGACATCCCTGGACCATACCGAGCCACCAAGGCCGTTCACACTGTTGTTGGCCTCTCGGATCGCATCGTTGACGTCGGCATAGCGGATGATCGGCAGGACGGGGCCGAACTGCTCCTCATCGACCAATGGATCCCCATTGGCGAGGCCGGAGATAAGGGTGATCGGATAGAAGTGGCCTGGGCCTTCCTTGGCGCTTCCGCCGAGCAGAACTTTCCCGCCACGCGTCTTGGCGTCTTCCACCAGCCGCGTCACCTTGTCGAACTGGACCCTGTTCTGGATTGGTCCCAGCAAGTTGGCCTCGTCCATGCCGTCGCCCATCGTGACCTTTGCGGCAAAGGAAACCAGGTTCTCGCAGACCACGTCATGAACGTCGGCGTGCACATAAAGCCGCTTCATGGCAGCGCAGGTCTGCCCGTTGTTGATGAAGGCGCCCCAAAAAAGCCCTTCGGCAATCGCGGCCGGATCGACATCTGGAAGGACGATGCCCGCGTCATTGCCTCCAAGCTCGAGCGTCAGGCGCTTGAGCGTATCAGAGGCCGACCGCATCACTTTCTTGCCGGTCGATGTCGAGCCCGTGAAGACCAGCTTGCTGATTCCGGGATGTCCGGAAATCAAATCGCCGACATTGTCCTGGCCGGTGACGACGTTGACCACGCCGGCCGGCAGGCACCCGTTTAGAATCTCGACCATACGGATGGTTGACAGCGGCGTGTAGGGCGACGGCTTGATGACGACGGTGTTGCCCGCACGGATCGCCGGCATGATATGCCAGCAAGCAATCATCAGTGGCCAGTTCCAGGGAGTGATCGAGCCGACCACGCCGAGCGGCTTTCGATGGAGCTCGACGCGGCCTTCATCGTTGTCCTGAAGGATTTGCACCGGAAGTTCGAGGTCCGCGGTGTAACGGGTCCAGGCCATGGCGCCTGCGAGTTCGAAGCGTGAGCCCATCCCGCCAAGCGGCTTACCCTGTTCCAGGGTCAGCAGTGTCGCGAGCTCTTCCAGATGCTTTTCGATGGCATTGGCGGCATCATGAACGGCCTTCTTGCGGACTTCATTCGACGTCCTGCTCCAGCCTTCGAACGCCGCCCGCGCCGCCGAGACTGCGTTGTCGATATCCGTTTTCTCTGCCTCAGGAGCTCTGCCTGCGATCGCCGCCGTCGACGGGTTGTACACGTTGAAATGGTTGCGCGCCGTGACCTGCACGCCGTTTATGATGTGACAGAAATCGTTCATCGCTCTCTCCCGGGTACGATGCCTGTGCGCTCAGGACGATTTGCCAACGAACGGAACCGTGGTGACCTCGGCCTTCACGACGCCGAGCGGGTGGCTGACTTCGATCACATCGCCGACTTCGACCGAGGCATCGACCAGCGCGATACCGAGGCTGCGGTCGAGCGCGAATGAGTGCGCCGCCCATCGCACGACGCCGGGATTGCCTCTCGCGTCCTTGGCATCCCAGAACCACTCCATGCGCGGAACCGGTCCTTCGATGAACAGGCCAACCGACTTGCGCCTGACGCCATCGGCCCTGATCCGTTTCAGCGCATCCTTGCCTATGAAATCGGCCTCGACGTCGAGATGGACGAACTTGTTGCCAAGATCCTCAAGCGCGTTCATGCCCGAATTGGTATAGTAGCTGATGTCGGTCACACCCCGCTCGAGCGCACGGAAGATGTTGGGGCCCATGACCATGATATCGTACGGCTCGCCCGCTTCCTTGACCGCGTCCCAGATGTCGGTCGCGCCCACGGACGACAGGGGATAGATTTCGAAGCCTTCGCCGCTGCTCCAGCCCGTGCGCGAAACGACCACATCCTTGCCGAGCACCGTTGTCCGCATGCATGTGTAGTTCTTCAGCTCCCACACTGGATCCGCGCATATCGCCTTCATGACCTCGATGGAGAGCGGGCCCTGAATCTGCATGGGGGCGATGTCCGGTTCGGACACTTCCACCTTCCAGTCCGAGCCCATCACGATGCCGCGCGCCCAAAGCGTGATGTCGGTGTTTCCGTGCGAGATCCAGATCGTGTCTTCCGATGGACGCAGCACGACCGGATCGCACAGGCAGATACCGTTCTCGTCGGTCAGCAATGTGTAACGGCATTGGCCGACCTTCATGGTGGACATGTCCCGGCATGACAGATAGTCCATGAACCGCAGCGCGTCCGGACCCTTGAGCTGGGTCTGCCGCTCAAGGCCGACATCCCACAGCGTAACGCCATTGAGCAGGGTGTCGTATTCTTGGAAGGGCATTCGCCCGTAGATCATCGGAAAATGCATGTTGTTGTAGACCATCCACTCCATGCAGCCCTCTTCCACGGACTTACCGAAATAGGGCGAGAGTCGATTGACGGTGAAGACCCGCTGGCGCTCTTCGGGGAACATCGGTCGGCGGTCCAGGTACTCCGTAAGCCGCTTGATCTTGCCGTCGACGAGCGTGATCTCGCCGACCATACGAAAATCGACGCGATGCGGCGTGCCATCAAGCTTGCCGCCGGTCCCGACAACCTCTGCGGAGTAGTTGGCCTCAACAAAACCGGTCGCACCGGCGTCGATCGCCGCAGTGACCTCCACCTGTATATTCTTTTGGCTGAGGGCCGCCTGCCGCATCTCCTTTTCGATCCTGGCGCGGCCTTTAGCCGGCTTGTCGGCCATGGGTACGATGAACTCCCCATCATCGGTGAACATTGAAGCGATCGCCGCGGCATCGCCGGCGATGAAATGGTCGCAATATCTGCGGAACGCTTGTGTGGGGGTCATGGCTATTGGTGCTTTCGATGCGTTTTCGACGGGAAAAGTGCGGGAGCCTAAAGGATCGCCTTATCTGACCAGAGGCGCTGATTGCGGCCGTCCATATAGAGACTGAGACGCATCAGGCGCTCCGAATCGACTTCCGCCACAATGGCGACGGGATGCACGTGCTGGACGCCGCCCCGCTCCGTTTTCAGCCTGCCGCTTGCAATGGCAACGATATCGTTGACCGCTGGCTCAGACAGTTCGAAGCGTGACGAAGAGACGGCCTCGAAAATCGCTTCATGACCGCGGCGCAGTTCTGTCTGTCCGAACAGCCGGTTCGGCTTCAGCATGGGAATCTCGACGAGTCCGCCATTGGAAAACAGCTCCATGATCGCGCCAATATCCTTCCGCGCGAAGGCGCGCACGTAGGCTTGCAGCGCGTGTCCCGGGTTGGAAAAAGCTTCTGTCTTCACAGCCATCCAGCGTTCCTCGCTATCTTCTTGCGGCGCGCAATTGCGACGCTCTCGGGTCTTGACTAAGCTATGGAGAAGACAGGCAAAATGCATGATGACCCCAGTACCCATGCGCCGTTTGTCGGAGGAACCACGACCTATGCGGAAGGAGGCTTTTTCGGACGCGGGCGTGTACGCCGATCCAGGCGGGAGCGCTTGGCGAAAGCCAGGGAAATGGTGACGCGATCCTCGGAAGTCACATTGGGACTGTTATCGCGTGCACTCGACCACCGGGCCAAGGCTGACTTCCAGTTCCAACTCCTGGAAGCGTTGAGCTCCCTGCTGCATTGGAACTATCGCTATATTTTCCGCTATGGCCCCAACGAGCCGCCAGTTTGCCTGTTTCGAGAAGGCGGCGATTTTCATTCGTTCGATGTTTACCTGAGCGGTTTCTACCGGTTCGATCCGTTCTACCGGCTGTGCCTGAATGGCCCCCAACTCGGCGTTGAGCTGTTTCGCGACCACACCGTTGCCGAAAGAGGATTTCAGACCTACCACGACCTGCTGACATCGGAAGGCGTGTCCGACGATATCGTCGTCATGCTTCCGGATTCGAATGGCGCTACCCTGGTTCTCTGCTGGGATCGCGCCGAGGGGCAGTTCTCCATGCGGACGGTGCTCTTGCTGCGCACCTATCTGGCGCTGGCAAACTCGATTCATCAGACGCATCTCGGTACGCCCAACGCGAACCCGACGGCTCAAACAGACCGAGTCTCAGACGGCTTGTCCGCCACGCGCGGCGCGCCGCCTTCGCTTCTGTTCGATGTCGCGGTCGAAACCTACAGTCCTGGTAACCTTGCCCCGCGTGAACTCCAGATCGTGCGTCTATCGCTTCGAGGCTATCACAATGCCGCCATCGCGAAGGCCATGGGCATCAGCCATCAGGTGGTCAAGAACCGCAAGCGAATGGTCTATGACAAACTGGACATCACCTCCGAGCGCGAACTGTTCCGGCTCTTTCTCGACCACATCATGAGTGACGTTCGGGAGGACGCCGTTTGAGGCAAGTTGAGCCGCGTCGCGCCGCAGACGGCCAAGCTCCCTTGAGAGCGGCGGCACTTCAGGCGCGGTTGCGACCCAGGAACTTGGAAAGACCGACACCGAGGATGAGGGCAAAGCCGTTGACCAGATCGTTGACGTAGACCTCGGCGCCGGCAAGGTTGAGACCGCTGTTGATGGTCGCCAGGAAGAACACGGCGACGATAACTCCGGCGACGTTGTAGGTGCCCGGCAGAATTGCGGAGGCGCTAAGAAACGCCGCCGCGAGGGCCGGCAAGGTGAAGGATTCGCCGACACGCGGGTTTGCGCCGCCCGTCCTGGCGATCTGGATGAAACCGGCGAAGCCCGACAGGGCACCGGATATCACGAAACTGAGGATCACCATGCGGGTCGTATTGATGCCGACGAGTTTGGCTGCCGAGATGTTTGAGCCGATCGCATAGAGATAGCGGCCGAACGGTGTGAAGATGATCACATATCCGAGAAGCAGCGCGACGATGAGAAGAGCGAAGAAGGGCAGCGGTATCCCGAACAGGGTGCCCGATCCGAATTTGGACAGGATCGGCGGAATGTTGCTGACGACGCTGACGCCGCCAGTCTTCCAGGTCACGATTCCATGGATAATGATCGATATGCCGAGTGTCGAAATCAACGAGTTGATTCCGGCGCGCGTGACCAGGACGCCGTTTACGACACCGATGGATGTGCCGATCGCGACCGCAAGCAACAGCGCCAGGAACCAAGGCATGCCTGCTGACATCGCGACCGCTGCAAAAATAGAAGAAAGCCCGAGATTTGCGCCCACGCTGACGTCGAACTCGTTGACGATCAGCGGGACGAAGGCTGCCAGCGCTACGATCGCCAAGACCGCCTGATTGGCGATCACGATGCGCAGATTGGCCGACGTCGGGAAGGTCTCGCGTGTCGCCGGCAAGAGCGTGAAGAAAATCGCGATCAGAGCCAGGAGTGCCACAAGAGCGTAGGCCTCGCCATAAAGGCGGAAGAACCTACGGGCGCCATACTCCTGCGACGCGGGCTTTGCATTGTTCGTGCCGGTTGCGGCGAGAGCTGGTTCGGTCATGCTGCCACTCGCAGTTGGGTGAGTTCATGGAGGTATTGTGTCGTGAGCTCGTTTCCGGACACATGGGCGCAGACCCTGCCACCGTTCAGCACCAGGACGCGATCGCACAGGTCGACAAGTTCAGAAAAATCCGATGAGACGACAATGGCCGCCGCGCCTTCCATCGCGGCGGCGCGGATCAGTCGGTGGATCTCCGCCCTGGCGCCGATGTCGACACCCTGCGTCGGCTCATCGAGAAGCAGCAAGCGGGGTTTGCGCGACAGCCATCGTCCGATCGCTACCTTTTGCTGATTGCCACCGGATAGTTTGTCGACGGCGAGATCGACGCGACGCGGTTTGAGACCGACCAGATCGGCAAGGCGGAGCGCCTCCCGCTTTTCGGCGTCGAAGCGCAGGCGCAATCCCGACCAGTATCGATCAAGGCTTGCAACGCTGAAATTGTTCATGACCGACAGGCTGGCAAATATTCCGTCTGCCATCCGATCCTCGGGAACGAAGGCCATGCCGGCACGCACAGCGGCCCTGGGATCGACCGCGGTATACGGATGTCCGTCGAGCAGTATTGCACCCCCGGTCGGCCTGATTATGCCGAAGAGGGTACGCAGCAGCGCGCTTCGGCCGCTGCCCAACAGTCCGGCGATACCGATGATTTCGCCGGCTCGTGCCGACAGGTCGACGCCGCGAAGCGGCCCGCCCTTAAGCCCTCTTGTCTCCAGCAGCATCGCGCCGGGGACCACACCCGCCGGCCTGCTGACAGCAGTGTGGTTGGGGCCCGCGATGAGCCGGACAAGCATCGCCTTGGTTATTGAATCGCCGGAAAGATTCCCCGCGACCTTTCCATCACGCAGCACCGTGACGTGGTCGGCAAGATCCATGACCTCGTGAAGATGATGGGTGACGATGATGATGGTCTGGCCGGCAGCCGAGAAGCGGCGGAGTGCTGCGGCGAGCCTGTCCGCTTCCGCCGCCGACAGCGCCGAAGTGGGCTCGTCCAGAACCAGCAATCCGCTCGATTCGCCCTCCTGATCCTGCAGGGCTCGGGCGATCGCCACCATCATCTGGGCCGCCGGGCGCAAATTCGAGAGAAGTTGATCCGGATATGCCTCGATGCCGAAGCGCTCGAGCACCTTGTCGGCCCTCCGCCTGACACTCGACCAGGAAATGCGTCCAAACCCGGCCGTCTCGAAGCCCCTGCCTATTGAAAGATTTTCTGCCACCGACAGATGCGGGAATGTCGAGGAATGTTGGTGCACGACGTGGATCGAGCATTTCTTCGCCGTTGCCGCCGAAAAAGTGGACGCGGCAAACTCGACGCCCCCGAGGTCGATCCGACCTGCGTCGGCTCCGACGACACCGGCCAGGATCTTGATCAGTGTCGATTTGCCCGATCCGTTGCCGCCGAGCAGCGCATGGATGCTTCCCGAGGATACATCGAACGATACATCCTCCAAAGCCCGGGTCGCTCCATAGGCCTTCGAGATTGCGTGCAACCTGACGGCGAATTTAGCCGCATTCATTCCTTGATGCCCCAGGCTTTCTTGTAGGCGGCGACGAAATCCGTCGAAGCATTGAACGCACCAGCGGTGCCAGCGTTGTGATCCTTGTCGAAAACTTGCAGGCCAGCCCCCGAATTGACGGCCGGTTGCCCGTTGAAGACCCTGTTTAACGCGTCAACCGCGGCATAGCCTTCCCAGGCGCTGGGAATACCGACGCCCGCACTGACCTGCCGGCTGCCCGCCCGTACAAGATTCATCGTTGCCTCCTGGCCCTCCGCGGCCACAACAACCAAATCTCGTCCGGACGCTTCGATCGCCGGTCCGACTCCGCTCAGGATAACGGAATCCGCGGGAACAATGAGGCTGTTCGCATTGGGGAAGCGCAACAATGCCTGTTCAGCAAGCTGTTGCAGTTGCGGGCCTTGGGAACCGTAGCTGAACGACACTTCGTGGACAGTGCAGCCCGGGCAGCGTTTCAACTCTTCGATCGTGGCTTCGCTCGTCAGCTTTGAAACGAGCACCTCGTCGCTGACCAACACAATGGCCTCAGCCTTGCCCCCGGTCTTGGCGATGACGTAGTCGGCCTGCCAGGCACCATATTTCTTGACCCAGGGAATGAGATCGCCCTCGACATAGGTGACGTTAGCGTCGAACAGGGAAGGCTCGCCCGGATCGCTGACGCTGCAGTCCACCCCCTCGATACTGACGATCTTCAGGCCGGAGTCCCTGGCCTCCGCCAAAGGTCCCTTGACGCCATTGCAGTCGGCGCCGGCGAGAACAACCGCATCGAACTTGCCGGCGATCGCCTGCCTGATGCCGTTGGCCATGACGGCCGGATCGTATTTTCCATCGAAGATCGTGGTGTCCCATCCCAACAGCCGGCCCGCTTCCTGAGTACCTGCTGCCTCCGCCGCGCAGAGACTGACGTCCTGGCTGCAGGAAACGAACCAAATCTTCTTGCCGGTGACCGGTTTGGGGCTTTCAGACGGCGGCAGCCGATAGCTTCCCGTGTAGAGATCCTGAAGAGACGGGAAATCCGAAGCGCCCGCCTGACCCGGCATGAGCCAGCCTGAGAAGGCTCCAATCAACGCCGCGCCAAATCCGGATAGCGGTGGCCATGAACGATGCGACATGTTCTTCCCCTTGGTTGGTTTCGTGAACCGCATGATGGTTGGTAAATGGTTGTCTGCCTGGTCCCGCCTCTCCCGGCGAAAGAGCGGCCAACGTCAGGGCGATGAGCGGACGCCCAATACCGTCTGTGGATTGAATTTGTATCGAGCCTGCCGTCCTCCTCCGACGTGAACCCAAAAATCTCGCCACCGCCGCGGCCGAGCGGTAGTTAATGTGTTAACAAATGCCGCTCAATGTGTCAATTGACCTATAAACAATACGCCGAATACCGTCTATACCGTTCTCGTGAACGCGATGACGCAAACGCCTCGAACTGCTAGTCGAGGAAACGGAGGGCAAGATGGATCAGCGGGTCAAGGGCAAGAAGAGGATGGCGGCCGGCGAGCGCAGCGCCCAGATCGTAGACGTCGCGCGTGCGATCATGATCGGCGACGGCTATGGCGCCCTCACCCTGCGGGCCGTTGCCTCCGGCTGCGATGTGAGAATAGCCACCGTCCAACATTTCTTCGGCAACAAGGCAAAACTCTTCGAGGCCGTCATCGACTCCATTACGCATGACTACAACGAAGCCTTTGGCCGCCTCGAAAGCGAGACTCTCGGCAATGCAGAGACCAAGCTTCGGCGCATGCTGCATTTCCTCATCGAGGACAACAAGAACGCCCACACCGCCGGGTTCTTCTACGAACTTTGGAACCTGGCGCATCGCGACCCCATCGCCAGCAAAGCGCTGGATCGGCTGTGCGACGAGCAGCTCGTCCGATTCCGCGATCTGATCCTGCGCATAAGACCGGAACTCTCCTTGGACGCCGGGCTGCAACGCGCTGCTGTCATCATGGCCGCTACGGATGGACTGCTGCTGACGGTTGGTTACGGTCGGAGTCCGCCGGAAGCGCTTCGAGGGTCGGGCCAGGATCGTCTGGTGGATATTTTGATGCACGTGGCAACGGCACAGGCCTGAGGACATCTTGCCCGCTACTTGAGGGCCGTTTGTCGTGATCGCGCCTGCATGACGAAGGTGGAAAAGTGGGCCAGGTCGGCGTCGCTTGGTTCCTGCCCCGTGAAGCTGCGCAGATAGGCCGCAAGGTGGCCAAGGCGAGTCTCCGCCGGGAGGCGCTTTACACTGGTAGCTGGACCCGTTCCTTGAGTCGACTTTTGGCGAACCGCTTCGCAAGCTACTGATTTATAACGATTATGTTAGTCGCTGAGGGTGTGAGACTCCCTAAAAATCAATGGTTTAGCGGATGGTTAGCCAACCCATATCCTTCGCATCGTCTCGTATGGTCCGGCGAACCGAACAACAACAACACAGGGTGAGCTGCGCCTCACCTCCCGCTACGAAAACAATGCATGCGGTACTGCGTACGTTGGTTGCGGGACACGCAAGCACCAACGCCGACATTCGCTGATCGTGCCGTTTGAGAACCGTCTGATCTTTTTCCGTCTTCAAAGGCCGCTCCGCCGGAATGCGAGCAGCCACGTGCATTCCGATCGGGAGTGAGCAGATGGTCAACTGCTACCAGCGCACGCTGAAGCCGCCACGGCTGATTTTTGCTCGATCGGCGGCGGAACTCCGGCGTTGCCGCCATCGACAGCATGACATAAGCGGGATTCGTGAGCAGAGAACGGTCGCGGTCGGCCAGCCGCTAGCCGCCTCTTCGAACTCTCAGCAGCCCACCGCAAAGTCAATAAAATCAAGGCGATGCGCGGAGGTTCGCCAAAGGAACTCGGCTAACCGAAGGAAGAAATAGACGCCAAATCATTGATAAATAACGACAATGGTGGTGCTGGCAGTCACCAGCGAACCAGTCTCTGGTCGGTTTTCCCTGTTAGGCGCCCAAAAACAGCGAAATTTCGGTCGTTTTGAGTGCCTTGGCAAATTTTGGTCAGGAATCTCGCCGGAGATTCAACACTTTGAGGGAAATTTCCCTACGCAAGCTAACAGGGAACTGACCATTGCCTAACAGGGAAGTGCAAGGCAGATCACCCCGGCCATGGGCCACGGATACCTCACTGTTCATTGACTGCCCGAACTGGGGCTGGAAGTTGCGTGAGTTCGAAAGCCTGCCCGCCGGAGTCCAAGCCGGCCAAAGTCTTCATGGCGGTGCCCCCCACGGCATTAGGCTTCGGGAGACAGGGGGTAAGAAGCGAATTGTTCTGCAGTCCCGCGCGGACTCTATCGCGCTACGCGACTTGCTGTCTGGCTAGAACCTGCATCCGACGCTCGACCGCTATCTCGCGACCCATAAACGATCCCGAGCACAAGCACAAAATATCCGACTTGCAGAAGCACCAACGTGAGAATGGCCCAGACGGCCGCGATCCATAGGGAGCCTGTCGCGCCATATGCCCGCGCCGCTAAGGCGCCCGACGTCACCACCATTCCCGTGAGAAACTGAGGAAAATACATGCCACCCAATTCCCTGCCATCATCCCCTCGCGGGCCGTATTTCATTATTTTAGCATGTACGCAAGTGCGTCGTATTGACGTGCCAACTGCCTCAGGAGCGCAGGAAGAACGGACATTCAAAAACCGCCGCCTAGGGCCAGAAGGCGGCATATTGCGCCGCAACGGCAACGGAGGCCAACTCTATTTCACGCTGGCCGCAGCCTGTCGTCCGTGGCGTTTCGGCTGCGGCGACGACATCGTGCCGAGATTGTTCCGGCCGTCACGTCGCGGCTTCAAACCGTCGAACAGCTCCCGCTGGCTCACCATTTCCGCCAGCATGTGTTCGCGAAACAGTCGCACACGCTTGGTGCGTCGGAGATTGGGATGGTAGAGCAGCCAGAGGCCGACATCATGATGCGGCTCCGGGGCGAGATAACGGAGCAGTCGGGCGTCATTGTCGCCCATGAAGCACGGCAGATAGGCGAGGCCCATTCCCTCGCGCAGCGCCGCGAGAGTCAACAAAGTATCGTCGACAAAAAAGCTGTAGTCGCGGTTGGGGCACGCGGCATTTGTCAACGACTGGTGGAAGGCGCAGCATTCCACGCCCAGCCATTTCGGCGTCGCGCCGGAGCGCAATGAGACTACATAGTCGCGCTCGCCATAGACGGCAGAGGCAACCTTGCCGAGCAACGTGCCGACCAGTGTCTCTTGCGGCGTGTTGGTCTGGCGGATCGCAACATCGGCCTGGCGCTCGGCCAGGCTGACATACTTGTTCGAGACGTGCACGTGCAGCTCGATTTCTGGATATTTTGCGCTGAAGCGCGCGAATATCGGCATCAGCACCGACGAGGCCATGTTGTTGATCGCAGCGACGCGGAGTACGCCTGTTGGACGATCTTCTTCGCCGCCGAGCGCGCCTTCGACCTCCAGCACCTCGACTTCCATTTTGACGGCAGCGAGCTTCAGCTCCTCGCCCGCGCTGGTGAGCTCGTAGCCCGACGCCTTGCGCTCGATCAGGCGCGTGCCGAGCTGCTGTTCCAGCGCCTTGATGCGGCGCGAGACCGTCGAATGCTGCACGTCGATCCGTTTTGCCGCGCCGCTGATCGATCCATCGCGCGCGACAGCGAGGAAGATCCTCAAATCATCCCACTGCATGGCGAGCCTCCGTCCTGTGCAAATTTGCACAAAGCGCGTCGAGTTTTCGCGAATTCAGCCCTGGCTTTGCTGCTGCTAGCGTAACCGTCCTCCGGCAGGCGATTATGGTACAAGAACAGGCAGCGGCCAAGTCTCTCTTACGTAGGCTATGCCGTGTCTGGGCGCCTTACGGTCAGGATGAATGCCAGGTCGCATGACCCGATCAGAGAGGAGAAACATCGTGCGCAATACTATCACCACAGTGGTGCAATTCCGCCTGCCACAGCCGATCAGCCTCGAGGAGGCGACGCGCCGTTTCGAGTCGAGTGCCCCGAGCTACCGCAATTTGCCGGGATTGATCCGGAAATATTACCTGCGGGCGGAGGATGGGCGCACGGCCGGCGGCGTCTATCTATGGGAATCGCGCGCCGCGGCCGAGGCGGCCTACAGCACGGAGTGGCGCGAGCACGTCGCAAAGCTCTTTGGCGGCGCGCCTGAGATCACCTGGTTCGACACGCCGCTGATCGTCGACAACGCAGCGCCGGCCAGCAAGGCGGCCTAGCGGCCCAAGAAGTCTTCAGGATTGGCGCGGGCCGTGCCTTATCGGCGGCCCGGTCGCCCTGCCGCGCTCATAGCGCGGCAGGGATAGTGTGCTGAGAGTTCTGCAAATTCGCTGAGAGGGGCGGTCATGGCAGGCTGGTGATGTTCAACGTCACCTGATACCCGCGACGGAACGGCCCCCATGACCAAGACTGAAAATAAGACTGCCAGCGCCGCCGTCAAAGACATTCTGCTTTCGAACGCAGAGGGTTTGCGCGAAGTGATCCGTACGGTGATGCAGGAGGGGCTCGAGGCCCATGCGACCGCTCGCGCCGGCCGGGCCGCTACGCCAACCAACTGCCCGACCAGATCGAGCGGCTGATCGTCGAGGCCAAGCGCGACAAGCCGCATTGGGGCGCCCGGAAGATCAGGGAGTTCCTGGTGCGCAAGCTGGCCGGGGACGTGCGTATTCCCGCCAAGAGCACGGTGCACGCGGTGCTCGACAGTCACGGCCTTGTGAGCGAGGCCCGCAAGAGGAACCGGGCGAACAAGGCCGAGGGCACGCCGCTCTCGCAGGCTGTCCAGCCCAATGACCTGTGGTGCGCCGATTTCAAGGGCGAGTTCAAGCTCGGCGACGGCCGATACTGTTACCCCTTGACGGTCACCGATCAGGCCTCGCGCTACCTGCTTCTCGCCGAAGCGCTTGAAGCGACAAAGGAAGCTCCGGTCATCGAGCCCTTCGTCCGGCTCTTCAAGGAACGCGGCCTACCGCATGCCATCCGCTCCGACAACGGCGTCCCCTTCGCCAGCCCCAATGGCCTCTACAATCTCTCGAGGCTCTCCGTCTGGTGGCTGCGGCTGGGGATCGCAATCGAGCGCATCAGGCCCGGTCATCCGCAGCAGAACGGCCGCCACGAGCGCATGCACCGCATCTTGAAGCAGGAGACCACGCGGCCGCCGGGCATGAATGCTCTCCAGCAGCAGGCCAGGTTCGACGCCTTCATCAGCGAATTCAATGAGAAACGGCCCCACGAAGCCATCGACATGAAGGTGCCGGCCGAACTCTATGGCCCCTCGTCACGGCCCTATGATGGCCTGCCGGAGCTGACCTACCCCTTCCATGACAAGGACACCATGGTCACCACCTGCGGCCGCATCTGCATGATGAGGAAGAAGATCAACGTCTCGACCGTGCTCGCCGGCCAGAGGCTCGGCATAAAGGAGGTGGACGACGGCATTTGGCTCTTAAGCTTCATGCACTACGATCTGGGGTATATCGACCTGGAACAGAGGACCTTGCAGACCATCGACAATCCGTTCGGCACGAGATTGTCACCCATGTCATAGGTACGAACTGCTACCATGTCTCCGGGCTGTACACAGACTGAATGGTGGGCCCGGAGGGTGTGGGATTGCCAAAGAAAATCAATGGCTTACAGGATGGTTAGCCAACCCATATCCTTCGTATTCTCTCGTATGGTCTGGCGAACCCACAGATCAGGAAGAGGAGTAGTTTTCAATGCAGTCGGTGGCCCTTTCCTATCCTCCAAAAGGTCGATGAACACATGTTGACGGGGGGGTGAGCGTGACCAATTTCGGGCCGGAAGCTGGCTCTTGCCGCGCAGCGGCCGCCCAGAGCCACGGACCCTCTTTTGGCGATTGATCAAAGCACGATCTGCTGTAACTGCCGCAAGTCCGTAACTGAAAAGTCAGCCTCAAAGTGAGCAGCATCATTGATAGAGTAAAAGGCCGTCATCAGCCCTGCCGCGCGGGCGGATCGTAATCCTGTAAGGCTATCTTCCACAGCGAGCACTTGGGTTGGTCGGAGATTGAGCTTGGCACATGCCGTGGCATACGGCTCAGGGTCCGGCTTACCGTATCGAACGTCATCTAAACTTATTGAGAACATCATGCGTTCCCTTATGCCCAGAGCAAGCATATTGGCATCAACGATCTTGCGACCCGAGTTTGAAACGCAGACCTGTGCAAAGCCACTAGCGGCGAGGACGTCGATTGTTTCAATCGCGCCAAACATTGGCTCAAGGTCGCGACATCTATCGGCGTAATAGTCGACGATCGCATCATGCCAAGCCTGCTCCGTGAGCGTCGGCGGCATCCGATGCGAAAGGGAAAGCCATACTTCTAGCATGTGCACGCCACAGAACCGGTCGTGCGGAATGTCCGAAAGGTCGACCTGCCAACGATTGCAGACGGTGACCAGCGCCTCATGATGCAGAGGTTCGCTATCGACCAGGGTGCCATCAATATCCCATGCAATGGCACGTATGGTCACGCTCGATTCCTTTCTGCTAGTTCTTGCTGTCACAAATTTGGCAGTTAGTCACTATCGATTGACGACTGTCGCTAACAAGGACGAACAACAGATGGATTAATTCATGTTACTTAAGAATCGTCTCTTCGACACCTCTTCGAACAGCGCAAGCGCAATCAACAAAGGAAGCTGTCGACAGGTCGAATAGTTGTTGCTGCGGCCGAACGTCGGAGAAGCCCAAGAACCGATCTGATCTGAACCTCGCCGCCGGTTCTTTCGCCTTCTTGCCCTTAAAACGACATGTGGGTCACGGCCTATTCATAAGCGCGATGAAATAATCGTTTAGCAATTCGTCCTTGTTGTCCATGACCTGCCGGGCGAAAGCTCGAATGAGCAGCAGTTGAGGTAACCAGGACCGTCGGTGGGGCAAATGAGGTTATTGAGCGAGGGAAGATGTCACTGATCCATGCTTTCTGTTCGCAGCTCCCCACCCGATCCAGAGCGGTTCGGGCTCACCGCTTCGGCCGATCCAGTTCCTTTAGGTTGGACCAAAACCATGTCTAAGGTAAGCCTCAGCGGCGTGTGCAAGCGATTTGGGTCACATGAGGTAGTCAGTGACATCAACCTCGAAATCGGCGACGCGGAGTTCGTCGTCTTCGTTGGCCCATCAGGCTGCGGGAAGTCCACTTTGCTGCGCATGATTGCCGGCCTGGAAGACATTTCGCAGGGCGAGATCAGCATTGACGGCACGGTCGTCAATGACCTTCCGCCGTCGAAACGGCAGATTTCGATGGTCTTCCAGAACTATGCGCTCTACCCGCACAAGACCGTCCGCGAAAACATCGGCTTCGCCCTTCGGCTCGCCAAGGTCGACAAGCAGACGATCCGCGATAAGGTCGAAGATGTCGCACGCGTTCTTGAACTTGATGCCCTTCTGGAGCGAAAGCCAAGACAACTCTCAGGCGGGCAGCGGCAACGCGTGGCAATCGGACGCGCCATTGTGCGCGAGCCGAGGCTCTTTCTGTTTGACGAGCCCCTGTCAAACCTTGACGCCGCGTTGCGCGGTCAAATGCGCATTGAGATTGCGCGTCTTCACCAGAGGTTGAAGACGACCATGATCTTCGTGACCCACGACCAGGTCGAAGCGATGACACTTGCCGACAAGATTGTTGTCTTGAACAAGGGCCAGATCGAGCAGGTGGGAAGTCCGATGGAGCTGTATTTGCATCCATCGAGCCGCTTCGTAGCCAGCTTTATCGGCTCCCCGAAGATGAATTTCATGAAGGCCTGTGTCGATTCCGTGGCGGATGGCAGCGCCCACCTGCTGGCTGCTGCCGGGACCGCGTTGACCTGCCCGATCGGCACGGACCACGGTCTGTCGCGCAAGGACGAAGTGACGATCGGCATCCGCCCGGAAGATTTGTCACTCGGCGAGCAGGGCCTGACCTTTCGTGGTGTGGCGCAGGTGGTCGAGCATCTCGGTGCCGAAACACATGCGATCGTCGAAATGCCGCAGAACGAAGTGATCACCGCAGTCCTCGACGGCAAGTCGTCGGTCAAGGTCGGAGATGTGCTCTCCCTAAGCGCAGCCACGGATCATCTGCACCTCTTCGATTCAAACGGCAAAGCAATCGCGACTAGGGGTCGGCCTTGAAACGACGCCGAACAAAGCCGATCGCAACGATGCCGCCCCTTGGCGCGGATCATGCGGACTGGCTGGTATCGGCAGGTGAAGAGCCAGCAGTGTCGGCTCTGGCGATCTCTCCTCGTCGCACGACGCACGGTCCTCAATGAAACGCGGACCATCGAGAACGTCGTTAGGGCGATTCTGCGGGAGGCCGGTATCAAGCTCGGCACTCCAGGCCGCGCAGCCTTCGCGCTGATTGGCGCGGCATACGGTCATCATGCGCTTGTCGAGCCGCTTCTGGCGATCGTGGCAACGATGTTGCGCGAGTCCGGGCGACTGACAAAGCAGGTCCTCAATATCGCCCGCAAGGAGCAAGTCTGCCGGCGGCTTATGTCCGTGCCCGGTGTGGGACCGATCACCGCGTTCGCTGCGCATTTCGTGCCACGGTCGATCAGCCGGACCGCTTTCTCCGATCGAGGGATGTCGGAGCGCACTTGGGTCTGACCCCGGCACGCTATCAATCTGGCGAGACGGACATTCAGGACAAGGTAAGCCGTTGCGGTGACGAGCTCGCCCGCACGGTCCTCTATGAGGCGGCTTATTCGCTGCTTGTGCTCAGCAAGAAATGGTCGAGCCTCAGAGCGTGGGGTATGAAACGTTGCCAAGCGGCGTGGTATGGCCCAAGCCCAAGTAGCTGTTGCTTTGCAAGCTCGCTGTCATCCTGCATCGCATGTGGAGCCATGCGACAGAATTCCGCTTTGGCAAGGCGCCGGGCTCCGTATCGGCCATGAAATAGGCTCAACGGACCAACGAAGGAGGGGTTGATTCCGCCCGAAAGGGCTGATGACACCGGTGTCGGGATCGACGACCGATACGGTGTGCGCGGCGTAGTCGGTTTGCCTGTAGGCTGGGAAGGGCGCAGCCTTCATGTGATAGGCGATGGAACGTACTTCCCGTTCGGGCAGTTCAGCCTTGAGCAGTTGTGACTGGATCGGCACGGCGACCGCGAAGGCCAGCGCGGTTCACAACGCCAAGTGCGGTGGGCACGCGCATACCATCAAACCGTGGGATCAAACACCTGCCTACTCGCCAGCTATCGCACCGCCGGTCATTCCGGCAACCATATAGCGCTGCACGGCGAACGCGAAGATCACTACTGGCAACACCGTCACGGTGCCGACCGCCGCGATCTGGCCCCAGAACGTCCCGATGGGAGTGAGCAAGTTTGGCACCGCCACCGGGATAGTTGCCGTATTCCGTGAGGTAAGGACCAGCGCGAAAAGGAACTCGTTCCAGGAGTTGATCAGGCAGAAGATGCTCGTTGCAGCAAGCCCGCCCCGGGTCAGTGGCAGCACGATGCGCAAGAACGCTCCAAGGTGGCTGCATCCGTCCAATCGAGCGGCTTCGTCGAGCGACGTCGGCACCGCCATGAAGAACCCGCGCATCATCCACACGGTGAAGGGGATCGAGAATGTCAGGTATGCGGCGATGACCGCCGTATAGGTGCCGCTGAGCCCCAATTGATAGGCCAGCAGGAACAGAGGCACCGACAGGACCATCGCCGGCAGCAACCGCGTGCCAAGCAACATAAGAAGGTAGACACCCTGCAACCGCCCGCTCCGCCGGCTCAGGCTGTAAGCGGCAGGAACGCCCACCACGAGCGCGATTGCAGTGGACGCAAGAGCAACCACAACCGAGTTGATAAGGTTCCTGTTAAATCCCTTATTTTGGAACGCCTCGCGGTAGTTGTCGAGCGTCGGCGTGAAGGTCAGCTTAGGAGTCAAGGCGAAGATGTCCACGCGATTCTTGAACGAGGTGAGCACCAGCCATAGCAACGGTGACAGGTAGGCAAGGATTGCCACTGTGACGATGGCCAGGATCACCGCTTGGCCTATGCCACTGCGAGTTCGCGCTGATGTCATTGACGCATGTCCTTGCGCAGAAGGAAGTGGAACATCACGGCAGCCAAGGCCATGATCACGACAAAGGTAACAAGGCTAAGCGCCGCACCGTAGCTGAGATCCCAATTGGCGAAACTTACACGGTATTGGTACAGGTCGTTCACGACGGTCGATGACCCCGGCCCGCCGCCAGTAAGAATGTAGACCTTGTCGAACTCTCTCACGGCTTCCGTGGTGCGGAACAGGACGGCCACAGCGAGAATCGGGGTGAGCATCGGCAAGACCACGAGCCAATACTTCTGAAACGTTGTTGCCCCGTCGATTTCGGCTGCCTCCAGCGGCTCGGTCGGAAGCGCCCGCAATCCGGCAACCACCATCAGCGCGACAAACGGGAACCATTCCCACACATCCGCCGCGATAAGAGCCACAAGGGCCGTAGACCCTTGGCTCAGCATACCGCCCGTCGGCCCGATACCCAGCCCGCTCAGGATCCAGGTCAGGTACCCGAACTGGGCGTTGAACGCAAAGTTGAACATCAAGCCGACGATCAGCGGGGCCAGGATCATCGGCAACAGCAATGCCGAAGTGACCAGCCGCTGGAAGACCTTCAGCCGATGCAGCCAGATTCCGACTAGAGTGCCGATTACAGTTTCAAGGACAACCGACGAAACCACGAAGATAATGGTGGTCAGGATGGCGTTGCCAAAGGCGGCATCCTGAATGAGTCGTTCATAATTGGCCAGACCGACCCATTGGCCGGTCTTGCCGGGAATGACGAGGCTGTAGCTGTGGAAGCTCAGTTGGATACTGTAGATCACCGGGGCCACAACAACGATCAGCAGGATCAACAAACTCGGCATCTGCATCGAGAAGTAGAACCATTGCCCGTGCTTCTGCCGCCGACCGCTGCGTCGCGCTGAGCGGGGGGGTATCACCCCCCCATCTGCCGCCTTGTCACGTAGAATTGTGCTATTTCCCATGCCCAAGCCCACCTTATTGGTATGTCACCGGGAGAGCGCCGTTCAACAGCTTGGTGATCTCGTTCTGCGCATCGTCCAAAGCGGCTTGTGAGGACACCTGGCCGTTGAGGGCCTGTGAGAGGTGGTTGCTCAGCACGTCGTTCATGCCTCCCCATTGTGGGATGCGCGGACGCGCCTTAGCCTGTTGCTGGCTAGAGAGCTCCTGGTTCCAGTACGGCAATTTTGCCTGCAGCTGAGGGTCTTGGAAGACGGATGTCAAAGCCGGCAAGCCGCCAAGTTCGGCGAGCTTGGTCTGAGTGGGCTTTGAAAGGGCCCACGCCATGAACAGTTCCGCGGCCCCCTTGTTGGCGGAGTCCGCATTCACTGTCCATGTCCAACTGCCCAAGAGCGCCTCGGGATGATCGCCAACGGCTTTAGTTGGAATGGCGGCGTAGCCCATTTTACCGACGACCTTTGACTGGGAAGGGTCCTCAATAGCGCCTGGGGTGTCGCCCCAGGTAATGGACTGTGCAGCAATGCCCTGCTGGAGTTGAGTGGTGACCTCGTCCCATGTTGCCGAGGTGTAGCCGGGCGGCGCGTACGCCGTGAGCGACTTCTCGAAGTCGAGCGCCGCCACGTTCGCTGCAGAATTCACGGCCGGATTACCAGACGAGTCGAATAGGCCGCCACCGAAGGTCCACATGTAGTTCATCCACTCTAGGACAGTGGCGGTGTGCCGCTTGCCCGCGAGCGCCACTCCGTACAGGGGCGAGGAGAGTTCCGTACCGGCCAGCTTGTCTCCGCTCTTTCGGGTGAAGAACTCCGCGATGTCCTTGTATTGCTGCCATGTTTTAGCGGGGGCGAGGTCATAGCCGTACTTCGCCTTGAAGGCCTGCTGCTCAGTCGGGTCCGAAAACAGGTCCTTACGGTAGAACATCATCATCAATCCACTGTTGGACGGCACGCCGTAGCAATGCTCTTTCCACTGGGACGACGCCTTCCAGAGCACAGGAATGATGTCCGCGCTGCTATAGGTGGGCGCACCCTTCGGCGGAGCATTGCAGAAATCATCCTCGATTTGGATATAGTTCTGTTCAGCAAAGCTCCCGAGATATTCGTAAGGAATGGAGAGGACGTCGTACGTACCACTCTTTGTCGCGAAATTGAGCACCGCTTTCTGAACCAAACCGTCATAGGGCGCCTGCTCGAGCGTCACCTCGATCCCGGTCTTTTTCTGGAAGTCCGCGAGGAGCTCCTGTAGAGCTTGCGAATTTGTCGCCGCCTCAGCGATGATATGCAACTGTGTTCCTTTATACGCTTGGCTCCAGCCGTCCGGACCAGTTCCGGTTTCGTCCGCGTGGCCGCCCACCGCGAAAAGAAGGGCTCCCAGCATGCCCAGCGAGAGCTTAGTTGGTAAATTCTTGCAGTGCTTCCGTCCCATTAGTCTTCTCCATTTCTTTGTTGCAGTCCGGTAGTATTCAAAGGCTCGGCGTGTCCGTTCCACTTCGATCAGGATGCTCTCGCAATTCGTCGGGAGAGCGGGCCGTCCAATCTGCAGGTTCCGTGCCTGTCGTGGAGTAACAGACGAGCCTTCGGCATCCGGGTTCTGCGCCGGCCGACCAGCCGCGAAGAAGCGCTTCTTTATCCGCTTTGAGCCCGGAAGCGCTGACCCTCTCAGACCCAATCAGGCTTCCATTGGTTTTTCTGTACCCCATGTTCGGCAGTCTAGAAGTTGCGCCGAGGGCTGAGAATGTGAAACTTGCGATCGATTTATAAGCAGGGGATATGAATGGCCGCCAGTTTCGGGGGGGCACCAATGAAGGGTGATCCAGACAGTCCGGGAGAAGTCACCTGCCGGGGTTGCGAGAGGATCAGCCAACCGCCGGCGCCACTCCATCCGACCGGGGCTCGGCGGGGCCGAACCTGGTGGCCATGATTGCCTTCGAGAAGTTCGGCCATGGCGTTGCCGCCTGGACCTATAGGCCGTAGATCTGTAATTTGCAGAGCTTGGCGGTGTATCCCTTCAGGGTTTCAAGGTTCTGTCCGCACTGGCCGAGCCGGAGCTGGTCGTGCCGTATCGGGTCTCACTAGGCCGGACGTTGCGTTGACTCGAAGCGGACCGTCAGGCCCATCTGACTACCTTCGCATATCGTCCGTCCCTGCGTTCCCTCGCGGGACACCGCCCTGGGATCAGCGCTAGCACCTCACCACCCGCTGGCAAACTGTTTCTACCTCACCTCAAGTCTTCGAACAAAGGCTCATCGCGCAGCATGGCATGCATAGAATGCGTTCCGCACGGCGGTTCGCCGAGAATTCCGAGTAGGACTCCCATTCTCCGCGACGGTCCTACAGATAAACCAAGTCCCTGCGGAAGTCGGCGTACCACGCTCCGAGCTGTCGCCGATCAAGTTTCGCGGCAAGCGCTGTTGTCCTTGCAAGCACGTCCTTGCCGACTCCATCGGCATGCCCGAGCAGAGCGGCTGAATGCTCGAGGAAGAAAGTCACAGAGGCAAAACCTCTTCGAGGAAACGGTCCATATCGCCGTGCCACCAGTAGGACACACGGGCCGCGTCATTTCACTGAAAAGCTCATCGAGCGCGGTCAGAATGACATATTGTTCGTCTTTGAACTGACGCGAGCCGCCGAATTGTAGGGCTGCCGTGCCGGCAAATTACGCATTCCAAGCCGGATAGGTGCAGCGCGTAGCAGCCCGTCGACACCATCTACGGGGACAGAAGAACTCCGGGGAGGGTCTCAAGTTCACGGTGCGCCTCGGGGTTCGTTCCTGCTAGCGATTAACCACCCGAAGCCATTGACAAAAAGGATGAAATAGCGGAACGATTAATTGGTGACGGTTATGAATATCCAGTTCCGGCATGTACGGTCCTTCATTGTCGTGGCGCAAGAGAAGAGCTTCTCTCGAGCGGCAGAGCGCCTGAATGTATCGCAGCCTGCCCTCTCGCAGACCATCATCCAGCTCGAAGAGAACGCCGGCTTTCCTTTGTTCGAACGTACGACACGCGCCGTGAGCCTTACCGAGTCAGGCGAGAAGCTGCTCGCAAAGGCATTGGCGCTCAGCCGCTCCATGGACCAGTTCCAAGACGAAGCGCGGCGGCTGCAACTGGCCCTCAAAAGCGAGCTTCGCGTCGGCTTCATGATCGGTACCGCAGTCCAATTCATTCCGGCGATCGTCAGGGAGTTCGAGCGGGTGCGGCCAGACGCGATCTTGCGATTGAAGGAGTATGATTTCTCCGACCCCAGCGCCGGGCTCATTGCCGGTGAGGTCGATTGCGGCATTATCCGCCCGCCGATCGGGGCGGAAGATATCGACATCGTCGAGATCGCCTATGAGAAATGTGTTGCCTGCCTGCCCACCGGCCATCCGCTCACGGCCAAGCCGACCGTCCTGCTCAATGACATATTGGACGAACCTCTCATCACTTCGCCTACGCCCGGGATCTGGCGGGAGTATTGGCTGGCGAGCGAGTATCGCGACAGCAGTCGGCCGGCGACGGTCGCGCTCGAAGTGGCGACTGTCGAATCTGAACTGCAGGCCGTTGCAATGGGCCGCGGCATCAGCATCACCGCAGACAGCACTGCGCGCTACTATGCCCGTCCTGGTGTCGTCTTCCGCGACATCACCGATATGCGCGAATGCGTGATTGGCATCGGCCATCGGGGCTCGCCCAACCGGCTCGTCGAAGATTTCATCTCAGTCGTCAAGCGGGTATCAGCCAATCGCACATAAGTATGGCGTGTTAGAATGGACAGCGCAGGTCGCCGCCCCCTCATCCCTTCAGGGTGTTGAGCTTCCCGGGCGCATACTACCCGTTTGCTGGGAATTCCTTGAAAACAGGCCCCAGCGAATCGTATAAGCGACGAAATAGCTGGTATTGCTTTTCAAACGCTTTACCGTTCGATTCCGGATCGTATACCGTTCCGACCTTAACGCATTGCGAAGCAGCCTCTCCATAGCTCGCATATTCACCTGCCGTGACAGCTCCAATTATAGCCGCACCTAGACTTGGTGCCTCTTCGTCGGCGGGGATGGCAACCGGCAAGCCGCAAATGTTGGCCTTGATCTGAGACCACAGTGACGATTTAGCGCCACCGCCTGTCGAGATGATCTTTTCGACGCCTATACCGGCCGCTCTGAAGTTGTCTATATTCTTACGAAGCAGACAGGCAACCCCATACATAATTGCCAAGGCGAAGTCGTAAGAGTCGTGTGCGACTGTTACGCCAAAGAATACACCCGTTGCGTTCCGGTCAAACTCAGGTGGATTAACGCCCGTAAGGTATGGCAAAAACGTCAGGCGGCGGTCGACTTCTTTCTTACTTGCTACCGCGTCTATCCCTCCAAATGACACGCCCGGTACAAATTCCTTCCTAAACCATTCCAAACTAATACCACCAGATTCACATACCGGAAGATAAATATAGCTATCAGCGAACGGCCCACAGTATAACGGAATACGCGACGATGAGGCAAATGGCTCTTCAACAATCGTCGCAATAGAAGAGACCGTCCCAGCAGACTCGCTGACAATTCCTTGAGCAATATTCCCCGTCCCAATCATGCCCGCGAAATGATCGAGCGTGCCCGAATTGACGGTGCACCCTGTTGGAAAATCAAGCTTCTTTCGCACACCTGGCAGTATCTCTCCGACAATCGAGCAGGGCTCTATCAACTTGGGCAATTGCCATATTTCGACACTACAATACCGCAGCGGCGCCTCCCAATATACCCGTCTTGTCACATCGAAATAGTGAGAGAATGGGTAAATCGAATGCTCTCCAACGAACTGACCGGTCAAGTGGTATATAACATAGTCCTTGAGCAGAAAGAGCTTACGTGCCTTGCCGAAACACTCCGGTTCGTTATGTTTAATCCACAACAACTTCGTCAACGGCCAAGTCGGGATAATTTCAGGCTGCCCGGTTATACGATAACATGTATCTCGGTCGAACAATGCCGACAACTCATCGCATTCACTTTGAGAGCGCATGTCCAGCCAAGAAATGCCGTTCCGCAAGGGTCTTCCCGACTCATCGGCCACGATGAGCGACTCTGCCTGGCCGGTTAAAACCAATTGTACCGGCCGCTCCCGCCCAAGAATCGGCTGCGCTTTCCTGTAACACGCTGCCACGAGGTCCAAAATTCGAGCTAGATAGTGCTCTGCATCGAACTCGACGGTCGTGTTTTTCCGGAGGTAAGAAACCCCCGAACTCTCCAACGCGACGAGGGTCAAGTTATCGGTATACGCACCTACCTTGATATTCGTAGTTCCTAGATCAACCGTAATAATCCCCATCGTTGCCACCACTCCCAATCGCTTCTCGTCCTTCGACTTTCGCTCAAAAAGACTTGGCCCTGCGAAGATTATGAAGACTGAGGCTGCTGTCGCCGCTGGGCGTGACGAAGCGCCCACCGGTTTGCTTGGCTCTCTCGACTACTCGCCGACGATCTGAACCCGAACGACGCGTTCCCTCTCGCGAGTTTGATCGAGGTCTGCGAAATAGATCCGCCCGAAAAGACCCAGGGTCATTTTACCGTCTAGCAGCGGTATTGCCTCCGAACGACCGAGCAAACAGGAACGTATATGCCCATCCGTATTCAGGCACCATTCATTCAGTTCCCCCCGAAGCGCCAGCGCCTGTTGCGTGTGGAACTCCCCCGGATGCAGATACTGTCCTTCGTATTTGCAGTCCGGAATAATCTTTTCGAGACAATTGATGGTGTCCTGAAGAATGAGCGGGATCTTTCCGTAGGTCTCCCCCTCAGAGTCTTCTTGAATAAGCACGCTGCAGCTGGTGTGCTGACTGAATACGACCACTATACCATTTTGAATCCCGGCCGCAGTAACAATCGTGGTTACTTGGTCGGTGACGTCCTCAAAATGGATGCCGTGCCGCGATTTGATTGGTATCGTCTCATGAAACACTGCCATAGTGGCTAAGCTCCCTTCAATTTCCGACTCTCTCGCGATATGCGCGACTCATTTCCCTTATCATTCGTTCGAGCATGTCCTTTGGATCTGCGGCACACATCACAGCACTGGTGGAACCAGTGCCGTCGGCGCCCGCACGAACGATTTGGTAGACATCATTCTCGTCGCTAATCCCTGCTCCGTGCAGCACCTGGATTTCCTTGTCCACCTCACTCACAGCCAGATTGATTCTCTCAATCTCCTGAATGTCATTTGCGCTACGCTTCCCGCCCCCGATCAACGCCGGAGATTCTGCCAGAACAATATTGGGTCTGAGCCTAGCGACAGCGGCACTTTCTTCGACCGATCCCGCGCAAACCAGCGTAGCGAGCCCAACTTCATCCGCTCGACGGATTGTTGCATTGAGTAACGAAAGACTTAAGGGTTTCTCTGCGTGGTTCAGCAAAACACCTACTGCACCCGCTTCTCTAAGGGCTTCAGGCAATACCGCGCCTACACCACGACCGATGCTGTTTGCATCCATGTGTTGAGCAAATACTTTTAGGCGAGTTGTCTTCTGCGCGATACGGTAGATGTCCGTGTACTGTGCCGTGCAGATGATATCCACGCCATAGTCGTCACACAGCTTGTCAGCATACAATGCGAGCTCAATAGCTCTGTCACCGTATAAATAAACTTTCGGCCCAAGTTCGAAGAAAGGCCTCCTGAGCGAAAAGGCTTCTATCATTGTCTATATCCGACGGAGAATACCGGTCAAAAAATCGGCTGCTGCGGGCAGTGTGATCTCTGGCCGCCCCATCGTGCTACATTCCAAATTGATGAATCGGCTATATCCGCACACCTTGAGAGCTCTAAGCCCGCGTTCCCAGTCAATGCTTCCGGATCCTGGGGTACAGCGGTTGTTGTCGCCCAAATGCACATGTCGAATGGCATCGCCGTGAGCAACGGCCGTTATAGCGTCAGCTATATCGGCCTCCTCGATCGACATGTGAAAGAAATCGGGCAAAATCCCGGTTTCCTTCAAGCCAACCTTGGACGCTACCCGCGCGCAGTCCACAATGCTGTTCAAATAGGGGCTTTCATAACGGTTAATCCCCTCAAGGAGGACGGCCCCGTTGGTTCCGACCACCGCTCGAGCGATATCCCGGTAGATCGATACGAAGTGATCCTCTTGCTCCGGCGTCATCTGCCGATATATGTCGAACAATGGCAGAGGATCCTGAGGTCCCAGAAGATATTCGATTTCGGTAATAGCCCCGATTTGCGCGCACACCTTAGCCGCCTGGATATAGAGTGCCTTTGTGGCCGCTCTCTCACCGGCATCATTACTCATCAGTTTCCCGGCGGCGGGCGACACAAACAGGAATTCACAAGGTGTAATGCCGGTGTTTTCTTCGAGATGAAGCAATTCATCCATCTTCTCATCGTTCCATGAGCTATGATTGGCAAATACAGAGATACCTTTGTAACCCCAGCTCCGCAATAGAGTTGCCTTGTCAGTCAAACTTTCTCCTGGGACTATTATGTTGGTGCACGAAAGTAACATAGCGATTCCCCTATTTGCTACTGACCGCCAAATGAAGATCTTAAAAACACGTATACGCACCGTCGACGATGAAGTCGGCTCCAGTCGTAAACGAACTAGTGTCGCCTGCGAGATACACGGCAATCGATTGTAATTCTTCCGGCCTCCCCATGCGGCGAAGTGGCGACAGTTGCTCCCACTGCTCGATCAGAGGTCTTAACGCGGGCGACTTCAATGTCATTTCTGTCGCCATATACCCAGGGCTTATGGTGTTTACTCGCACGTTCCTAGTCGCCCATTCGATGGCCATTGCCTTGGACATCTGGATGACCGCTGCTTTTGATGCTGCATATGACGCTTCGCGCTGGGGAATGTTGACAATATGAGCCGACATAGATGCTGTGCAGACGATTGAACCGCCTCCCTGTTTCAGCATGACCCGCCCGGCAGCTTGGGCGGTCAAGAAGGTACCGTTTAGGTTCACTTCAATGATCTTCTTCCAATCCTCGTACGTGTCGTCCTCTACCGCAACTTCGTTTGAGATTCCCGCGTTGCAGAAAGCAATATCGAGGCGACCGAAATCTTCGAGAATGCTGTCTATCATCGCATTTACCTGTCGTGGGTCTGTAATATCTGCCTTAATGGCAATCAGCCTGCTACTGTTTGCGGCCGATATCTCCGCGCATGCCTTCTTCGCTTCATCCAGATCAAGGTCTACAATGGCGACCTGCGCCCCGGCTTCGGCTAATGCACTGGCGATTGCTTTGCCAATACCGCGGGCGCCCCCTGTTACGAAAGCGGCCTTCCCGTCCAAACGCATTCTTTCTAGAATACCCACTTTAGAAATCTCCACTTCTGAGCCTCGCGATTTGGCCAATGGGGAAAAAGACGTCATTGCTTGCGATTCCGCATGCTCTTTCGCGCAACCAGGAAAACAGTCAGCGCCATAAGAACGCCGAGAGCAGAGGTCGCGACTGCGTTCAGTTCAGGCGCGATACCGCGTTTTCACAGAGGCGAACTTAAGGATGGGAAGCGTTGGATTCGGTCTGGACACGAAGAATGCTATGATGAATTCGTCGAAACTCAGAACGAACGATAGAAGTGCCCCGGCCAGCAAAACTCCCAACACAGGCATGATCGTGACCTAAGCTCTCAAGCTGAGACATGTCGGTCTGGGTAATGTTCATGGCTGTCTCAACCCGTTGGCGGAGTTGGAATTATCCATGTGAAGCCATGGACAACAATGATAAAGAATAGATGGATTAATAGGCATAGGTTATGAATTACCAGCGGAGCTATTGCTCCATGCTGTCAGCAGTAATGCTTATTCCGCGGCGGGAGCCCACTGGCTTGCAGAAGCTCGGGTGCGACTGTTGTCGCTCTAACACGACATTGGCCGACCAGACGAGTTCGTCCACCCCGTTGGCAGGCACACGACGCATTTTTTGGTTGCTACCGAATAGCGGATATTCATAGGCGTTGCCAATTAATCGTTCCGCCAATCGTCATTGTTGTCATTCGGTCCGCATGAATAATCGCAAGGCAAGCCAATGAGTTGAGCTGAGCCATGAATATCAGCCGCAAAGACGTCTCCCCAGAAATGGGAGTGCGTCTGGCGGAATGTCCAGGCAGCCTGATTCACAGTCCGTCCTAACTCCCAAGCGACGGCTGTTTCCTCTGGCGGGGCTCTCGAGATCCCCGCCAGAGGAGCCAATGTCCAGATGGAGCATCCATGAGCTTGAGCCTTTGACGGCGTTGCTACGCCCCGCCTTCACATTGGCGGGCGCCCTAACACGGCCAGGTCCGTGCCCCGCACAAATCTGCCCATCGACATCGCCAAACACGAATTCATCCCCATCCCCGGCCCCAGCGGCCCTGGGCAAGAGCATGCCGCTTCGACTAATCGCTGGGCGCGAACGACCGAGCACATGGGCAGCATGGTATTCGAAGGGGCCGACGTCACCGATCTGCCGCAGCACAAGGGTCGTCATCAATTGGGAACGGGCGACGTGCTTCTTCCAAGACATATCCGTCAAGGATTTCGTCGCTCTTGAGATCGAGGACAATCTGGCGGTCGACGCGCGGGATCCGCTGGCGCTCGTGGAGGTTTACAAGAAACTCGACATCAGAGGTATCGGCACCCTTGTCCTCTCAGCGTGCGTTCAGATGCCTTCCCTGGCAGCAGTTCCAAAGGTGGAGGCCGAATGCGGTGTTCCCGTCATCGCCGCCGCAATCGCCACAACGCACCAGATGCTGAGGGTGTTGGACCTCGAAGCGAAACTCCCTAACGCGGGCCATCTGCTGTCGGGTGCGTGTGGCCAGACTCGTCCAAGGAGAACCTAGCCGACATGGTGGCGGTTCGTGCAACGCCCCGGGAACGGCTTACGTGGACAAAACCGACACAAAAAAGAGTACTCGAAAAGGCGTACAGTCCAACGAGATTGGATTTCGGTAATCGACTTCCTGGTAGGCGTATCTTCCCAATGCCATGACCTCATCCCATGTTGACGCGGAGCTGATGGACCTATCGCGCCGCCCCTCGCCGACGGACCTGGTCGACGTGGCGCGCGGTTGGAAGGAAGTGCGTGAACTCGTTTCGACTATCAGGGAGAATGGGATTAGCCGCAGCCGATCCGGCCTGCTCTCGGACTATACCGCGATCTCGGCTCCCATCTTTGATCATACTGGCACCATCATTGCGGCTATCATGGTCATGGGGCTGCGCGGCGTCCTCGATGGTGACTTGACCGGACCAAACGCTGCGGCGCTACAGTCGCTGGCACGCGCCATTTCCAGTGATGCCGGCCAAAGAACCACAAGCTATATCCCTTATATTTCAAAACCTAGCTTCCACCTGCGGCCGCTCGCAAATTCGAGACGTCGATAAAGGCATATCGCAGCCCGCTCTCGCCGCGCCGCGGGAGGCACCCATCACCAGGATTCCTAGGTCAAAGTTCGAACGCGGTGGCCTTGCTGGCTATGACTTGCTCCAGGGCGGTTCTCAGAAGCTTGGCGGCTGGGCGAAGCGGTCGATCCAGCCGATGAGCCAAGTAGACCCAGCTAAGGATCTCGCCCTTACCCCCCAATGCAGCCGTCAGAACCCGGCCCAATCTTCCCTCGGCCAGGTCTTGCCGGACAATCCAGTAAGGAAGTCGTCCCCAGCCCGCCCCCGCCCTGATCAGGGCAAGCTTGGTTTGTTGGTCACCGACCCGCCAGGTTCGCGGTGACAGAACGCCGAAGTCTCGTCCTGGAGCGGCTTCAGAAGGATCCTCGATCACGATCTGAATGTGGTCGGTCAACTCGGCAGATTGAACGCGTGCCGAGTTCTTGCGGGCGACCAGGGGATGAGCCGATGCCGCCACAGCCACCATGGTCAATCGCGCGATCGATTCAAACTCGATCCGAGGATCGCGGAGGTCCTCACCAACGGTGACGGCCAAATCGGCGCGTCTTTCCTTGAGCGCTTCCAGTGGCTCACCCAAGGTGCCGACCCTAACGCGGACGCTTACCATTGGAAAGGCGAGCTGCATCTTCGCGAGTGCCTCGGCAACGATGTCAGTCGAGAACAAGGTATCCACGACGATCGACAGTTCGACCTCGACCCCCTCTCCCATTCCCTGCGCCTTCGCGCGCAGAAGATCCGTTCGTAACAGCAAGGAGCGTGCGTCCTCGAGCAGGGCTCGTCCCTCGATGGTGAGCGTCGGGCGGTGAGAGTTCCTGTCGAAGAGCGAGACACCGATCTCGGTTTCCAGCCTGGCGATTGCGTGGCTTATGGCCGACTGGGCGCGGCCGAGCTTGAGGCCTGCCTTGCGGAAGCTTCCGGTATCTGCGACCGCCACGAAAGTGCGTACCTGATCGAGCGTCAGCGCATCAAGCATGATCTATTCAATCGATCAAACTGAACTAAATTTTCCGCATATTATTGATCGATCATATATGCGACTTCTGGTGCATCGGCAACTCGCATGGTGCTCCAATGTCCTCTGGTCTCGGGCTCGTCGTTATTATCGGAAGCACCCGCGAAGGCCGTCGCGGCGACAAAGTCGCTAGGTGGTTCGTGTCCGAAGCCACAAGGCACGCTGGCTTTGACATCGACGTGATCGATCTCGCTGATATTCGTTTGCCTACATTTCATCCGGCAAGTCGCGGGAGCGAAATGCAGGCGCTGGCCGGCCGACTGGAAGCTGCGGATGCTTTCGTCATCGTCACTCCCGAGTACAACCACAGCTTCCCCGGACACCTGAAGCATGCCATCGACCAGGCAGACCTGGAATGGCGCGGCAAACCGGTTGGTTTTGTGTCCTATGGCGGGACCTCCGGCGGACTGCGTGCGGTCGAGCATCTTCGGCAGGTCTTTGCCGAGCTGCACGCTGTGAGCGTGCGCGACTGCATCAGCTTCCACGGCGTCTGGGATGAATTCGACGAGAACGGAGCGTTGAAGGATATAGAAGGGCGTCGGAAGGCAGCTGACAACCTGCTTGATCATCTCTGTTGGTGGGCCGCACCGTTGAGGGATGCCAGGCGAAGCATTCCGTACGGCACACGGGCCTAGGAAAGAAGCGACATGCAGTCGAGCAGATTTGTCGCCGGCGCCAGCCTGTTCCTGGCCATGTCGCTGGTCGGATCGGGAGTCGTCGCGAGCAAGCTCATCGCGAACGGCATGAACCCGTTTTTCGCAGTGCCACTGCGGTTTGCGATTTCGACACCGCTCTTTGGATTTTTGATGCTCGCCACGAAGACACCGTGGCCGAAGGTGCATCGGTCCGAATTTGCCATCATCGCCCTGCAGGCTGTAGCAGGGAGTGCCGCCTACAGCATCCTGATGATCGTCGGGTTGAAAATGACGACAAGCTCGGCTGCCGGAATCATCTCGGGTCTGCTTCCCGTTCTGACGGCCTTGGTCGCGACCATAGTGCTGCGCGAACGATTGACGGCTCGACTATGGATGTCAATTGCGGCCGTGACATCCGGCGCGGTCCTGGTCAGCTTTGTCCCCTCGGAGAGTGGAGGGTCCTATTGGCTTCAACTCGTCGGAAACCTGATCGTCGTGCTCGCGGTGACGGGAGAGGCACTGTTCAGCATCCTCAACAAAAAGATCGCGCGGCCGCTACCGCCCCTAAGCTTGGCGACATTGATGAGCGCTATCTCGCTGGCTCTCACAGTCCCCTTGGGCCTGCTTGTGCTGATGTTCGAGCCGGTGGTCGCAACGCCCGAGGCACTCGCCGCCACCGTCTATATCGCTTTGTTCCCGACGGTCCTTGGCTTCTGGTTGTGGTATTCGGGAACGGCGTGCATGTCAGGCGGCGAGGCGAGCGTCTTCATGGCGGTTCTCCCGGTTTCCGCACTTTTGCTGTCTTGCGTATTTCTCGGCGAGGAAGTCAGCGTCAGCCATCTCATGGGCATCGCGCTGGTGATCTTCGGGATCGTCTATGCCAGCGCGCCTACCCGCCAGGCTGCAAGCATAGACTGGAGCGAACGCGGCTGATCCCACCGGCAACATCTACTTCCGTGATCCGGAAAGCGCGAAGGACGCGATGCTATCGCACCTCAGAACCGTCGAGCGCAATCTCTTAGGGAGGTAGATCTGCGCATCTTTTATCGGCCGTCAGTAACTCAGGCGACATAGTTTTCGGCAGCCGCCCATCGACGCCCTCGTGGACTGCACGAATAAAATCGAGCCCGGCAATTTGAATGCGCCAAACCGGAAGTCGCCACTATCTGGAAAGCGGTCAGCATCGTCGTCATTCGCCGAGCGGCAGGCTCGGGCTTCTTGAATCGAATTCGGCAAACCGCTTTGTAAGCTATTGATTTACGACGATTATGTTAGTCGCTGAGGGTGTGAGACCTTCGAAGAAAATCAATGGCTTAGCGGATGGTTAGCCAACCCATATCCTTCGTATCGTCTCGTATGGTCTGGCGAACCCGAAAACAACAAACGAGATTGATTGCTGGCTCGACACATCAATTTAACCTGAGTTGGCCATGAACTCATCGTGAATGGCCGAAATGGGGCGGTGAACTCAACCGATCACCACACCTTCTGTAGTCTATCGGCCACGGGTCAGAATGGGAAGCGCATTTGAACCCTGTGGTCGGATGGCCAACATCCCTCTCTTCGAACTCACGCTCGTGCTGCCGCATTGGCGACGACAAACACCGAATAGAGCGACTGCCGCGCCGTGATGAACAGACGGTTGCGCTTGGCGCCGCCGAAGGTGAGGTTCGCCACCGTCTCCGGAATGCGGATCTTGCCGATCAGCGTGCCGTCGGGATCGAAGCAGTGGACGCCGTCACCGGCGCCCGCCCAGATGCGGCCGGCTGTGTCCACGCGGAACCCGTCGAACAGGCCGGCCGAGCAAGTTGCCAAAACGCCGAGATCCTTGAGCACCGCGCCCTCGATAGCGAACTTGCGGATGTGCCGCGGCCCACCCTTCTGGTGCGTCACACCGGTATCGCCGACATAAAGGATGCTCTCATCCGGGGAGAAGGCGAGGCCGTTGGGCTTCGCCATGGTCGAGACGACGCGCGCCACCTCGCCTGTGTCGGGGTCGGCGCTATAGACGTGGCAGCCCTCGATCTCCTGCTCGGCGCGGTCACCCTCATAGTCGGTCGCGATGCCGTAGGGCGGATCGGAAAACCACACAGTGCCGTCCGAGCGCACCACCACGTCGTTCGGCGAGTTGAGCCGCTTGTCCTCGAACCGGTCGGCGATGACCGCGATCGATCCGTTGTGCTCGGTGCGCGTGACGCGCCGCGCCCGGTGCTCGCAGGTGACCAGCCGCCCCTCGGTGTCGACGGTGTTGCCATTGGCGTTGTTGGACGGTGAGCGAAAGACCGAGACCACGCCGTTGGTGTCGTCGTAGCGCATGATCCGGTCGTTCGGGATATCCGAGAAGACCAGGTAACGGCCGGCGGCGAACCATGCCGGACCCTCCAGCCAACGCCCGCCGGTCCACAGCCGCTCGACCGTCACATGGCCGACGAAACAGCTCTCGAACCGCTCGTCGAGGACCTCGAAACCGGCGCCTTCGACATCTCCGAACATGCGTCATCCTCCCACGAATTCGGACCATCGATAGCCTTCGCGGTGAGCCATTTTCAAGACTTGACCTGCAAAAATGTTAGCGATAACATCGGTGGCAATTCAGTCCGTTCGTTTGGCTTGGGAGGGCCATAGATGCGGCCCAAGCTCATCGAATTCATCGACATCTCCAAGCGCTTCGGCGGCACCTTTGCGCTGAAGTCGGTCTCGCTCGACATCCACGAGGGCGAAATTGTCGCGCTGCTCGGCGAGAACGGCGCCGGCAAGTCGACGCTGATCAAGACGCTCGCTGGCATTCACAGGCGCGATCAGGGCACGATCCGGTTTCGCGGCGAGGACTATCACCACCGCCCGCCCCGCCCCAACCAACCGCAGAAGGTCGCCTTCATCCATCAGGATCTCGGCCTCATCGAATGGATGACGGTGGCCGAGAATGTCGGCATGGCGCAGGGATTTTCGCGCCGCTCCGGCCTGATCGACTGGCGCGACACCGAGCGCCGGGCAGAGCGCGCGCTGGCGCTTGTCGGCTGCGCCTTCGATCCGGCGACGCGCGTGCAGGACCTCTCCCGCACGGAAAAGTCGCTGGTGGCCATTGCCCGCGCTTTGGCAACCGAAGCTGACGTGCTGGTGCTCGACGAGCCGACCGCGAGCCTGCCGGCGGACGAGGTCGAGCGCCTTTTCGAGGCGCTGCGGCCGCTGCGCGAGCGCGGCGTCGGCATGATCTATGTCTCGCACCGGCTGGACGAGGTGTTCCGCATCGCCGACCGGGTCGCCGTCATGCGCGATGGCCGCATGGTGGCGGTCAAGCCGGTCGCCGAGACCACGCCACAGGAACTGGTCGACCTCATCGTCGGCCGTCCGGCGCATCAGATGTTCGCCAAGTTGCGATGGCAGGACGGACCGGAGCGGCTCAAGGTGGAGAACCTCACTTGCGGCAGCGTCGGCCCGGTGAGCTTCGATGCGCGGTCCGGCGAGCTGCTGGGATTGGTCGGCCTGCGCGGCGCCGGACAGGAAGCCGTCGGCCGCGCGCTGTTCGGCGCCGAGCGTTTCGATGGCCTGGTCTCGCTCGACGGCAAGCGCCTCGATCTCTCCGCGGTCGGAACCGCGCTTGCCGCCGGCGTCGGGCTGATAGCGCGCGACCGTACCGAGGAATCGGTCGCCTTGTCGCTCTCGGTGCGCGAGAACATGTATCTCAACCCGTCGGCCATCGGCCGCGGGCTGTTCTCCTTCATGAAGCCGGCACGGGAGAGCGAACTGACGCGCGAGCTCGGCACGCGGCTGGGCTTGAAGCCCAACGACCCGCATCTGCCGATCGAGGCCCTCTCCGGCGGCAACCAGCAGAAGGTCGTCGTCGGCCGCTGGCTGGCGACGGGCCGCAAGCTCTTGATCGCCGAGGATCCGACCGCCGGCGTCGATGTCGGCGCCAAGGCCGAGATCTACCGGCTGATCGCGGCGGCCGTCGAGGCTGGGCTGGCGGTCATCGTCGTCTCCACCGATTTCGAGGAAGTCGCCCATATCTGCCACCGCGCGCTCGTCTTCTCGCACAACCGCATCGTGCGCGAATTGGCCGGCGATGCCTTGACGACGGCAGCGCTCATCCGCGCCGCCTCCGCGTCCGAAGCCGCCTGAGGAGGATCCATGAACTCGATCAAATCGACGGCGCTGGAGCCGACCCGCTCGGAGCTTGCCGGGTTGAGCTCCGCCCAGAAGGCGGCACGCTATCTGCCGGTCTACGGCCTGCCGATTCTGATGCTGCTGCTGATCCTGTTGTTTTCGTTGCTCTTGCCCAGGACCTTCCCGACGCTGCTCAATCTGCGCTCGATCGTCTCCGACAAGGCAATAATCGCGATATTGTCGCTGGCCGCGATGATCCCCATGGCAGCTGGCCGCATCGACCTGACGGTTGGTTACGGCATCGTGCTGTGGCATGTCTTGGCCATCAGCCTGCAGACCGCCTTCGGCGTCCCGTGGCCCATTGCGGTGCTGATCGTTATCCTGCTCGGCGTCGTCACCGGCTTCATCAACGGATTGTTGGTCGAAGTGGCGCGTATCGATTCCTTCATCGCCACGCTCGGCACCGGCACCGTGCTCTATGCTTTAGCCATGTGGTACACGGGCGGCCGCCAGATCGTCGGCATGCTTCCCGGCGGCTTCCTCTCCCTCAACGGCACTATGCTGTTCGGCCTGCCGATCACCGGCTACTACGTGGTCGTCCTGGCGCTCGTGATGTGGCTGGTGCTCGAATACCTTCCGATCGGCCGTTACCTTTACGCCATCGGCGCCAACCCGAAGGCGGCGGCGCTCAACGGCATTCCCGTGCAGAAATTCGTCATGGGCGCCTTCGTCGCCTCCGGCGCGCTCACCGCGCTTGGCGGCGTGCTGCTCGCCTCGAAGCTCAGGATCGGCCAGGCCAGCGTCGGTCTCGAATATCTGTTGCCGGCGCTGGTCGGCGCCTTCCTCGGATCGACCACCATCAAGCCCGGCCGCGTCAATGTCTGGGGCACGATCGTCGGCGTCGTCATCCTCGCCGTCGGCATTTCCGGCATCCAGCAGTTCGGCGGCTCGTTCTGGGTCGAGCCGCTCTTCAACGGCGTCACCTTGCTCGTGGCAATCGGCATCGCCGGCTACGCGCAGCGCCGCCGCGGGGCTGTCGTGCCGCCTCCACCAACCACCCACCATCCAACAAAGACAACCAACAACGCTTAATGGGAGAAGAAACATGCATCGCAGAACATTTCTTCAGCTTGGCGTCGCCGGCCTGGCGCTTGGCATCGCCTCGACCGCGCTGGCCGACCCGATGGCCGACGCCAAGGCAGTCGCCGACAAATATGCCAGCAAGGTCGAGAAGTGGGACGGACCGACGAGCGGACCGAAGGGCGCTGCCGGCAAGACCATCGTCGTGCTTGGCGCCGACATGAAGAATGGCGGCATTCTGGGCGTCACCAAGGGCGTCGAGGAAGGCGCGGCGGCGCTCGGCTGGACGGTCAAGACGCTTGACGGCGCCGGTTCCATCGGCGGCCGCACCGCGGCCTTCGGCCAGGCGCTGGCGCTCAATCCCGACGGCATCATCATCAACGGCTTCGACGCCGTCGAGCAGAAGCCGGCGATGGAGCAGGCGAAGGCCGCCAAGATTCCGATGGTCGCATGGCACGCGGCGCCGACGGTCGGCCCGATCGACGACCTCGGCATCATCGCCAACGTCTCGACCGATCCGATGGAAGTGTCGAAGGCGGCGGCCGACTGGGCTTTCGTCGATGCCAAGGGCAAGCCCGGCGTCATCATCTTCACCGACTCCACCTATCAGATTGCCATTGCCAAGGCGGACCGGATGAAGAAGGAGATCGAGGATCTCGGTGGCAAGGTGCTCGAATATGTCGACACGCCGATTGCGGAGACCTCGCAGCGCATGCCGCAGCTCACCACCTCGCTGCTGCAGAAATACGGCGACGCTTGGACCCATTCGCTGGCCATCAACGACCTCTATTTCGACTTCATGGGGCCATCGCTGGCGGCCGCCGGCAAGTCGGGCACCGACGCGCCAATCAACGTGGCGGCGGGCGACGGCTCGGAGTCGGCCTATCAGCGCATCCGCTCCGCCCAGTTCCAGAAGGTGACGGTGGCCGAGCCGCTGAACCTGCAGGGCTGGCAGCTGGTCGACGAGCTCAACCGCGCCATGGCGGGCGAAAAATGGTCGGGCTACATCTCGCCGCTACATGTGGTGACGTCGGATAATGTCGAGTTTGACGGCGGCCCCGACAACCGCTTCGACCCGGGCAATGGCTACCGCGACGAATACAAGAAGATCTGGGGCAAATAGGTTAGACCGAACTCCGGACAAGCAGCAGAACAGCGGCCGGCGATCATCTCGTCGGCCGTTCGCGTCCCCTGTTGTCAGGCGGTTTGCCGCACGATCACCGTCGGCGTCATGCCGACAACGATCCTTTCTTCGGCCGCGCGCCGGCCATTGAGCAGGTCGAGCACCAGCTCGGCGACGCGGATGCCGATCTCATGCGCGCCGACATCGATCGTGGTAATCGGCGGCACCGACTGCTCGGCGAGGTCATAGGCGCCGAAGCCGGCAATCGCCACATCCTCGGGGACGCGGATGCCGCGCCGCACACATTCCATCAGCGCGCCGAAAGCGGACAGGTCCGACACGCACATCACCGCCTGGGTGTCCGGCCAGCGCGAGATCATCTCGACCATGGCGGCGGCGCCCTCGCGCATCGAGATCGGCGGCACGCCCGAGGCGATAACGCGGGAGGCGTCGAGGCCGCGATCCTGCAGCGCGGCGATGAAACCGCGCCGGCGGTCGAGGCCGCGTGTATCGCGCGAGGTGTCGCCGCCGATGAAGCCGAGCCGCGAGTAGCCGCGTCCGACGAAATGCTCGACCATCAGCCGCCCGGCATCGGCGTTGGAGAAGCCGACGACATGGCCGATCGGCTCGCTGGGCAGATCCCAGGTCTCCACCACCGGCACGCCAGCGTTGGCGAGCATCTTGCGGCAGCGCGGCGTGTGCCGGCCGCCGGTGACGATGATCGCTTCCGGCCGCCGCTGCAGCAATTGCCCCACGAGGCGCTCCTCTTCCTCGACATTGTAGTCGGTGAAGCCGAGCAGTATCTCCAGCCCGCTGTCGCGCAGGCCTTCGGTCATGCCGCGCACGGTATCGGCGAAATTGGCGTTGTTGATCGAGGGGATTGTCGCGGCCACGAATCCGGAGCGGCGCGAGGACAGATTGGCGGCGATGCTGTCGAAGACATAGCCGAGCTCTTCAGCCGCCTTGAGGATGCGGTCGCGCGTGTCCGCGCTGACCGACGTATCGCGCTTGAACGCGCGCGAGACGGTCATCGTCGAGACGTTGGCGCGATGCGCGACATCGGCCATGGTCGGGCGTTTGGGCGAAGGCTGCATGGCCGTACGTTATCGATATCACTGCGGAATGCAACGCACTCCAACGCTCACCTGAAAGCGATCTGGACCTTCATTGCCCGGCTGCGGTCATTGGCGAGCTCGAAGCCGGAAAGCGCCTCGCCGAGCGCCACCGTATGAGTGATCAACGGCTTCACGTCGACCAGCCTCTTGCGCATCAGCTCGACCCCGACGGCGAATTCCGGGTGAAAGCGGAACGAGCCGTTGATCGACAGTTCCTTGGTGGTGACAGCCGACATCGGCAGCGCCATCTCGGCGCCGCCGAGGCCGAGCTGCACGATCGTGCCGCGCGGGCGCAGCGCCGCGATGCCTTGCGCCAGCGCCGCCGCCGCGCCCGAGCATTCATAGAGGATGTGGAACGTCCCCTTGTCGGCGAGATAGGGCGTAAGCCCTTCCGGATCGGTGCCGGTGTTGATCGTCTTGTCGGCGCCGGCGCGCAGCGCCATCGTCAGCGTGAAATCGGTGATGTCCACCGCGACGATCTCGGCAGCGCCCGCCCGCCGCGCACTGAGGATCGACAAGAGGCCAATCGGTCCGCAGCCGGTGACCAGTACGCGTTTGCCCAGCATCTCGCCGGCGCGCCGCGTGGCGTGGAGGCAGACCGCCAGCGGTTCGGCCATCGCCGCCTCCCCGGCCGTCAGCCCGTCGGCCGGCACGCATTGCAGCGCATCCGCCACCAGCATTTCGCGGAACGCACCCTGGATATGCGGAAACGGCATAGCGCTGCCGTAAAAGCGCATGTTGAGGCACTGATTGTGCATTCCTTCGCGGCAATAGCGGCAGCCGTAGCAGGGCCGCGACGGCGACACCGCGACCAGTTGCCCGCGCTCCAGCCCACTGACGCCGGAGCCAAGCTTCTCGACGACGCCGGACACTTCATGGCCGAGGATCATCGGCTCCTTCAGGCGCACCGTTCCGAAGCCGCCGTGATTATAGTAGTGCAGGTCGCTGCCACAGATCCCGCCGGCGGCGAGACGCACGAGCACCTGGCCCTGGCCCGGCTCCTCAGCCGGACGATCCTCGATGCGCAGGTCTCTGGCGGCATGGATGACGATGGATTTCATGGCTAACCTCTTAGAGCACCGGCGTAAGAAGCGGCTGGCCGGCGAAATGGGCGGTAAGATTATCGCGCACCAGCTTGCCCATGGCCTTGCGGGTTTCGACGGTCCCCGACGCATGATGCGGCTGCAGCAGCACGTTATCGAGCGCGAGAAATCGCGGATTGAGCTTCGGCTCGCCCTCGAAGACATCGAGCGCGGCCGAGCCGAGCACCTTGTTCTCGAGCGCTTCGAGCAGCGCATCCTCGTCGATGTTGGACGCGCGCGAAATGTTGATCAGCATGCCCTCCTCGCCGAGGGCCGTGATCACCTTCGTGTTGACGATATGGTGCGTCGCGGCGGATGCGGCGAGCGTGACAAACAGGAAGTCGGAACGTCCGGCCAGCGCGACGGGATCGCCAATGAATTCCCAGTCCGGTGCGAAATCCTTCGGCGCGACGTCGCTGTAGGCGATGTCCATGCCGAAGCCGGCGAGACGCTTGGCCACCTCATAGCCGATGCGGCCGAGGCCAAGCACGCCGGCCCGACGGCCCCAGACACGCCGCTTGAGCGGATAAAGCCCTTTGGCCACCCAGCTGCCGTCGCGTACCCAGCGCTCGGCGCCGATCATGCCGCGCGACAGGCACAGCATCATGGCGATGCCGAGATCGGCGACGTCGTTGGTCAGGACGTCCGGTGTGTTGGTGACGCGCACGCCGCGCTCCCGGCATGCCACGAGATCGACTGCGTCAAAACCGACGCCATAGACCGATACCACCTCGAGCGAAGGGCAGGCCTCGATCATGGCGCGGTTCGCGCCGAGCTCGCCGCGTGTGGCGATGCCGCGCACCTGCGGTCCGATCTCGGCGAGGAACGCCGTCTTGTCTTCGGCGGCGAAATAGCGGTGCACCGTGAAGGCTCCGTTGAGCGGCTCCTCGTCCCACGCGGGATAGGGTCCAACCTGAAGGATGTGAGGCCGCTGCATCGGTATTCGCTCCACTTGACTTGACAGATGATGTTATCGATAACATAAGGCGCGCAGCCACAAGAGGCAATCGGGAAAATGTCGTCCAATCTATTCGATCTCAGCGGGCGCACCGTGCTCGTAACCGGCTCCTCGCAGGGCATCGGACTTGCCTTGGCCAAAGGCTTGGCCGAAGCCGGCGCCAAGGTGGTCCTCAATGGCCGCGATGAGGCAAAGCTCACGGCCGTTGCCAGTCAGCTTCCGGGCGCGGCGACGCTTACCTTCGACGCCACCGACCATGACAAGGTCCGGGCCGCCGTCGACGCTTTCGAGCTTGCCGGCACGCCAATCGACATCCTCGTCAACAATGCCGGCATGCAGTTTCGCACGCCGCTCGAGGATTTTCCCGCCGAGGCGTTCGAACGCCTGTTGCAGACCAATGTCGCCAGCGTCTTCCATGTCGGCCAGGCGGTGGCCCGGCACATGATCAAGCGCGGCCGTGGCAAGATCATCAACATCGCCAGCGTGCAGACGGCACTCGCCCGGCCGGGCATAGCGCCCTACACGGCGACCAAGGGCGCGGTCGGCAACCTGACCAAGGGCATGGCGACCGACTGGGCAAAACATGGCTTGCAATGCAATGCGATCGCGCCGGGCTATTTCGACACGCCGCTCAACGCGGCACTCGTCGCCGACCCGGCCTTTAGCGACTGGCTCGAAAAGCGCACGCCGGCCGGCCGCTGGGGCAAGGTCGAGGAACTGGTCGGCGCCTGCGTCTTCTTGGCCGCCGACGCGTCATCCTTTGTCAACGGACACATTCTCTATGTCGATGGCGGCATCACAGCTTCGATCTGACGGGCCGCCGCGCATGGTGGTCATGGGCGTTACCGGTTCGGGCAAGACGACGATCGGCGAGGCGTTCGCCCGCGCGATCGCGGCGACATTCATAGACGGCGACAAGCTGCACCCTGAGGTCAACATCGCCAAGATGAGCGCCGGCATTGCGCTGGAAGATGCCGATCGGTGGCCGTGGCTGGCCAAGGTCGGCGAAATGCTGCGGCTAGCGCCCGCGCCGGTGATCGTCGGCTGCTCGGCGCTGAAGCGCGCCTATCGCGATTTCATCACCGAGCAGGCGGGTGCGCCGGTGCTGTTCATCCATCTCGACGGCTCGCGCGAGCTGATCTCGAAGCGCATGCATGAGCGCACTGGCCACTTCATGCCTACCAGCCTTCTCGACAGTCAGTTCGCGACACTGGAAGTTCCGGGCAAGGACGAGAATGCGATCGCCGTGCCGATCGACGCGCCGCTCGATGAGATTGTCGCGGATATAACAACGAAATTCGGGGAGCTATCGTCATGAACCACAAAGTATCATTGATTGGCGCCGGCGCCATGGGCGGGGCGATCGGCGAGCGCCTGCTTGCCACCGGCAATCGCCTCGCCGTGTTCGATCTCGACAAGGCCAAGGTGGAGGCGCTGGTCGCCAGGGGCGCGACCGCCATGGCGAGCGCGGCCGAGGCCGCCGGCGCGTCCGACTACGTGATCCTCAGCCTCAATTCGGCGGCGATCGTGCGCCGCGCCGTGTTCGGCGATGCCGGCGTGGCGGCTGGGGCGAAGCCCGGCACGCTGATCATCGACATGTCGTCCATCGACCCCGACGCGACGCGCCAACTCGCCGCCGACGCCAGCGAGAAGGGTTTGCGCTGGGTCGACAGTCCGCTGTCCGGCGGCGCGCCCAAGGCGCTGACTGGAGAATTGACGCTTATGGCCGGCGGCGAAGCCGAGGATGTGGCCGACGCCCACAAGGTGCTGCGCCACGTCGCCACCAACTACACGCATATGGGCCCGGCCGGGGCCGGCCAGACGACCAAGCTGATCAACCAGGTGCTATGCGCGCTGAACTTCATGGCCGTCGCCGAAGCGACCAAGCTGGCGCTTGACGCCGGCGTCGACGCGCTCAAGATCCCGCAGGCGCTGAAAGGCGGCCGCGCCGACAGCGCCATCCTGCAGGAATACCTGCCGCGCTTCGCCACTCGCGACTACCGGCGAACCGGCCGCATCGACAACATGGTGAAGGACCTCAACGCCGCCCAGGACCTGGCGCGGCGCACGCACACCGCAATGCCGCTGACGGCGGTCTGCGCCGAGGTGCACCGGCTATTGACGGCCGCAGGGCTGGGCGGCGAGGACCAGGCCGCACTGATGGAATTTTTCCAACGCAAGGATGAGGAACCGAGCAGATGATCACACGCTATGCGTTGTTTGAAGGCAAAGTGAAGGAAGGTCAGATCGAAGCGTTCCGCAAGGACGTGATTGAGACGGTTCTGCCGAAGTGGAAGGCCTTCCCGGGCGCGCTCGACGTTCGAGTCAGCTTCGCGGAAAAACGCGACGATGGTGCGCCTGAATTTCCGATGATCCTGGCGATCAACTACCCAGATATGGCGGCCGTCGATGCGGCTTTGGCCAGCCCCGTACGCGCTGAATCACGTGCCGCGACAGAGGCAGTGTTGTCCAGGTACTTCGAGGGTTGCATTCACCACCACGTCACCATCGCCAACGAGTTTTCATTGGCCGGAGATTGACGAATATCAGGACGAAGATTCGGTACTTATCAGCGCTCGAGTCGAGAAAACGGGTTTGCCGCTATGTGATCCTAAAGTCACTGATCAAGCCGCGGAGATAGCCGCTAGGAGCCATGGTAACCTGCTTTTCGAAGCAGTAGGTGATCGGGGGCAAGGAAACGCTCGGATGATGATCCTAGTGCCTCGGTTCATCCCAAGTTGTCCAAGCGTCTTGATCTCAAGCTCTGCGCGCCTAGGATTTTGAGACCGGTCGGCTGCGCATGCGGGCGACAGTCTCGCGTTCGGCCCGTTTGCATGCCTGTGGGGGTAGTCCACGCAGGATAAGTTCGCTGTCGGCGACAACGAGCCGACCGATTTCCAAGAAGCTCTCTGGCATGCCGCCGCTCCGATGACTGGAGAGGATGACGCCCTCGAGATGCCGGAGTGCGGAATCCCGAGGCAACGGCTCAACCGGAAAGACATCTATGCCAGCACGCACATGGCCGCTCCGGACAGATGCTTCGAGAGATTCGAAGTCGATGATGCCAGCACGGCTCATGACCAGCAGCACTGACCCGCGTTGCATCAGATCCAATTCGCGTTTGCCGATAGAACCTTGGTTTTCGCTGGTCGAACTGGCGAATAGAAACACGACGCGCGACAGACGGAACACGTCATCCAGATCGGACGGAATGCAATCTTGTTCACGCACGCGTCGCTCCGACAGCCATGGATCGAATACGCGAACCTCGCAACGAAAGGGCATCAGCATCCTGCGTAGCGCGCTTCCAAGGTCACCCAACCCGACGATACCCGCTTTTGTCCCGGTCAACAGGAAGCTGCCCCCATTACTCTCAAGGCCCCACTTCTCCGACTTGGAGCGGAACGCCTCGTGAGTCGAGGTAATCTCCCGACAGAGATCGAGCGCCATGCCGAGCGCCGTCTCGGCGACGGAGGTGGCGTAGACCGGGCTCGTGTTGAGAACGTGGATGCCGTGCTGGAAACACCACCCATAGTCTATGTTGGGCAGAAAATTACCTTCGACGTTGAAGATCGCCTTCAACTTGCCCATACGGGCAAGACGCTCGGCAGGTAGGTCGATCTGACCGATGACGATCGCAGCCCGGGCCAAAGCGGCATCGAGTTCCTGGTTGGAAAGGTGCTGGCCGTCAGCGTGCACGCGCACAGTGCCCAACTGCTTCAATCGCGCCATGGCCTCCGGCTCGAAGATCATTGCGAGCGTGCGGGGTTCGGGATCGGCGATGAGGATGAGAGGTCCTTCCGGCATGACCGTCACAGCCCGCAGTCCACCCAATCGCCGGTCGCATTGGACCGTACCGCCGCCTCCACGAACTTAACGCCCTTGGCGCCGTCGACGACAGTGGGATAGGCAAGCAGTCCCTCCGGCACCGTCCTGCCGGCGCGTCGCGCATCAACGGCGACGGCCAGTTCGGTGTAGAGGTTCGCCCAAGCGTCGGTGAGAGCCTCCGGATGACCGCGCGGCATGCGTACGAACCGTGCCGCGGCGGGCAGCATGCCGGCGCCGTAGCCACGGCCTATGATCTGCATCGGCGAATCCTGCGGCGTGAATGACAGAAATTCCGGGTTCTCCTGGTTCCATTCCAGCCCAGCCAATGTACCAAACACACGCAATCGGAGCCCGCATTGAGTCCCCGCGGCTGCCTGCGACACCATCAAGGTGCCCGGCACACCGCCCTCGAAACGCAAGTGCATGAAGGCCGTGTCCTCAAGCGCTTTCGGCTTTCCAGCAACGTGGAAGAGCGCCCTGACCAGCTCGATGTCCCTGCCCGTCGCAAAAGAAGCCAGGTGGGCCGCATGAGTGCCGATGTCACCGACGGTGAATGCATTACCAACCCTGGCTGGATCGAGCCGCCACGGAGGGGTGCCATCTTCATCGGTTAGGTTGAGCGCCCATTCCTGGAAATATTCGACATGCACCTGACGTATCTCGCCCAGCATCCCGGCGCGGATCATTTCACGCGCTTGGCGCACCATGACATGCGAGGCGTAGGCATAGGTCACGCCGAAAACCAGACCGGTATCCTGCTGCCGCCGCACAAGATCGCATGCATCGGCAAGCGTGGTCGTCAGCGGTTTATCGGAAATCACATCGATGCCCGCATCCATAAAGGCCGCCGCCACCGGATGATGAAGATGGTTAGGAGTCGTTATCACAACGGCATCGATCCCGTCCGAACGGCCGGCCTCGCGTGCTGCCATTTCCCGGAAATCCGTGTAGATGCGGTCTTCGGCAAGCATCCATTTGCGACCGGAATCTTTGGCGCGCAAGGGATTGGAGGACAAGGCGCCAGCTACGATCTGCCAGCGCTTTGAAAGCAGCGCGCCATTGGCGTGAACCTCGCCGATGAACGCGCCTTGGCCGCCGCCTACGAAACCCAGGCGAAGCATGCGCGATGGCAGAGGGAAAGCAGTGTCTCGTGGATTTTCGGTCATCGCGTATGCTCCTACAGTCGTCCAGACGAAGAATGGCGGCTCTTGACGGCACAAGAGCCGCCGCCGTGTTTCACTTGTACTGTTCGGCGTTCTCCTTGGTGACCAGAACCGTGCCCGGATCAGTCACCATGGGGACCTGCTTGCCGGCCTTGAGGTCGACCAGCGCCTGGATGCCGAGCGCCGCCATCTTCTTTGGCGCCTGCGCCACCGACGCCGTCAGCTCTCCCGCCAGGATCGAGTTCGCAGCATCCGGATTGGCGTCGTACCCGACCACCATGACGTCCTTCAACTTGGACGCAGCTTTGAGGGCCTCGACAGCGCCAAGCGCCATGTTGTCATTGGAGCCGAAGATGCCTTTTATGTTGGGATTGCCGGCCAGGATCGTTTCCGTAACCGACTGTCCTTTGGCTCGGTCCCAGTCGGCGGGCTGTGCCGCCACCACCTTCATGCCGCAGCCTTCGAGCGCCGCCTTGGCGCCATTGTAGCGGTCAGCGCCGTTCGTCGTGCTCATCACGCCCTGAAGAATGGCGACCTCGGAGCCGGCAGGCAGTTTCTTGCACATAAACTCGCCGCCGAGCTTCCCGCCTGCCAGATTGTCGGTGCCGATGAAGGGAATCTTGTTGGTGCCGGCGCCGTCCACGAAGACCACATTGATGCCGGCGGTCTTGGCTTCATCGACCACCGGAGCCAGGGCCGCCGGATCGGTGGGCGCCAGCGCTATCCCGGCAACCTTCTGCGCGATCAAATCCTCGATCTGGCTGATCTGGGCCTGTACGTCGGTTTCACTGGGCGGCGAGACGACCTGGACGTCGACCCCAAGTTCTTTGCCCTTGGCTTTCGCGCCTTCCTCGAAGGCGGCCCAGTATGGATTGCCGGCCGCCGGTCCTTTCATGCTGACGACATAAGTATCGGCATATGCCGACGCGATCATCGCGCCCAAAGCAATGCCTGCAAGCAATATTTTTCGCATGGATAACCTCCCGGGTTTTTTGTAGGTCTCGCTCGAATATTCACCGGGACGTGGAGACGACCGTCGCCGGAATCGCGAACCGTCAGGTTCGGATGGCTGCCTTTCTCCGCACAACATCGATGTAGACGGCGATGATGATAACGAAGCCAATGAGGATCATTTGCCAGAAGGCGCTGACATTGTTGATGTTGAGGCCGTTGCGCAGCAGCCCCATGATCAGGACGCCCGCAAGAACGCCGAGCACCGTGCCGCGGCCGCCGAAAAAGGAGGCGCCGCCGATGATGACCGCGGCGACCGCGTCGAGCTCGATGCCGATGCCGGCGTTCGGAAAGCCGCTGCCGGTGCGGCCGACGAGGAGCAACCCGGCAAGACCGGCGAAGAAACCGCAGATCATGTAAACGGCGGTCAGCACCCGATCGACATTGACGCCGGACACGCGCGCCGCGTGGGGATTCCCGCCGATGGCGTATATATGACGGCCGGTCGAGGTCCGGTTAAGGAAAAGCCACAGCAGAACCGCACTGATGGCGACGACGACTAGGCTGACGGGCAGACCGGCCGGCGGATTGAAGATGCCAAGTCCCCAATATGAGACGCCCAGGTAGCGTAGTTCCGGCTGAAGTCCCGACACGGGAGCGCCGCCAGTCAGCAGATACGTAAGGCCGCGGCCGATATTGAGCGTGCCCAGCGTCATAATGAAGGGATGAGGCAGCTTGAGCCAGGTCAGCCCAATGCCGTTGGCCCAACCCACGGCAAGGCCCACGACCGGTCCGATGAGGAGGCAGATTGGCCACGGAACGCCGACTCTGCTGGCCATAGCGATACAAACCATGGCGAGCGCCATGGTCGAACCAACCGACAGGTCGATACCGCCTGTGACGATGACGACCAGCATCCCGAGCGCCAGAAGCGCCAGCGAAGCGTTCTGCTTGAGGATGTTGGTCAGGTTCTCCGCCGAGAGGAAGACGTCCGGCTTGATGACGGCGAGAATGGCCATCATGACCAGCACGATCAACACGATGCCGTAAGTCTCCATGAAATGGGAGATCTTCGGGTGGTACAGCGTGCTAGTGGACGCGGTCATGAGCGAGCTCCTCAGTGTGGTTCTTTGTGCCCATGATCCAGCCGATCACCTCGTTGCGGTTCGTGTCGGCGAGCTTGGCGTCGGCGAAGTTTGTGCCCTGGAAGAGTGCCATCACCCGGTCGCAGCAATAAAAGATGTCGTCCATACGATGCGAGATGACGATCACTGCGACGCCGTGCTCCTTTAGCGAGCGGATGAGGTCCAGAACCTTGCCGACCTCCTTGATGGCGAGCGCGGCCGTGGGCTCGTCCATGATGACGAGCTTGGCGTCGAAGGCGGTCGCCCGCGCGATCGCCACGGCCTGACGCTGGCCGCCGCTGAGATTTTCCGTCTGCTGGTCGATGGACTTGACGCTGATCTTGAGCCTGTCGAGGTGCTCCCGCGCCATGGCGCGGGATCTCTCATGGTCGACGATGCGCAAAGGTCCGAACTTTCGGCCCGGTTCGCGACCCAGATAGATATTCTCGTAGATCGGCATGTTTCCGGCGAGCGCAAAGTCCTGGTAGACCATCTCGATACCAAGAAGCCGAGCCTCCTTCGGGCTGGAGAAATGCACCGGCCTCCCCTGGAACAGGAGCTCGCCCTCGCTCGGCGTGTAGAGGCCGGAAAGGATTTTCATGAGCGTGGACTTGCCGGCTCCGTTGTCGCCGACGACACCCAGGACCTCACCGGCATCGACGTGGAAGTTCACGCCACCTAGCGCTGTGATCGCGCCGAAATACTTTGCGATGTTCTTGGCCTCCAGAAGCGGAAGCGGCTTTGCCTCGACAGGATCCAATGGTTTCCTCCTTTATGTCTTATGTCCGCAATCGATGGATCGCGTTTCACTGCGGCATGAGTTTGAGCGAGCGCGCAAACTAATGACGCGGGGAAGGTTTGGCCTAGACCTTCCGTCAATGCTGTTCACGCTTCAGACTCCACTGGCAACCTGCCGCAGGCATCACGCGCACAGTTCCTTTTGTCGGAGCTTCGTGATCTCGAGCAGCGGAGCCGAGGGCCGGGCTCCTGTTCGGTTTCCAGGCGAACCAGCCCTCATAACCGGTTGCAGCCCGGCGTTTCACGATTCGCCTCCAATTGACGAACACCCGCGGAAAGAGGGGGCGCCCTTTCGCCATCCGTATGGTGAACTGGTCGCACAAATAGCGCACGAGCGCCTGCGCCATAGTCGGCCGGGCCATGCCTGTCATGTGATCCTCCCAGGATGCTTTGACTAAACGTACGAAATGACTATTGACAAATCAATATCTATGCAATGATTATTGCAGAAATTCCGACAGAGGAATCATGTCGTTGGTCGCGGCACCGGAGCGCGCAGAAAACTTCTTGTCCGGACGCGGGACGGCGGTCTGGAAAGCATTCCTGACAATGGCCCTCCTCGCCTTCCAAAAGATTGCTAATCTTTTGCAGGCGTTTCGGTCTTGAGGGCATCGACCTCGCGGCGCAGGGCGGGCGAAAGTGATAGCCCTGGTGGGCGAGAACGGTGCGGGACAGTCGACGCCGATGCGTATCGCCGACAGACTCGTGGCGCCGACTTATGGCACGGCAGAGATCGGGGACGCCCCCCGGCAGCCGAGCACGCGGGCACCGCCCACCTCAGACGTTTGAGACGGGCGAACGAGTTGGTTCGAGGTGCTTTGCACCCCGCAATACGCAATTTCTGTTTCAGACTGGAGACTCATCATGCTCAGGATCGGCGTGCTCGGTTGTGGACGCATCGGGCGCATGCATGCGGCGAATGTCGCTGCCCATCCTCGTACGACGCTCGCGGGTGTCTACGATGTGAACCGGGCCGCGGCGACCGACGTGGCCAAGGCTTTGCGCGTGCCGGCGCTGGACTCAGCAGAAGCCATGTTCGCTTCCGCCATTGATGCCATTTTGATTGCCACGGCAACGGACACGCATGTCGCCTATATCGAGCAGGCTATAGCCGCGGGTAAGGCAGTGTTGTGCGAGAAACCGATAGATCTCGACCTGGAGCGGGTCAATCGCTGCGCCGCCAATGTGCGCGGCACGAAGTTGCCAATCATGATCGGCTTCGTCCGCCGCTTCGACCCGGGCCATAGGGCCGTACGGACTGCAATCCAAGGCGGCGAGATCGGGAAACTCCATCAAGTCATCATCACCTCGCGGGATCCCGACATGGCTCCTGCCGCCTACATCGAAGTGTCGGGCGGGATATTGCGGGACATGACGATTCACGATTTCGACCTGGCGCGCTTCATGCTCGACGAGGAACCTGTCGAAGTGTTCGCAACCGGCGCCCGCCTGGTCGATCCGGAATTGATGGAGCGAGCGGGCGACTGGGATACCGTGACCGTCGTGATGAAGACGGCTAGCGGGAAGCAAGCCATCATCAACAATTCCCGTCGGGCCGTCTACGGATACGACCAACGCGTCGAGGCGTTCGGTTCAGGCGGAATGGCGATCTCCGAAAACCGCCGCGCGCACGGTGCCAGGATCTACGGCCAAGGGTTCACGGACAAAGCCGAGCCCTATCTGCATTTCTTCATCGAACGCTACCAGGAGGCCTTCAATGCTGAAATCGACGCCTTTGCCAATGCCGTTGAACGTGGGGAGGCGCCTGCTGTGAGCTTCGAAGACGGACGCCTGGCACTCGTCCTTGCTGAAGCGGCGATGAAATCGATCGCAGAGCGCCGCGTCGTGAACACCAGCGAGATCGGATAACCCCTTCGCGCCCCGACTGGGCAAGGAGCTTGCTGTTTCGGTCGAAATCATCCGCGCCGCTTCGTTCTTGCGACGGGTCATTTTCGTGGGCGATAGCGTGAAGCGCATCGGCGCGCTCGAATGCGATTTCTTTGCCCGCCAGGCGGCAAGCCCACATTCCGCGGACGTCAGCGCATCCTCGAGCGTCGAGCAGATTTTGAGTGAGCCAAGACCACGACATTGCTGGCGAAGGACGAATGCATTGCTGCAGATTGTGCTTGCGCCTCGCTATCCCGGTTTATAGTGCCGCCGGGCCTCGGGATCATCCACCGAATACCCAATCTTCCCAAGATCCTCCCAAGCCTGTTCAGGGATGGCCGCGGCGGCCCAGTCAAGCGTCTGGGCGATCCTTTCGGGTTTTGAAACACCTACCACGGTCGAGGTTATCCGCGGGTCATTTAATGAGAACTGCAGTGCTGCCGCGCCAGGGGCCAGGGAATGCTTTCTGCACAGCGCCTCGATCTGGCGCACAGGTGCGAGCTTTGTTTCATCAATCTCTTGATAGGTTATTCGAGACACCCGCGAACTGCCCTTTGCCAGGACTCCGCCGGCGTACGGAGCCGCATTGAACACAGCTATCCCTCTTTCATTGGCAAGCTCGAAGAGATGACCTGCCGATCGGTTCAAAAGCGTGAAGCGATTGTGGTTGAGCAAGACGTCAAACGGCCTGTCTCTCACGATCGGCAGCATGATATCGAGACGGCCCATTGCCAACCCGACGGCGGTCGCTAGGCCTTCCTCCTTCATCCGAAACAATTCATCGAGCGCACCGCCTGGCCGCGTGATCTCGTCGAGATCGGCGGAATGTTCAGGGTCGTGAAGGTGCAGTATGTGAACGCTGTCGAGACCGAGCGCCAGAAGGCTCTCCTCAAGCGACTTCCTGGCGCGACCGGCGTCGAAGCGGCCTGTACCCATATCCCGGTCTAATTTCGTCGAAAGTACAAATCCTGGAGGCAGACCACCACGCTCCCTGATCACAGTTCCAATCCGCTCCTCGCTACGGCCAAAGCCGTAGTTGCGGGAAGTGTCCATGAAGTTGACCGGGCCGTCGAAAATCGCTCGGATGGTCGCAAGGGCGGTGGCTTCGTCGACGCTATAGCCATAAGTGTCCGGCATCCCGCCGAGAGGAGCTGTTCCGAAACAGATTTCGGTAACTTCCAATCCAGTCCGGCCGATTGGTCTCCGTTTCACCGCCGCCTCCACGTTAGGACTAGCAACAAGAGCGGACTTCGACCCGTTGAGTGTCCACTGTGTTGAAGCCGTGCACGCACCCACATTCGAGCTTGGCAGTTATGCCGGCAGAAACCCTTGGTCCCTGCCGGCATAATATCTCAGGTTCGGGTTCGCACGCCGCTCGAGCGCTGGCTCGCGATCGTCGTCAGCACCGCTGCCACTATGATGACGGCACCGGTCGATGCCTGAACGTAAAAGGACGGAACCTGCGCCAGCGTGAGCAAGTTGTTGATGACGCCAATCAAGAGCACTCCGCTAACAACTCCAACGATTGTCCCTCGGCCGCCGCCAAGACTTACGCCCCCGATCACCGCGGCCGCAAAGGCGGAGAAAATGATCCCCTGTCCTTGGGTTGTCACCGTCGAGTCAAGGCGCCCCGTCATCAGAACACCGGCCAGACCCGCCAAGAGAGCCGCAAAGACAAACGCCGACCAAATGACCCTGTCCACGTTAATGCCGGCGGCCCTCGCGGCGTCTTCATTGCCGCCGATAGCATACAACGCCCGGCCGTAGCGGTGGTAGTGAAAGACCAGGCCGACCACAGCCGCGACCACAATGAAAACGATCACCGAAACAGGAACACCGAACCAACTCTCGGAGCCGAGATAGGTCAGCGCTTTCCCGGGAGAGTAGATCGAACGCCCGTTGGAAATGATCAGCACTCCGCCGCGAAGCAGCACAAGCAGCCCGAGCGTCGAGATGAACGGATTGAGGCCCACCCTGACGACCATGAAACCATTGAAAAGCCCGATCAACCCCGCAGTACCCAGGGCAACGAATAGGCCAGTCCAACTCGGCAACTCCAATCCAAGTCCGCCAGCCGCCGCAGGCACCAGGGTGACGGCTGCCAACATCGGAGCGAAGCCGACAATGCCCTCGAGCGACAGATCCAGTCGACCTATCAGGACGACGAAAGTCAGTCCGATTGTCGTCAGGCCCAGAACGCTCACCTGGTCGAGGATATTCAGCAGATTGGCCGCCGTGGCGAACCGAGGAGCAACGATGGCACCAACGATCACCAGTATGAGAAGGACCGGGTACATTGTATATCCGCCGGCCACAAAGGCGCTTCCATAGGCGGACAGTCGTGACTGTCCGGAATGTTCCTTCTTCGGCGTTGATTTGCTCACGATATCGATGCTCATACGACGCCCTCCATTCGCAGGATTAGATCTTTGATTGTGTATTCACCCACCAGTTCATCAACGACGTGCCCCTCGAACACGATAACGACCCGGTTGGCCAGCTGATCAATTTCGTCTTCCTCGTCCGAGACGACCACAACCCCCAGCCCCTTGCTGGCAAGATCGCGCAACAGCGAATAGAGCTGCTCCTTGGCTCCCACATCGACGCCGCGGGTTGGACTGAGAGCGACGATGACCTCGGGAACTCGACAAAGCGCGCGCGCGAAAACGACCTTCTGCTGATTGCCGCCGCTGAGCTGGCTCACCGCTTGCTCCAGAGACGAAGCAATTACGTTCGTCTGCTGGGCAAGCCGCCCGACATGCGTAGCTTCCTTGCCTTTGCTGATAAAACCCAGCTTGCCGGACAAGACGTCAAGGCCGCCGATCGCTACGTTCTCGCGAACACCCAGAATGCCGACATAGCCGCTGGCATGCCTGTCGGTGGGAACCAGGCCGATAGTGGGTAACTTTCCACCCGGGCTAATCACCTCGCCGCTTTCAGGCCTTTGCTGGCCAGCAAGGACCATTGCGAGCGCTTCCTTCCCGCCGCCTACGGGCCCTGCCAGAGCGACGATCTCGCCCGCCCTTACCTCGAAGTCGATATCCTTTTCCGAAAAACGGTCGAGCCGAATTCCCTTGGCCTGGAGCAGAATAGGCGCTCCATCCGCCATGAGGTCCTGGCGCGTGCTTCGGGCCGTCTTTTCGCCCATCATAAGGTCGGCGATGATCTCTACGTCGAGATGCTCCACAGGCTCGCGTTCCTTCACGACCTTCCCGTCCCTCAAGATCGTGACTGTATCGGCAATCTCGAAAACCTCGTCGAGGTGGTGCGAGATATAGACGAACGAGACGCCCTTGGCTTTGAGCGCCCTCACATGCTCGAACAGAATGCGTTTTTCCGCATTGCTCAAGGCGGCGGTTGGCTCGTCCAGGATCATCACAGGCACACCCCGGCTGAGGGCTTTCATGATCTCGAGCAGCTGTCTCGTCCCGGCGCCCAGCTCCCCTGCCAGCGACCGGGGTTGGATGTCCATATTCCATTCGCTCAGCAGGTCAGCTGCGCGCTCCAGCATCAGCTTGTGGCTCACCACGCCGAACCCTCTGCGGACGAGAGGATTCTCCACAAAAAGGTTCTCCGCCACCGTCAGAAGGTTGAACAGCTGAGGCGTTTGTTGAACGTGGGCAATCAGCTTGCGAATGCTCGGCGCGTAGTTTTGGCCGACCGCTTCTACCTCCACCTCTCCAATTCTGATTGATCCGGTATCGGCCGAGACATATCCGCTCAAGGTGGAAACAAGCGTGCTCTTTCCCGCGCCATTGCGGCCCAACAGGGCGTGAACCTCACCGCGCATGACGGTGAAATTCACGCCGCGAAGAGCCCGGGTCGAGCCAAAGGTCTTGGCGATGTCACGCATCTCGACGATGGGTCGCGCGTTGTCCATGATCTTCGGCTCCACGGCTGGTTCCTCCTGAACTTACTTGCCGACCTTGTTTGCCCAGAGATCAGGTGAATCCACATTGTCGGTTGTCACCAGCGTCGCCTTGAGCTGGTACTGCGGTCCAACGGGTGTATCGATAACCTGGCCGTCGTCACGGGGTCCGATCTCGATCTTGCCACCCTTGGAGACGAGTTCGATCAGGTCGGCCGTCTTGGTCGCATAGGCGCTCAGGGGCTGTGACACCGTCGCGTCGAGGGCTTTGCCGCGGATCAGCTGCAGCCCTTGAGGCGTTCCATCGATTGCTATGCGGATCACTGAGTTCGGATCACCCACCGGAGCGCCCTTGCCGCCGTTGGTGAGCTGGGCATTCACGGCCGATGCCATGAGCTCGGACGCCATGAAGATGCCGCTCAACGAAGGATTCTGGGTGAGGACGTTCTGCGCAGCATCGGCGGCCATGTCGGCAGTCCATTCGGTCGGGCGCTGTATCAGATTCACCTTGGGCGCGAGCTCGTGCAACGTTTTGGAAAAACCATCGGAGCGATCACGGCCGTTGGGTGTGGTCAGGGCGCCCTGCAGCTCGAGCACGATACAGCTGTTGTCGGTCCAGCATGGCTTGGCCTGCAGACGCTTGACCATCTCCTTGGCGCCTTGAACGCCGGCGTCGACATTGTCCGCGCGCACCGTCGCCGTCACTTTGCCGCCCGCGGGAGCATCGTCGATCGAGAAGACGAGGACGTTGGCGTCATTCGCCTTCTTGACCGCGGGAACGATTCCCGCGGCGTCGATGGGAGCGAAGACCAGGACGTTGGCGCCGTTGGCAATCAGGTTCTGGAGCGCATCGACTTCGGCCGCGATATCGCCATTGGGATCAGGAGCACCGACCAGGGTGAAACCCTTTGCATCGAAGGCCTTCTTCGAGAGATCCAGCATCAGGGTCTGGAAATCATCCTTGAGAAACTTCGGGGTAAAACCGATCCTCACGTCCGCAGCCTTGTATTCTGCAAGCGCGGTCCCAGCGGTTATTGCCAGGAACAGCGCGCCGAAAGCCACCGTGCCGGCGGCCCTGCGGCGAGAAATGGGGAGAGTTGGAAATTTCATTGATTCCTCCTTTTGTTGCGCGGTCCGACCGCCCGTTGAGCCGGGCTTGACGCCGCTTAGGCCTTCTGTGCTCACCACAGAAAGGTTCTACCTTGCGATGAGACACCGTTCGCGATGTCGTCACCCGCAAATGCCATTGCAGTGCCTGCCTGGCCGCACTGAAAGAGCCCTGCTGGAGAAGTCGGGAGTGAGGGCACGCTTTCGCGGTTCTCCTTCGACCGTGATCGCAAGGAAGGCACAGCCAAGATGCCCGGCGCCATGGTCGGCCAGTCTCGGTCATTTCCCCACACGGCGATCCGTGCGAGCCCATACCTCACCAAACTCCACTCCTCCACTGCGCGGATCTTTCATCCTCCTGCAGATCCGCGGCTTAGTGCTTTATCCAGCCACTTCGGAGACACGCACCAAACGTCGCTCTTTCATGGATTTGTAAGCCGCTTCCGCCAGGATGAGCGCGCGGCGCCCATCTTCGAAACTAGCCAGCGGAACGGCGCCTTTCTCCACACAGTCCACGAACCCATCGATCTCCGCCGTGAAGGCTTCCTGGTAGCGCTCAAGAAAGAAGAACTGGTACGGCTGGCTCGCCTCGGCGGCCGTGCTGGTAAAGCGGCGCAATTCGTGAGGTTTGCGGTTGTCCGAAAGCAGCATGCCCGCGCTTCCGATCAGCTCAACGCGCTGATCGTAGCCGTAGACCGCAGTGCGCGAGTTGTTGATGTGGCATTGCTTGCCCGACGCAGTCCTCAGGATGAACATTGCACTGTCAACTTCATCGAGTTCCTTTCCGAGGGCCGGATCGATGAGTGCATTGGCAAGAGCGAAGACCTCGGTTGGCTCTTCGCCGAGCATGAAGCGAGCCAAATCGAAGTCGTGGATCGTCATGTCGCGGAATAGCCCGCCCGCAGCCTCCAAATAGGCTTTCGGTGGCAACGCGGGGTCGCGTGACGTGATAATGACCTGGTGCAGTTCGCCTATATCGCCAGCCAGCATCGCCGTTCGCGCTGCACTGTGCCCGGGATCGTAACGACGGTTGAAGCCGAGTTGGATCGGGATTTTGGTCTCACCGATCTTGGCGACGCACGCCTCGACGCGGGCGAGGCTAAGGTCGATCGGCTTCTCGCAGAGAACCGCTTTGCCCGCAGCGATTGCCATTTCTATGTAATCGGCATGGGTGGGTGTCGCGGTAGCGATCAGAACGGCATCCACCGCGTCGGACGCGAAAATCTCCTCTGCGCTGGCCGCAGCCTTGACGCCTTGGGCCGCCGCGACCCTTTCGGCCGCCTCTGAATTGACATCAAATACCGCCGCCAACTTGGATCGGGGATGCCGCGCGACATTGGCAGCATGCATTTGACCAATTCGGCCACAGCCGAGCACGGCGATACGCAACATCAATTTCCTCCCTACGGCCCGTCATGCGGGTCGAGCACCATTCCTTGCGTGCACGTGCAAAATATCTTGCATTTTCGCATGTGTGTCAATACAAATTCCGCATTGATTTCTTCTGCAAATTTCATTGCAGTTCTGAGGAGCGTTGAAAAATGAACAGTGTCGATGGGAAATTCGCGGTTGTGACGGGCGGCACGCAGGGGTTGGGTGCTGCGATCGCCATGCATTTCGCAGATGCGGGCGCGGCCGGAATTGTCACCTGTGGGCGCAACGCCGATAAGGGCAGCGCTGTCGCTAAAGCGATTGAGGCTAAAACAGGCTGCGTCGTCCGCTTTGTTCAGGCCGACCTGGCAAGCGTGGCCGATTGCAGGGCGGTGATCGAGGCCGCGGATACGGCCTTTGGGCGCGTCGATGTCCTGGTGAACGCCGCCGGCCTTACGGACCGCGGCGACATCCTCAACACGAGCGAAGAGCTTTTCGACCGGATGTTCGCGATCAATACGCGCGCTCCCTTCTTCTTGATGCAGGAGGCAATTCGGCGGATGGTCCGAGACAATATCGAAGGAGCGATCGTCAACATTGGCTCTACCTCGGCGCTAGCCGGGCAGCCGTTTATCGCGTCCTACTGCGCCTCCAAGGGTGCTCTTGCCACACTTACCCGCAACACGGCGTTTGCAACAATGCGGAACAAGATCCGGGTCAATCAGCTGAACATCGGCTGGATGGCTTCGGACGGCGAGGACCGCATCCAGCGCGAGTATCATGGCGCGGACGCAAACTGGCTCGAAAAGGCTGCGGCCGAACAACCTTTTGAGCGGCTTCTGGCTCCCGCGGAAGTGGCCAAGGCGGTCACCTTTTTGGCTTCGGAAGATGCCGGGATGATGACTGGCTCTGTAATCAATTTCGATCAGTCAGTCTGGGGCGCCTACCCCTTCGCACCTCCGACCCCGGTCTCGAAGCTGACGATCTAGAGGGCCGACGGCCACTGAAGCGCGGAACCGTTTCAGTCGACAATCGATCCCTTACCGCAGAATGGTTCAGTCAATCAGAAGATGGCGCAATTGAAGCGAGTGAAGACCTGGCTTTGCGTCATGCGATTGACAGGTTGAACGCCCTGCTGCGCCATCCTTATGCACTCGACGGACAGCGCGACTTCGCGATCGAAGTCATGACCGATCGTCACGTCCATGATGCCCCGCTCGAGCAACGACCGCGAGTTCGTGTTCAACTCATGGCCGATAAACACGATCGAATGACTGAGACCTTCAGCTTCAAGCGCGCGCCCAACTCCCAGGTTGGCGCCTGAAACATTGTAGATAGCCGCCGGGGGCCCGCTCTTTGCTATGTATCGCCGGACAGCCTCATAGATGACCTCAATGCTCTCGTTGGAGCTCACCCTTTCATCAATGGCTAGGGTGGAGAATTCTGTTCGCAGAACGTGTCTGAACCCCTGCTCGCGATCCTGCTGGCAGCGAAATGGCACGCTGCACACAAACAGGACTTTGCCGGCTGTCCCACGTGGGAGCATTCGACCACATAGCCAGGCCGCCGTAGCCCCCGATACATACTGATCCGAGCCGACGTAGGCTGCCCTTCCCGACAAGGGAAGATCGGTGGTCAGGCAGATCACCGGGAGGCCCCGTCCCGTGGCCGCCCTCACGGCATCGTTGATTGCCGGGTGCTCTCTGGCGACCAGAATAATGCCATCCGACTTTTCGGCCGCGCTCTTAATCCGGCGCGCGAATTCCTCAGGTTCGACAGCGTGTGAGACATGGGATTCTGTTTCAATTTCGATCGACGGGTTTTGCGCGCTGAAGGTCTTCGCGGCGGCTTCCGCGGCCTCGTTGAACGATCGTCCGGAATCGGCGAGAAGATAAAGACGCAGCGGCTTTGAAATCTCGGGCAGCGAAATCCCGCCGGCGCCTGAGTGTCTGGCGTCCACCATCGACTTGGACAAATGTTGTTGCAGAATCGATTGAAATTCGCGGTAGCCGGAAAATCCCAAAGTCTGGACGAATCGCACCACGCTCGATGCGTTCACCCCGCAGCGACTGGCGACCTCGGAACTTGACAGGAGCGCCGTCTCACCAAGGTTCGCGATGAAGAAATTCGCCACGCGCCGTCCGCCCTTACCCATACTGCCTTGAGCCGAATTCAAAGTGGTCATCAGCTCGCTGGCAGATTGAGGCTTTGATCGCGAAAGCAGCATGATCGATCCTTTTCGGGACGACAATACTGGAACTTTGCGATTACGCAATATTCCTTGCGAAAGCGCACGAGATCATTAATTATGGCCTTAGGCTGTTGCTCGGATGAGGTGATCTGTCGGCGGCCAAGTTCGGCGCGCCCTATAAGTCCCCGGTTAGGAATTGGGCGCGCCCGAATCCGAAGCTCCAACCATCATCGCGATTCTCAACACAGGAGACCATGAGGTCCACAGGTGCAACGCCGCAGCGTTGTCCAAGATTTTCGAGAAGCGACGCGTAAAACCGCTCCTTCATTTGCTGGCTTCTTGGCCGAGTCGTCACATGGATCAGGACCCGGCTATCTGTTCGCTCAAAGCCAAGATCGGTATCCTCCATGAGCAAATGCGATGGCTCGTGCTCGTGCAGAATTTGATAACGGTCCCGCACAGGTACCTCAAAAGCTTCGACCATTGAGTCATGTATCGCCTGCAACAGCGTGGCTGTTTGATCTTCGCTCCTGCCTTTGACTACATGAATATTGAGCAAGGGCATGGTCTCTCCTTTCGAAGTTTTATCGAACATGCTGCTGATGGCCGCGCGCTCGTCGCCTTCTTTTCCGAGGCTACAGGCAGGCCGGCATGGGAACGGCCGCGACCCGCTTGACCTGCCAGCATTCCGTCCACAGCCCAGAATTCATTGCCTACCAAACACGGCAAGCGCGGCCGAGCGAAGGCGGTTTAGCCGCCGCCCGGGGCGCCACATTCGAGATCGCCTTCAAGCCGTGCTGACCCAGCGCCCTCCAGTTGCCGAGGCATGGATCGCTTCGACCAGTTCCTGGATGCGCTGTCCGGAGCGAAAGCTGAATGGCTCGGGACGAACCCCGGCAATGGCTGCGAGAAACAGCGCGATCTCGATGGCCTTGAGATCGTTGAAACCAAGCTGATGGCCGGGCGCCACGCAAAACAGCCCATAGGGCGGATGATCAGGTCCGGCCTCGATACGACGGAAGCCGCGAACGCGACCGGCTTCCGCGGTGGTGTAGAATTGCAGTTCGTTGAAGCGCTCCTGGCTGAAGGTCAGCGCCCCCTTCGAGCCGTAAATCTCGAAATCGTGCTGCATCTTGCGGCCGGTCGCCACCCAACTCGCCTCGATGCTGCCGGTGGCGCCATTGGCAAAGCGCAAGAACGCGCGACCGATATCGTCGACCTCGACATTGGTACGGCCGCCCTTGCCGTCGGGACGACTGTTGATGACGGTGACCGCGTCGCCAAGAACGCGCTCTATCGGGCCGACCAGGAACTCGGCGGTCGCCAAGGCATGACTGCCGAGATCGGCCAGCGCACCGCCACCTACCGGGTCGTGGCGGAAGGTGAAGGGACCTTCCGCATCGCCCATGTAGTCTTCGGCGTGAATCCCGCGATAGCTGCGGATTTCGCCAAGCTCGCCGGACGCGATGAGTTCACGGGCTAGCGCCATCATCGGATTGCACAGATAGTTGAACCCGACCTGCGTGCGCACGCCGGCAGACACGGCAGCGTTTGCCATCTCGGCGGCCTCTGCAGCGCGCGGTGCAAGCGGCTTCTCGCAATAGACATGCTTGCCGGCCGCGATCGCGGCCAGCGCCATCTCGCGGTGAAACGCGTTTGGCGCGGTGATGTCGACGAGATCGATATCCGGATCGCCGACAAGTCGGCGCCAATCGCCGGTAGCGTTCTTGAAGCCGAGTGTACGCGCGGCTGCGCTGGCAAGTTCTTCGGTGCGGTCCGCGACGGTATGAAGCTCAAGCTCGAATGGCAGATCGAAAACACGTTCCGCCGCGGCAAAGCCAAAGGAATGGGTTTTGCCCATGAAGCCGGTGCCGATCAGCCCGATTTTCAGCTTGGGTTTTTCATTCCCCATTGATCTCGGCCCCATTGACGACGAGCGTAGGATCAATCTTGCCCTCGAAGAAATCGAGGACGTTCTTGACCGAGGAAATAGCCATGCGTTCGCCGCATTCGACCGTAAGGCCCGCAATGTGCGGCGTCAGGATGACCTGGTCCATCGCCAGCAACTGGTCATCGGCCGCCGGCGGCTCACTGTCAAAGACATCAAGCCCGGCGGCCGCTACACGACCGGCAAGCAGTGCTTCAATGAGCGCAGCCTCGTCGACCACGCCGCCGCGTGCGGTGTTGATCAGGATGGCGCCACGCTTCAGGTATCGGAATTCACGGGCGGCGATGAGCGGACTGTTACTCTTGGGGGCATGCACCGAAATCGCGTCCGCCCAGCCCAGCGCTGTATCAAGGTGGCTGATGGAGGAGACAGGACCCTCCGGCCAACCGAGCTTTTCGAGAAACGGGTCATAGGCCGCGACCTGCATGGAAAAACCGGCGGCCATACGGGCAAGATGCCGACCGATCCGGCCGTAGCCCAGAATGAGCAGTCGCTTGCCCGCTAGTTCCGACGCTTCAAGCTTGTTGCGCCAGTTCCAGCCATTTTCGCGAACGGCCCGATCGGCGCGCAGCGTGCGCTTCGCGGCCGCCAGCAGCAGCATCATGGCATGCTCGGCCACGGAGACGGAATTGACGTCGCCAACGACGGCAAGCGCGATTCCGCGCTTATTAAGCGCCGGCAGGTCGACGGAGTCGTAGCCGACCCCATGCCGCGAGACGATACGGAGGTTTTGCGCCTTCTCGACGGTGGGAGCGGACAGTGGTTGGGTTCGAATGACCAGTCCATCGGCCCTGCCGATGAGCGAAGCATAGCCGGGCTCGGAAACCTCCTCGACGTAGTCGTAGGTTACTCCTGGAGTCTCGTCGAGCAGGGCGATCCCGCTCGGATGCAGTTTGCCGGCGATGAGAACGTGCGGCATCAATAGCCTCCCTTGGCGTCGTCAGCCTTAGTGAGCGCTCCGGCCGTCAGTGCCCGGAAACGCTTCACAGCGGCGTCGGCGGCGCCGGCGAGCAGCCGCACGTCGTTGGAAACTGTGGTCATGTCGAAGCCCCATGCCACGGCGCGGCCGGCATATTCCGGAGTACCGCAATGCAGCGCGGCGCGAATACCGTGATTGTGGCAGGCCCGCACAATCGCTTGCAGAGCCTCGATCATGTCCGGTTCTTCGCGATCGAAAGCAGGAGGCAGGCGACCGCCGTGCAGGCTGAAGGTTAGATCAGCCGGCCCGACATAGATGCCGTCGAGCCCCGGCGTGGCCGCGATCGCATCGAGATTAGCCATAGCGTCCGCGGTTTCGACCATCGCGAAGGCGAGGATTTCGCCATTGGCTTCCGCCGCATAGTTCGCACCGACGGCGAAATTGGCGCGGGTTGGCCCGAAGGAGCGCTGACCCGCCGGCGGATAGCGCACACAGGAGACAAATCGTGCAGCTTCCTCCGCGGTGTTGATCATCGGGCAGATGATCCCGTAGGCGCCGGCGTCCAGCGCCTTCATGATGATGCCCGGCTCGAGCCAGGGGACGCGCACCAGCGGGGTGACGCCCGAGGCGCGCATGGCCTGCAGCATGGGCAGCATGGCGTTGTAGTCGAGCGCACCGTGCTGCAGGTCGATGCCGATGCTGTCATAACCTTGCGCGGCCATGATCTCGGCGGTGAACGAGTTGCCTATCGACAGCCAGCCATTGATGGTCGGACGGCCGTCGGCCCAGAGCTTTTTGAGAGTATTGGGGATCATGGCGCAGTCCTTAGAAAACGACCTGGGCAAGCTTGGTATCGAGGTAGTCCTTGATCGACTCGATGCCCCCTTCCCTGCCCATGCCCGAGAAATTGGTGCCGCCGAAGGGTGCCTCCGAGGCCGCAAGCGCGAAGCTATTGATGCCGACCATTCCGGCCTTCAGTTCGGCAACCGCCCGGCGCGCGCGCTTCGGGCTTTGTGTGAACGCGTAGGCCGAAAGCCCCATGTCGGAGGTGTTGGCGCGTTGCAGCGCCTCGTCGTCGCTGGAAAAAGAGGTGATTGCCGCCACCGGCCCGAAATTCTCTTCGGCGAAGACCGCCATGTCGTCGCTGACGTTGGTCAGCACCGTGGGCTCGAAGAAATGCCCGGCATTGAAAGCCGCCGCACGGCGGCCGCCGGCGGCGATCGTGGCCCCTTGCCGTTCGGCCTCCGCGACCACGGCCTCAATGTCTGACAGCCGCTTGCCGTTGATGAGCGGTCCCATCTGCACCGAGGCATCGAGACCGTCACCGAGCTTCAGCGACTTGGCCCGGGAGACGAAGCCCTCGACGAATTTGTCATGCAGGCTTTCATGGATGAAGAAGCGGTCGGGCGTGACGCAGACCTGTCCGGCATTGGCATATTTGGTCGGTACCGCCACACCGAGCGCGGTTTCGAGATCGGCATCGTCGAAGACGATCAGCGGCGCGTTGCCCCCCAATTCCATTGAAACCTTTTTGACGGTGTCGGCAGCATCGCGGATCATCTGCTGACCGACCCGCGTGGAGCCGGTCAGGGAGACTTTCCGGACTACTTTCGAGGCCATGATCGGCGTGTAAGTGGCTTCCGTGGGGCCGACGAGCAGGCTGACTGCGCCCGCAGGCAGGTGGCCTGCTCGCATGCAGTCGACCATGACCATGGCCGTGCCCGGGGTCTGGCTCGAAGGACGCACCACGATCGAGCAGCCGGCGGCCAGGGCCGGCGCGACCTTGCGGGCCACCAACGCTGCGGGGAAATTCCAAGCCGTGAAGGCCGCGGCGACGCCGACAGGCTCATGCAGTACCTCGAAGCGGCCGCTGGGGACACGGCTCTCGATGACACGCCCGTAGATGCGACGCGCTTCCTCGGCATGCCAGCGGAATTGATCGACCGAGAGAGCCCATTCCCGCTCCGACTGCGCCAGCGGCTTGCCGGTCTCGCTGGAGATCATCCGCGCCCCTTCGTCCTTGCGGCGCAGCATTTCGTCGGCAATCCGATGCAGAGCATCGGCCCGCTCGAAGGCGGATTTTGCTTTCCATGAACGAAACCCCCGTTGGGCACTTTCGAGTGCGTCGCGAGTGTCTTCCCCATTGGCGCACGCGACCTCGCCGAGCGCCCTTTCGGTGACCGGACTAAATACCGGGGTTAGGCCTCCCCCGCCCGTTGAGTGCCAGGCTCCATCAATGAAAAGTCCGTAGTCGCCATACATCTGAGCATCCTGAAAACAGCACGAGACACGCCACGCAGACAGCGCGGCGATCACAAGATTTCGGCATTGCGGGATGGGTGTTTCACTCCGTTCGGAGCAGCCTCCGGCAGCGCTGATCCTCGGCATGTCCGATGGATCGCGTGCCCTGCGCGCGTTGGCGCAGTCCTCCCTAAAACCGTATTGCAATAATCATTGCAGTATCTATTGATTTGTCAATAGACATTTCATAATAGATCGCAACGCAGCCATTTGCGTTCCCTCGGGAAGGAGAAATCAGAGCATGAAAGCCAGGCTTGGCATCGCGCCGATCGCGTGGTGGAACGACGATCTTGCCGAACTGAGTGGCGACATTTCGCTCGAGGGATGCCTCGCAGAAGCGCGGGAGGCTGGCTTTTCCGGCATGGAAACCGGACGCCGCTTCCCGATGGATGCCGGCATTCTCGGACCGATCCTCGACACCTATGGCATGAAAGTCTGCGGCGGCTGGTTCTCGGGCCTGCTGCTCGATGGCGATATCGCCCGCGAGAAGGACCGCATTGCCGAACAGATGACGCTGTTCAAAGCACTGGGCGCACCCTGCATCGTCTATGGCGAGACCGCGGGCACGATCCAGGGCGACCGTTCGGCGCCGCTCATCACCCGTCGTCGCCTGAGCGAAGAGGAAATCAAGGCATACAGCCGCAAGATGACCGCTTTCGCCGAATGGTGCGCTGACCAGGGCATGCCGATCGCCTACCATCACCACATGGCCGCACCGATCGAATCCGAACAGGACGTGGACCTGTTGATGAAGCACTCTGGTGAGGCGCTACCCCTCCTCTACGATGCCGGCCACATGGCCTTTGCCGGCGGCGACGTGCTGCGGGTCATTGATAATCATCATCGTCGCATCAGCCACGTTCATACCAAGGATGTGCGCCAGCCCGTCATCGACGGGTTGGATCGCTCCCGCGAAAGCTTCCTCGACGCGGTCGTCAAGGGCGCCTTCACTGTGCCCGGCGATGGTTCGCTCGACTTCGAGACCATCGTCAAGCGGCTTGCCGCCCACGGCTATGAAGGCTGGTTCGTAGTCGAGGCGGAGCAGGACCCGATCAAGAACCCGCCGCTGGAAATGGCCAAGATCGGCCATCGTGAGCTCCTGCGCGTCATGGCACTGGCGGGTTATACCGTCGAGGGCTGACCCATAAACAGGATGGACGGAACGATTTGTGGTGTTACCGGTTCCACCCAAGGTCTAGGCGTCGCCATCTCACCCCGTCTGGCCGATGCCAACGGCAGGGACCTCATCACGCTGGCACGAAACAAGCCAAAGGGCCGGGCGATGGCCGAGATCATCCCGCGCGAGACCCGCGTGAATCAAAAGGGCAAGATGACCGGTTGTACGTCACCGGGAGAGGCATAACCGGGTTCTTCGGCATTACCTAGTCGCGGCGGAACAGGTGGCTACGAATTTATGGACGTTACCCGAGTTGGCCTTGTGGATGGTCGTTTGACAATGGCTCGCCAGACCGTCTTGCCGAGGAAGCTTGTATGATCCAAGCAGCACGGGGGCCTGCGGGCCGGCAACCAGACCAAAGTTCTCCCATTCGATATATTCACACCCGAGAATATCTGGACGTTGTGATTTCCATTACGGTCGACCTAGTGGATGAATTCAGACGCTTGGTACCCACCCTGTAGGTCTCCTAAGGGTGGTTTTCTGCCGTCCGTCCCATCGATCAGAACGAGCAAGGAGCGCCATGAAGGGGTCGTTTCGGTAGCCAAGTGTCTGATCCGCTTTGGAGCGGGCAGCATCGAGATTTGAGGCCAGCGGTCTCCAACTATAAGGTTGGCACCAGTTCGTAAGGACGGGTAGAATATTGGATGTCGTGGAAACTCGATGAGAACGTGCAAACATCTGCGGGCACGGTCGCAACGGGTCGACTTGGTTGCGGTCCTGCACTCGTGCTGGCCCACGGCTGGCCGTGGTCTTCGTTTTCATGGCACCGGATTATTCCGGACCTTGCAAGCCGGTATCGTGTTCACTGGTACGACATGCCTGGATACGGCCGATCCGACAAAAGCGCGGAGCAGCGCACGTCGCTCGATGTGCAGGGAAACATCTTCGCCGAGATGCTTTCTCATTGGGGGCTCGTGCGACCAATGGTCGTTGCGCATGACATGGGTGGGGCGACGACGCTGCGGGCACATTTGCTGCATGGCTGTGAATTCGATCGATATGTTCTGATGAATGTCGTCGCGATGCGCCCCTGGGGATCGGAGTTCTTTGATCACGTCGGTCGCCACGTGGATGCCTTTCTGGGCTTGCCTCCGCATATCCACAGAGCGGTCGTGGAGGCCTACATCAAGGGCGCGATTGTGAACAAGATCGGTTCTAGGGACTTCGAAAAGCTTGTCGAGCCGTGGCTTTCCGAAGACGGGCGACAAAGCTTCTACCGGCAATTCGCGCAAGCCGACGAAAAGTACACCGCAGAAGTCGAACCAATGTTCGGGGATATTCGCTGTCGGGTAGAGATCATCTGGGGCGAGGACGATCCGTGGATTCCGCTGGAGCGAGGCAAAGCGCTCCATGCGCTGATCCCGCAGGCATCATTCGAAACACTGCCGGGCGTCGGCCATCTGCCTCAGCTTGAAGCTCCGGAAATGATGCTGGGGCGGCTGAACGCATTTTTATCACGCCGAGCCGAAGACTGATGAAGGGATCGAATCTCGGGTTGGACGGCAACTTTACCTCGCTCTCTTCAATGTCTGCTTCGCGCCGCTTGCGTCTCATTTAAGGCCGGCTGGCGAACGCCGGTAACGGGTCGGAAGCAGGCATTTAGCAGGGTATCAAGCGTCTGATTTTATCCACTAGTGATAGACGTCTTTTCCATCCTCACGCGGTCTGCAGCTCCGCCTGTCCGGTCTTGGCGCCGGTGATGTAGGCGACGATGTCGTTGCCGTCGGTATCCTGTTTGCGCA
>NZ_VFTK01000040.1:0-59880 GCF_006439495.1 Mesorhizobium sp. B3-1-8
CAAAGAGGGCAGACTTAGAAGCAAACTTCTTCGTCGCCAGCGGCGCACCGCCCTCGTTCGTGGGCCGTATATAGTCGGACCTCCCTCGACGCGTCAACACCGATTTCGAACTTTTTTGAATTTTTTGCGACGAATTTTCCGGCTGCGTTTTTCGGTAGCCGACTGCCCTTGCGGCAGCCCTTAGGTCATCCACAACGAGGCCCTATTGCCGCCGCATTGAGGCGTGAAACCAGCCCATATAAGGAAGGCGCGCGCGTATGTGTGAGGCGCCCCCACGACAGACGACAAGAGCGCCGTGCGCAGAACGCATGATTGGGGATATCGGCCCCGGCATGCCGTTTCGTTGACTTCAACCGCCGTGACAGGCAAATGTCATGGCCGCAACGAGAACGACAAGCCGTTCGCCCGGGGAAGAAGCAGCCTTTCTGGATGCCAGACACGGAAGATGTCATAGCCGAACTCGGCAACGAGCCGCCGCTGATCGCGGACGGCCGCAGCGGTCCGCCGGACCGCCGCGAGGTCTCGGCCCGCTGGCTGTCGGGCACATTCCTTACCGGCGTTACATCGAGCGTGTTGATGGGCGTGGCGTTGTTCGCCGCCCTTGACGGGCGCCAGCAACTGGCGACCCCGCCGGAAATCGCCGAGCTCATCGGTCTTGCCAGCGGCGGCGACGATTCCGGCGAGCAGGCAAAGACCACAAGGCTGGTAGCACCCCGCCAGATCGCCCGCGCAAAGGACCGGCGGCGCATGGAAGTGTCGATGGTCACCAAGGTCGGCGACCGCGACGTTATCCACACCATGCCCTTCGTGCAGATCAAGATGGCCTTGGCCGCCGGCCACACCACCAACCGCCCCTACCCGCCGTTCGACCCGATGCAGGTGTTCGGCGACGACAGCGACGACAATGCGCAGCCGGCAACAGCCACCGCGGTCGCCGGGCAGATCTACGGCGCCAAAGTCGAAAGCGAGATGAGCCTGAAGACGGTCGATTTCCCGATCGAGACGGCATCCTTCGACGAAAAGAGCGATCTTTCCGCCGACGAGGTTGAAAAGGTAGTGCGGGACGCCGGCAACGGCTTGAGCGACGGCGCCGTCCAGGTGGCCGCGCTGCACTATATCGATCCGCAGCGATTCGGCGATGCCTTCGCCGAATCGATGGCCGGCTCCTATGACGTGAAGATCACGCAGGAAAATGTTTCGGTGGCGCCGCGCGCCACGCCCGACGATCAGACGCCGGCCTTCGCCGAGGAAATCATTCCCTTCACCAAGGATACCGATATCGCCGAGGCCTATGCCGATTCGGGCTACACCGGCGACGACGCCACCGGCATGGCGGAGGCGATCGGCAAGCTCTTGAACGCCCCGGCGCTGAAGGCCGGAACGGTGCTGCGCGTTGGCCTCGAGGTGCGCGGCGACATAGCCAAGGTCGTGCGCACCAGCGTCTACGACAAGACGACGCACATCGTCACCATAGCGCTCGACGACCGTGGCCAGTATGTGCCGGCGCAGGAGCCGGAGGCCAATCCCGAGCTTTTGACGGCGTTCGACGATTCGCAGCCCATTGTGGTGCGCGGCAACCTGCCAAATGTCTATGACGGCATCTACCGCGCCGCCTATTCCTACGGCATGTCGAAAGCGATGACGCAGAAGCTGATCAAGCTTCTCGCCTCCGACGTCGACTTCCAGTCGCGGATTTCACCGGCCGACCGCCTCGAGGTCCTGTTCTCGCAGCCTGATGGCGACGACCAGACCTCCGACGATTCCGAGCTTCTTTATGTATCGGCGACCTTCGGCGGCCAGACGCGCAATTTCTACCGCTTCCAGATGCAGGACGGCGGCACTGACTATTTCGACGAAAATGGTTCGAGCGCCGAGCAGTTCCTGCTGCGCAATCCGCTGCCCGCCGGCAAATTCCGTTCCGGCTTCGGCGCGCGCCGGCATCCGATTCTGGGCTATGTGCGCATGCATACCGGCGTCGACTGGGCGGCGCCCATCGGCACGCCGATCATCGCCGCCGGCAACGGCGTCGTCGAAAAGGTCGGCTGGGCCGGCGGCTACGGCAAGCAGATCATCATCCGCCACGCCAATGGCTACGAGACCTCATACAATCACCAGAGCGCTTTCGCCAAAGGCATCGAGCCGGGAGTGCGCGTGCGCCAGGGCCAGACGATCGGCTATCTCGGCCAGACCGGCCTCGCCACCGGGCCGCATCTTCACTACGAGCTGATCGTCAATGGCACCAAGGTCGACCCGATGCGTGTGCGTCTGCCGGTCGGCAAGGTGCTGAAAGGCGACGATCTCGTTGCCTTCAAGCGCGAGCGCGAGCGCATCGACGATCTCCTGAAGCAGGAAGACGGCAACTCGCTGAAGGTCGCCAGCGCCAAGACTGATTCGCAGCTTCCGAACTAGGCGTGGACTCATAGGCGCGTAGCCAAATGGCGCGTAGCCAAATCCGAATGGCTGCGAGGCTTGATGAACGCAAGGCAGTTGGCCGCGAGTTTGTCATATCGCGTGGCGACCGCCGACATTGCTTGATCCGGTTGAAGAACCGCTCGACCAGATTGCGTGCCCGGTAAAGATAGGGGCCAAAGCAGATGGGGTTCTTTGCGGTTGCGTTTTGGTGGAATGTTGGCCATGCCCCGCGCTCCCCGGCAAATTCTCTGATCCAATCTGCATCGTCTCCACGATCAGCGAGCAACAGAGCCCCTGATTTCAGATCAGATAGCAGCTCGGTGACGAGCCGGTTATCATGAGCCTCACCGGTCGTCGGTTCGAGGCGAACGGGCAATCCGCCAGTGTCGACGCACTTAGCCCTTTGTGGCGGGTACAGGCGGCACCGGCAGAATGATTTCGGAGGCGACCTTCCAGTCCTTCCCGACGCGAAGCCAATTGATGATCATTAGAAACGGTCTGGCTGTTCCGTCCTGCCCCGCATAAGAGACCGCGATGTTCATCGGCACATAGGACTCTGCGACGTCGCGCGTCAGGCCGACAACCTTGAGCTTCGAATAATCCGGCTCGAGCACGACCGGACCGGAGCTACCGATATCATGCAGCTTTTGATCAACCGCCTCGTTGCCCCAAAAGCCGGCCCAGTTTCCCTCGGATTGGATCGCGCTCTTAGCCACCAATAAAGTCGAGGGCGATTGCCAGAACATCCCATGCAGAGCCTTGAAATCGTGGTTGTTGGCCAGTTCCATCAGCCTGCCGAACCTCGATTTTATCGCACTGAGGGTCGCAGCATCCAACGGCTCTTTCCTGACGGCGGGAGCTGCTGCGACGGCTCCGATAGAAAAAGCTGAGGCAGCGAGGGCGACAAGAAGTGTCTTGTACATGCGGGAATTTCCCTTCCAACGTCTGGCTCGCGTCATGATAACGCCCTTCGCGTTCCGCGATTGATATGACTTACCCGCTTCGATCGACCGAAGACGTCCTCAGGACGATTTAGCTCGCGCATTCGCGCAGCAAGGCTATGATTTTCGTATCGAGAGCTCGAGCGACGGCAAGAGCTTCCGAACTGCCATAATGCAGCAGATAACCCTCCGTTTTGTCATAAGAGACGTGCACCCCGTCGGTACGCTCATCAATAAGCACTGTGACTGGAGCGTAGGATCCAGCCTCGGGCACGTGCTTGACCATTTCTTTCATGATGAGTGGATTGCCGACCACAAACCGCATGATGTTAGGCGTCTTGGATCCGGTTTCGCGACGCAGAATATCGCCCAGGTCGAATTGCGCGAAGAGCATAAGGTCCGTTCGGCCGAGGCTGCGTTGTACAACGCGCTCCAAATCCGGGAAGGAATTGGTCGCTCTCGTCTCTTTGAAAAATTCGACTATGTCAGGCTGTCCGACCGCGGACTTGAAGGCGGCCACAACAACGTCGAATGGTTTTGAGCTCGTGAGGCTGAAACGTTCCACCTCGACTTTGGCGATTGTCATTTTATCCTCTGTAACAACTCTCATTGATAAGGGTGCGTCTGATGGCGTCGGAACGCGCCTGGATCATGCAGTCGCGGGCTGCGCTTCTAGGAAGGTCCGGACGTGGCTGACGAACATCTCGTGGTGCTGAAACAGGGAGCCGTGCCCTGAATCGGGATAGAGGATTAGCTGCGCGTTGCTGAGTTGCTTGAACATTGCGTAGGCGTTGCTCGCGGGCAGCATGGTGTCGCGGCTGCCGCTGACCACAAGAGTGGGCTGGCGGATGGCGCGCAGAACGGCGTGCCCGGGATCAGGCGTGGCGCACCAGGTGATCAGAGCCTTGGCCTGCGGATCGGTGACCGCGCTGCCGTTGTCGGTGTCCCGATCGTCCTGACGCACCTTCGTCCTCTTCAGAAAAGCCAAGCCGGAGGACTGGCTGGCGGGTGAGTTCGTGAAGAACAGCGGCAGACGGGGGTCCGGCGCATCGGTTCGGGAAAACGCGTCCTGCAGAACCGCTAACAGGTGTTCCTCTCCGCCTTTCGGCGCAGTACCGACGAGTATGAGCTTGCGGACCAGTTGTCCGTGCTCGGCGGCGATCTGCTGAGCGACGCAGCCGCCGAGAGAAAAGCCGAGCAGGTCCACTTCGAAGAGACCGAGCAAGTCGACGAAATCGACAGCGTCTCGCGCCATCGCCGCGACGTTGTCGGGCGTTTGACCGGTCGAGCGGCCGACCCCTGCATCGTCAAACGCGATCACGGGGCGATCAGCGGCCAGAGCGTTGACGACGGCGGGATCCCACGCATCGATGTTGCCCGAGAAGTGCTGCAGAAGAATCAGCGGAGTTCCGGTCGCGGGGCCGAGACGGCGATAAGCGAAGCGAATTCCGTTGCCTTCGATGTAACGGGTCGGCGCCGTTTCGAGTGTGGCGGCGTCCTGGCCTGTGATGTCGAGTTGAGTCATGTCATCCTCCGGATGCTTGGCATAAAATGATCGAGTGAGGGATCGTCGTAGCGCCGCGACCGAGGCCTTCTCCAGGATGTCGCCGGCGCTTCGCCGCGTTTGCGCCATCGCGGTCCGAGGCGTTCCAGATTCCTCTGAGCGAGCGTGCACGCTCCCGGCGCGGAAGCGCCGGGAGCGGTATCGTCACTTCGCGAGCGTTGCCTTTGCGATGACCTCGGCGACTTCCTTCGCATGGACGACGAGCGAGGCATGGCTGCCGGCGACTTCCGTCGTCTGAGCCTTCATCCTGGCTGCGAACGACTTCTGGGCATCGGGCGCGATGACCTTGTCCTTCGTCGTGATGACATCGAACGTCGGCTTGTCACGCCAGGCTGCAATGGTCACGGGAGCCTCGAACGCAGCGAGACTCAATGGTATCTGCGCGTTGGCCAGGTGCTCGGCGATCTCGGGCGGAAGATCAGCCGCGACCGCCGATGGAAACACCTTCGGGTCAATGTACAAATTGCCCTTCGCGTCGGGATGGATCGCGTTGCCGCCTTCAGTCGGCGGGCCGGCTTTTGACAGCGATGCCAGGGATTCGCCGACATCGGGCGCGAAGGCGGAGACGTAGACCAGCGCCGAAATCTTGGGATCGTCGCCGGCTTGCGTGATCACCACGCCGCCCCAGGAGTGGCCGACCAGAACGGTCTTGCCGGCCTGCTTCGCGAGCGCCTGTTTGGTGGCATCGACGTCGGCGTTGAGCGAGGTGAGCGGATTTTCGACAAGCGTGACGTTGTAGCCTTTTTTCGTGAGGATATCGGCGACGGGCTGCCAGCTCGTCTGGTCCACGAAAGCGCCGTGCACGAGCACGATGTTGTGGGCTGCTCCCTTGGGCAGTTCGGCAGAATTGGCTGAACCGACCAATGTCGATCCGGCCAGGAGTGCGGCGGCTGAGAAGAGGATATTTCGCATTGAATGGTCCTTTGCGTATCGGACGGAATGAGGTCCGTAGGGGAATGGGCAGGCGTTTCCACAAGGTCGCGGTTCCTCCATCTGCCGTTGGCGAGATGGTTGCCGCACGTGACGTCGGCCCGCCGCGGCATGAAGTAATCTGCAGGCATTCCGGACGGTAGGGATCAATCGTCCGCATGTTGTGTCCGATCGTCCACCGGTCTAATCTGGGCCGCATGGATATCCTTGCCCAGGTGCTCGATCGTGTTCGTCTCGGCGGGACGCTGCTGTATCACTTCGAGCTCGGCCATCCCTGGAATCTGGAGCTGCCGGCGCGCCCTTACGCTTTGTTTCACTATCTCAGCCGGGGCTCGGCGACGCTTGCGCTCGAACAGGGAGAGGAAATCCAGATGACCGAGGGCGATTTCGTCGTCATCACACGCGGCGAGCCCCATGTGTTCTATTCGGATCGCCGGGCCGAGCCTTTGCGGATCGTGGATATCGATCGAGCGTCGTCGCGGTTTGGCGTCATTCGTCACGGCAGCCGCGCAAAGCCGCTCTCGACCATGATCTGCGGCAATTTCACGGTATCCCGGCCGATGTTCGGCAGCGTGCTGGAGCTGCTTCCGCCCGTGCTCCTGCTGAAGCCGACGGCGGACGGTGGCTGGCTCGAAGCCATCCTGCGCCGCATGGTCAGCGAGTCCGCGCTCGAGCTTCCCGGCCAACGCGTCGCGCTTTCACGACTGACGGAAGTGCTCTTTGTCGAGGCGCTCCGAAGCTGGATCGCGTCCCTCGGTCCCGGACAGGGCGGCTGGCTCGGGGCTATATCTGATCGGCATATCGGACCGGCGCTCAAGCTGATTCACGAAAGCCCGGAGCGGCCCTGGACCCTGAGCGACCTTGGCCGCCGCGTCGGGCTCGGCCGCTCGGCATTTGCGGCGCGTTTTACGAAGCTCGTCGGCCAGTCCATGCAACGTTATGTGATCGAACGCCGGATGGCGGAGGCGGCGTTCCTGCTAGAAACCAGCGATGAGTCCATCGCACGGATTGCGAACCGGGTCGGCTACGAGACAGCGGCGGCGTTTTCGAAGCTGTTTCATCGATATAACGAACAGTCTCCAGGCCGTTACCGGGCCGCTCGACGCGCCGGCGGAGGCCGCGCGCGGTCGGACGAAGTACAAGTATCCGATTGACCTCGAACAAGCGCCTTCGCCATGTCTGCAACTTGCCGACATTGTTGCAAAAGTCGAAAATCGAACGACCCTAAAAATCTCGCGAGGTCGGTTGTTGGACCTGCCCGCTGCTGCATCGCTTTTCAGGCTACCACGAAGATCCGTGAGCGATTTTAGGTGAAACGATACGGTCCCTCATATCGTCGCGCGGCTCTGGGATTTTTCCTTCGCCACCCCAAAAAAGACTTTTGCAACAATATCTGCCCTGAGCGGCTCTTCGTCTCAGATGCTGTGATGACAGCCGGATAGCGGATATGGGTCAAGCCGCGCTCGCGAGCCTCGATTTTATGAGTACACACCCTAATCCGCTGCCTGCTGGGGCCAGGGCGATGCCTGCCCGGATGCGGTGAACCAGGCGATGACCGACGATAAAACGCAAAGCAGCGCCGTGACCGCGGCGACCACAGCAAAAGCCCAATCGCTTGCCGCAATCCTCGCCGCATCGACATTGGCAGCGAGCCCGGACGCCGGCGGTTCGCCAAAGCCGGGAATTCCGGAGACGCCGCCGGTCATCCGCGCATAGACGATTGCAGCCAGCGATCCCATCGCCGCCACCGCGATCAGGCCGCCAACGCGAGAGACGGCATTGTTGATGCCGGACGCCGCACCCGTGTCCTTGTCCTCGACCGATGTCATGACTGCCGTCGACAGCGGCGACACGACCAGCGCCATGCCGAGCCCCATCAGCCCCATCAGCGGAAAGATGCCGGTCCAGAAATTGTGGATCCCGGCATAGGTGAGCAGCGCGAGGCCGCCAAAGCCGATGGCCACGACAAGGCTGCCGCCGGCGATCGGCAGGCGCGGCCCGATCCGGTCCGACCATTGCCCGACCGGTCCTGACAGCAACGCGATCAATACCGATAGCGGCAGGAAGATGAAACCGGCCTCGGCCGAACTCAGCCCCCAGCCGGCGATCAGCAGCATCGGCAGGTAGAACAGATTGGCCGACAGCGCGAAATAAAGGAAGAACGTCGCCAGGTTGGCGCCGGCGAAAGCCTTGATGCCAAACAGGCTGAGATCGATCATCGGCTCGCGCTGCCAGCGCTCATAGAGGACGAAGACGACAAGCAGGACCGCCCCGGCGACGATCGCCGGGACCGGTATCAGCCCGCCGCCCTCGGCGTTCATCGCCGTCAGCCCGTAGGCCAGCGCTCCGAAAGCGAGCGTCGCCAGCCCGGCGCCGCCGAGATCGAGGCTGCGCTTTTCGGTCGGCTGGTCGGCCGGGACCTTGGCCAAAAGCAGATAGATGGAAACCAGCCCGAGCGGCAGGTTGATGGCGAAGATCGCACGCCAGATGCCGTTGCCGAAGGCCGACAGCACAAAGCCGCCCAGCACCGGGCCAAGCGCCGTCGTCAGCGCCGAGGCCGCCGCCCAGATGCCGATCGCCCGGCCGCGCTCCTTTTTCGGATAGGATTTGGCGATGATGGCAAGGCTGCCCGGCACCATGATCGCCGCACCGATGCCCTGGATGGCGCGGAAGGCGATCAGCACGGTGGGATTGGGCGCCAGGGCGCAGGCAAGCGACGCGGCGACGAACAGCGCGATCCCGGTCACGAAGGCACGCCGCAGGCCAAACCGGTCGCCGGCAGCACCGCCCGCCAGAATCAGCGCCGAAAGCGTCAGCGCATAGGCGTTGGAGATCCACTGCGCCTGCGCCAGGCTGGCGCCGAGATCGACGCGTAACGCGGGCATTGCAATCGCCAGGACCGAACCGTCGATGAAGCCGAGCGCCGAAGCCAGGATCGCCGCGATCAGCACATACCGGCGTTGAGATTGCGGACAGAACGTGCCGTTCTGAGCGGATCCGGTCAGCGGGATAGCGGCAGCTTCGCCTGGAGATTTCATGACAGCCTGCTTAAACCTCCAATGCTTCCGCAACAACCGGCCAGCACCTTGCAGTGTTTGAACCCAGTTTCGAGCTGGCCGCATGGGCAGGGTGACATCTGCCCGGATGCAAACGGCACATGGCATGTTAACGTTCCGCAGAGAGCCGCCAGGCAAAGGGGACGCCCGCATGAAACGACCGCTTGAACCGTCGGCCGAATCGCGCGGACGCATCGTCGGCATCACCGACGGCGTCTTCGCCATCGCGCTTACGCTCATCGTGCTGGAGATCAGGGTGCCATCGCATGAGGCGGTCCATTCCGAAGGCGAATTGCTTTCGGCAATCCTGGCGCTGGCGCCGCGCTTCCTGACCTACGCGCTGAGCTTCTTGACGCTGACCATCTTCTGGTTCGGCCAGCAGGCGCAGCATGGGCTGATCGCAAAGTCGGACCGGCGGCTGGCGACGCTGAACCTCTGCTTTCTAGCCTTCATCGCGCTATTGCCGTTCTCCACCGACCTTCTGGCCGATTTCCTCGAATTCAGGCTTGCGGTACTTGTCTACTGGCTGAACCTTTTGATGCTCGGCCTCACCTTGCTTGCCAGCTGGCGTTACGCCGAGAAAAACGGCTTCCTGGCCGAAGGCGTCGATGCGCAAACGACGCGTACTGTCTACCTGCGCATCGTCAAGGCGCAGATCCTATGGACGATCGGCGCGGCGCTCTGTCTCATCAGCCCGCTGCTCAGCGTCGGCTTCATCCTGGTTGTGCAGCTCGTCTACGTCACCGCGCCACGCAGCTCACTGCTGCGCCACATAGTCGGCTGACGAGCCGCCGACGAACTCAACCGTGACGCCCGGCGACACCAGTTTGGCAAGCTCTCGCGCATCCCAATTGGTCAGGCGCACGCAGCCATGGCTCTCGGTCTTGCCGATCTTGGAGGGATCGGGCGTGCCGTGGATGCCGTAGGTCGGCTTATCGAGCGCGATCCACACCGAGCCGACCGGACCGTTCGGCCCCGGCGGGATCGTGAGAATCTTGTCGTTCTGGCCCTGCTTGAAATTGATGTTCGGGTTGTAGGTGTAGTTCGGATCGAGCGCGACGCGCGAGACTGCGTGAATGCCGGTCGGCGAAGGCGTGTCGGCCGAGCCGATGGTCGCCGGATAGGCCGCGACCAGCTTGCCGCCCGCATCATAGGCGTAGACTTCCTTCTTGGTCTTGTCGGCGACAATGCGCGCCACCGACGTCGACACCAGCTTGCCGAAATTGGCGACCTTGATCATCGTGCCGGGGCGATTGAAGTCGACCCCTTTGTTGATCGACTTCAGATAGGTCTCGTCCATGTGGAAGCGCTCGGCCAGCGCCTCGGTGACCGAGGTGTAGCACATGCAGTCGAGCCTGGCCTTCTGGCTGTAGTCCTCGGGGATCGAGGCGAGATAGTGGCCGGCCGCATCCTCCGGCGTGATCGTGTAGGAGGCAAGGGCGTCGCCGCCGGACTGGGCAAGCGCCGCCTGGATGCCGACTTGATCGGTCGATTTCAAACTGGTGCCGTTGATCTCGTTGTAGGCGGCCAGCGCCTTGTCGACATTCGAGCCGAAGCGCCCGTCGATCACGCCCGGCGAGGCGCCGCCGCGGTCGAGCAGCACCTGCAGCGCGGCGACGTCCTGGCGCACCCCGAGCGACAGCGATGGATCGACGGTGGCCTTGCCGCCGGTGTCCGGCGACGGCTGGGCGTCGGGATTGGTCTGCAGCACTTCGCCCTGGCCCGGCTGCTCCGGGTCGATCGACGCCTCGTTCAGCGGCTGGCGCTTGATGGTGTTGGACTTCGGCGCCTCCGGATAGGTGGTCGCATAGCCTTCATCGTTGTTGGGCGCCGGCGGATAGGCATCGACGGAATTGTCGTCGTTGGGGTCGTATTCATCGACCGGTGGCGGGATGACGCGGCCGTTCTCCTCCAGCTGCCGGCGGCGGAAGCGGGCCATGTCCTCGGGATTGTCGAGATAGTAGCGGTCGTCGTCCTCGGCCGGCGCGCGGCCGAGTTCCTGCATGCGCATCTGCCGGCGAAGCGCGCGGCGATCGAGCCTGCTGCCTGGCGGCTGGATGGCGATGACCTTGCCGGTATCTGCATCGACCAGGACGCGGTTGCCCCTGGCGTCGTAGTAGATGTCGATATTGCCTTCCTGAGCCAGCATCAGCGCGCCGCGCTCGGTCGGGCGCGCGCTTTGCGCGCCATCAACGCTCGGCGTGGCGTACGCACTGGAAGACACCAGCCCGGCCGCGAGTGCCGAAAGGGAAAAGATCAAGCGCAGCATGCGGGTCAAGCTCTCCGGTCGACTGGGCTTCTGGCGGGCGAACCCTTCGCCAGCAAACCAGTTACCCAAGTTAAGGTTCCAACATGAACCGGGCATGAAGATGGCGGTTTTCCGGTGCCTTGAGGAATATCAGCTGATGCGTGTCGCGCAAAAGTGTGCAGCGGTTTTGCGATAACGACATGCATGAAAACAAAGCCTTAAAAGCGCGTCGCCTGAATCCGCTTCAGCGCGACGCGCTTTAGCCTTTGGCAAGCCCCAATTCGTTACGTGCCTGTCTGGTCAGCTTGAGGACGACCAGGCGATGGCTCTCGCGCAGATAGTCCTCGAGCGCCGCATCATCCATGCTTTGGCTTGTCTGACGCTGGATCCATTTCATGCCGCGCGAAGCAAGATAAGGCGCCGGCCGGCAGCCCGGCTGATCCTTCAGCACGTCATAGGCCATCTCGGAACATTTGAAGGTGACGAAAAGCTGGCCGCCCTCGTTCCAGCCGCCAATGGCAAACACCTTGCCGCCGACCTTCCAGACATGGGCCCCGCCCCACTGGACCACATGCGTCGCAGCGGGCAGCGAGGCGCAGAAGCCGTTATAGTCGTCGAGCTTCATCGAGTTCTTCCCAGCCGTTCGAATCGGCAGCCGATTATGCGCGGTCGCCGGGAATAACAAAGCGCGCCGCACCAGTCCGATGCGACGCGCCCTTTCGTTTCAACTTGCCCGGGGTCAGGCGGCGGCTTCCGTCGCTACCACCGTCGGCTTCGAGCGGAAGTTCAACCGGTCGGAACCCGCGGTGACCTTGACGGTCGAACCGTCGAGGATCTCGCCGAGCAGGATCTTCTCCGCCAGCGGGTCCTGCAGCTCCTTCTGCATCACCCGCTTCAGCGGCCTGGCGCCATATGCCGGATCGTAGCCCTTCGAGGCCAGCCACTCGATCGCGTCGTGATCGAGCGACAGCACGATCTTGCGGTCGACGAGCAGGTTCTCCAGCCGCTTGAGCTGGATCTCGACGATGCGGTCCATGTCCTGCCGGCGCAGGCGGTGGAACAGGATCACCTCGTCGACGCGGTTGAGGAACTCCGGCCGGAACGAGGCCTTCACCACGGCCATCACCTCGTCGCGCACGGCATCGACATCCTGGTCGTCGCTGAGATTGACCAGATATTCGGCGCCGAGGTTGGACGTCATGATGATCAGCGTGTTGCGGAAGTCGACCGTGCGGCCCTGGCCATCGGTCAGCCTTCCGTCGTCGAGCACCTGCAGCAGCACGTTGAACACGTCCGGATGCGCCTTCTCGATCTCGTCGAACAGCACGACCTGATAGGGCCGGCGCCGCACCGCTTCGGTCAGCGCGCCGCCTTCCTCATAGCCGACATAGCCGGGAGGCGCACCGATCAGCCGGGCGACGGAGTGCTTTTCCATGAACTCCGACATGTCGATGCGCACCAGCGCCGTCTCGTCGTCGAACAGGAAGCTGGCCAGCGCCTTGGTGAGCTCGGTCTTGCCGACACCGGTCGGTCCGAGGAACATGAACGAGCCGATCGGCCGGTTCGGATCCTGCAGCCCGGCGCGGGCGCGGCGCACGGCCTTGGACACCGCCTGCACGGCTTCGCCCTGGCCCACGACGCGCTTGCCGATCTCGTCTTCCATGCGCAAGAGCTTCTCGCGCTGCCCTTCCAGCATCTTGTCGACCGGAATGCCGGTCCAGCGCGACACGACATGCGCGACATGGTCGGGTGTGACCACCTCTTCCACCATGCCGGTCTTGCCGTCCTGCGACTCGGCTTCCTTGAGCTTCTTCTCGAGCTCCGGGATCTTGCCATAGGCAAGCTCGCCGGCGCGCTGGAACTCGCCCTTGCGCTGCGCGATCGCCAGTTCGTTGCGCGTCTCGTCGAGCTGCTTCTTCAGGTCGGCGGCAAGGCCAAGCTTCTGCTTCTCGGCCTGCCACTTCGTGGTCAGTTCGCTCGATTCCTCCTCGAGGTCGGCGAGTTCCTTCTCCAGCCGGGCAAGCCGATCCTTCGAAGCCTCGTCCTTCTCGACCTTCAGCGCCTCGCGCTCGATCTTGAGCTGCATGATGCGGCGGTCGATCTCGTCCAGCGCCTCGGGCTTGGAATCGACCTGCATGCGCAGCCTGGACGCCGCCTCGTCAACCAGGTCGATTGCCTTGTCCGGCAGGAAGCGGTCGGCGATGTAGCGGTTGGAAAGCGTCGCCGCCGATACAAGCGCGGAATCGGAGATGCGCACCTTGTGGTGCTGCTCGTACTTCTCCTTCAGGCCGCGCAGGATCGAAACCGTGTCTTCCACCGTCGGCTCATCGACGAAGACGGGCTGGAAACGCCGGGCAAGCGCGGCATCCTTTTCGACATGCTTGCGGTATTCGTCGAGCGTGGTCGCGCCGACGCAGTGCAGTTCGCCGCGCGCCAGCGCGGGCTTCAACAGGTTCGACGCGTCCATCGCGCCATCCGCCTTGCCGGCGCCGACCAGCGTGTGCATCTCGTCGATGAACAGGATGATGTTGCCGTTGGCCGAGGTGACCTCGTTGAGCACGGCCTTCAGCCGCTCCTCGAACTCGCCGCGATATTTGGCGCCGGCAATCAGCGCGCCCATGTCGAGCGCCATCAACTGCTTGTCCTTCAGCGATTCCGGCACGTCGCCATTGACGATGCGCAGCGCCAGGCCCTCGGCGATCGCGGTCTTGCCGACGCCCGGCTCGCCGATCAGCACGGGGTTGTTCTTGGTGCGCCGCGACAGCACCTGGATGGTGCGGCGGATCTCGTCGTCGCGGCCGATGACCGGATCGAGCTTGCCGGCGCGGGCGTCGGCGGTCAGGTCGCGCGCGTATTTCTTCAGCGCGTCATAGCTCTGCTCGGCACTGGCCGAGTCGGCTGTGCGACCCTTGCGGATATCGTTGATGACCTGGTTAAGCGCCTGAGCGGTGACGCCCGCCTTGGACAGGATGTCGGCGGTCTTGGCCGACTTCTCCATGACCAGCGCTTGCAGCAGCCGCTCGACGGTGACGAAGCTGTCGCCGGCCTTCTTGGCGAGGTCCTCGGCGGTCGAAAACACCTTGGCAAGAGGCTGGGCCAGGTAGAGCTGGCCATTGCCGCCCTCGACCTTGGGCATGGCTTCGAGCGCCGCCTCGACGCCAAGCTTGACGTCGCGGACATTGCCGCCGGCGCGCTCGATCAGGGATGCGGCAAGGCCCTCGTCGTCGTCGACGAGCACCTTCAGCATATGTTCGGGCGTGAATTGCTGGTGGTTGCGCGAGAGCGCCATGGTCTGCGCGGACTGGATGAAGCCGCGCACGCGCTCCGAGTATTTCTCAAGATTCATTCTCTGTCTCCTTCCATCACCGGCCCGCCTTGCGGCACCGGATCAGATTGCGGTGACGGGCCCGCCCATAAGAGCCGAACCCTGTTTCCTGGCGAGATATGGTGCGCGGGCGGCAGGCTCTCAAGACGTCTGGCTAGCGCAATTCCAGGAAAAGTGTGATGCGGTTTTCCGTTCGGAATTGCGTAAAGCAAAAAAGAGAGAGCAGTTCGCCGTTTTCGTGAAACGGTGAAACGCTCTATCGGCACGCCATATTATTCCATCGCCCGCAAAAACAAAAACGGCGGAGAATGCTCTCCGCCGTTTGCAATATCCGAATGGCCTCTGGATCAGTTGTTCGCGTCGGCGGCAACGGGCTCGCCTGCTTCGCTGGCAACCGGCGCCGGCTCGCCGGCGGCAGGCTCGCTCGCCGGCCTTGCCTCTTCGGCCGGCCTGGCGCTGGCCTCGTCGCCATTGTTCATCGCGCTATGCGCTTCGGCTGACTTTTCGGCGCTCGAGCTTTCGGGGCTCGCACCTTCTGGCTGACCCTCCTGCTCGCCACTGCTCGCCTGGTCGGCATAACTGCCGCGCGGGCGGCGCGGCCGACGCGGCCGGCGACCGCCGCCATTGTCCATGGCGGCTTCGTTGAGCTCGGCCTGGGCGGCAAGGGCTGCCGGCGAAAAGCTGTCGAACTGCGGCGCCTGCTCGGCCTGTGAACCAGTCTCGCCGGCTGCCTCAGGCTGCGCCTCATTGCGGCGGTTCTGGTCGAACTGCTGGCCGCCCTGCTCGCCGCGCTGGCCGTTTTCGCCGCGCTGGCCGTTCTGGCCAAAGCCGCCGTTGCGGCGGTCGCGATTGCGGTCGCGGCCATTGTTGTCGCGCTGCCCCCCATCCCGCTGGCCACTGTCGCGGCGATTGTTGTTGTCGCGGCCGCTTTCCTGGTTGTAGGCGAGTTCGGCCGGCGTGCCTTCGATCACCGGCTGCGGTCCGGAGCCGTTCGCCGCGGCCGGCGCCTCGGCGCCATTGCCGCCGTTATTGTCGAACTCTTCGCGATCCTCGTCGAGATCGTCATCGAAGTCGTCGCGGTTCTGCTGGACATTCTGGATCGGCATCTGCGCCTGCGCGGCGGCAATGATGCGATTGTAGTGCTCGGCGTGCTGGAGATAGTTCTCCGCCATCACCCTGTCGCCGGAGCTTTGCGCGTCACGGGCGAGCGTGGCGTATTTCTCGGCGATCTGCTGAGCCGACCCGCGGATCTTCACGTCCGGGCCGTTGCTCTCGTAAGTGCGGGTCAGGGGATTCGGCCCCTTGCGGTTGTTGTTGTTGTTGCCACCGCCGCCATTGTTGTTGCGACCGCGCATGCGCCTGTTCTGCTGTTGTGGCCTCATTAGACTCTCTTCATAGTGAATTTTCGAAAAACTCTTCACGAACGGAGGCGCTCATGCAGCCAGCCGTTTCGTTTCTTCACCGGCGTTCGCCCGCATCAATTGCGTTGGCGCCACGTGCCATCCTGTTCCGGTTACATCACTTGCCAGATGATTCCCGCACGAAGCTTGGCGTCGTTTGCGCAAGAAGGCAGCTATTTCCAAGGAAAACCGAATCGCTGGGAGCACTGCCTGCTTCGTCTCATCCGGTTGAGCCGGACCCTAACTGCATTCCCCGGTGTTGCCAAGCGGTTTTTTCGCACTGCATCAGGGCTTTCAACGCTCGAACACCAGAACCCTGTCATTGCCGCCGAGGTCGCGATGTGTCCCGGTTAACACATAGCCGGCTGCCGCGAATATTCCGCTGACCTCGTTTTTCTGCGTGTAGCCGATCTCGACCGCTACCTTGGCTTGCGCTTCCAGAAATGCAGCCGCTTCGGCGGCGATGACCCTGTACGGGTCCAAACCGTCCGTGCCGCCATCAAGGGCCGGGCGCGGGTCGAAATCGCGGACCTCGTCCTGCAGATTTCCAATGTCTCCGCTGCGTATATAGGGAGGGTTCGAGGCAATTACATGGTAACGGCCCAAAACTTTTTCGAACCAGTTGGAATGCAAGGCTTTGAAGCGCTCGCCGAACCCCAGGTCCCGGGCGTTTCCGGCCGCGGTCGCCAATGCATCGGGCGAAATATCGACGCCTGTCGCAGTCGCGGCCGGAACGGCGCCGAGCAGGGCCAGCGCGATGGCGCCGGTGCCCGTGCCGAGATCGAGAATACGGCATTCCCCGAGCCTTTCGGCCGTTGCCCGGGCGAAGGGCAGGACGGCGTCGACCAGCGTCTCGGTGTCCGGCCGGGGCTCCAGCGTCTCCGGCGAAAGCGACAGGCGCAAACCGTAGAATTCGCGGTAGCCGAGGATACGGTGTACCGGCTCGCCTGCGATGCGACGCCTGAGGGCCGCTTCGATGGCCGAAAGCGCCGCGGAACCCACCTTTTGCTCCGCTTCGGCAATGGCCTGGGTGCGGGTCGTGCCGGAGAAATGCTCGACGATCAGCCGGGAATCGAGCGCCGGATCGGCAATGCCGGCGGCGGCCAGGCGCCTGCGCGCCGCCCTGAGCAGCGGCCCGAGCGCCGCGGGCAGTTGGTCAGCCATCGAGGCTCATATCGGCAAGCAGCTTCGACTGATGGTCGGCGATCAGCGCGTCGACCACCTCGTCGAGCTCGCCCATCATCACCCGGTCGAGCTTGTAGAGCGTGAGGTTGATGCGGTGGTCGGTGACGCGCCCTTGCGGGAAATTATAGGTGCGGATGCGCTCCGACCGGTCGCCCGAGCCGACCTGCGACTTTCGCGACGACGAGCGTTCCTCGTCGGCCCGGCTGCGCTCCAGGTCGTAGAGCCGCGCGCGCAGGATCTGCATGGCGCGTGCCCGGTTCTGGTGTTGCGACTTTTCCGCCTGCACCACCATGATGCCGGTCGGCAAATGGGTGATGCGAACCGCCGAATCGGTGGTGTTGACGTGCTGGCCGCCCGAACCCGAGGCCCGCATCGTGTCGATGCGGATATCCTCGGCCCGGATCTCGATATCGACCTCCTCGGCCTCCGGCAGCACCGCCACCGTAGCCGCCGAGGTGTGGATGCGTCCGCCGGCCTCGGTTTCCGGGACACGCTGGACGCGGTGCACGCCGGATTCGAACTTCAGATGCGCGAACACGCCCTTGCCCGACACCGAGGCGATGATTTCCTTATAGCCGCCGACCTCGCCGTCGCTCGCCGACACCGTCTCGAAGCGCCAGCCGCGCGAGGCGGCATAACGCTCATACATGCGGAACAGATCGCCGGCGAACAAGGCCGCCTCGTCGCCGCCGGTGCCGGCGCGGATTTCGAGGATGGCGTTCCTCTCGTCGGCCGCATCCTTGGGCAGAAGCAGTATCTGGATGTCCTTCTGCAGCGCTGCGATGCGGCTCTCGACTTCCGGCAGGTCCGCCTCGGCCAGCGCGCGCATATCGGCATCGGTCGCCTTGTCGGCAAGCATCGACTCGAGGTCCGCCTGTTCCTGCTCGGCGGCGCGCAACGCCCGGATCTTGCCCACCATCTCCTGGATGTCGGCATATTCCGAAGCCATCTTCACATATTGATCGGCGGCGGGACCGGCCGACATCTGCGCTTCGAGCATGTCGAAACGCTTGACGACTTGATCCATACGGTCGCGGGGCAGGTTGATCATGGTCTTGGAACTTCAATGAAATTCACGTCAGGGGCGGTCGAAAATAGCGAGTTTCGAGAACCGGAGCGGAATGTACATTTAGGTACATGAGCACCGGCCTGCGCCGGCCATAGCCTTAATTCAACTGCCACGCCACTCATGAATGCTTCGGCCAGCGAAGGCCGGAAGCGCAGAAAATCGCCATTTGCAGACCGCCCTCACGTGAATCTAGAGCGGAATCGAACGATCGTCGGCAAAGGCCTGCAGCAGCGCCCGCATCGGCGTCCCCTGGGCGGGCGCCATCAGATTGTCCCTGAAGAAGGCCTGCAGCTCCTGCAGCGGAAGTTCGGTCAGCATCGCCTTGACCGGGCCGATCGAGGCCGGCGACATCGAGATCGAACGGAAGCCGAGGCCGATCAGCGCCATCGCCGAGATCGGCTTGCCGGCCAGCTCGCCGCAAAGCGTCACCGGCGTGTGATTGCGGGCGCCGGCATCGGCGATCGTCTTCAGCACCCGCAGGAACGGCGCCGAAAGCGTGTCGAAGCGGTCGGCAAGCTGCGTATTGCCGCGGTCGACCGCCATGACGAACTGGAAGAGGTCGTTGGAGCCGACCGAGACGAAATCCACCGCCTTCATCAATTCGTCGAGCTGGAACAGGAGGGAGGGCACTTCCAGCATCGCGCCGAGCTTGAGGCTGGTGGGCAGGTGGTGCGCGAAGCGCGACAAATGCCGGACCTCGCGGTCGATGATCTCGCGCGCCTGCGCGACTTCCGACAGCTCGGTGACCATGGGCAGCATCAGCTTCAGCTCGCGGCCACCGCTGGCTTTGAGCAGCGCCCGGATCTGCGTCCTGAGCAGGCCAGGCCGATCGAGCGTCAGCCGGATCGCCCGCCAGCCCAGCGCCGGGTTCTCTTCCTGGATCGCGCCCTTGAAGTAAGGCAGCACCTTGTCGCCGCCGATGTCGATGGTGCGGAAAGTGACCGGTTTGCCGCGCGCGGCGTCGAGCACATCACGATAGAGCCGCTCCTGCGCCTCGGCGCGCGGGAAGGTCGAGGCAACCATGAACTGCAGCTCGGTGCGGAACAGGCCGATGCCGGCGGCGCCCGACTCGGTAAGCTGCGGCAGGTCGACGGCAAGGCCCGCATTCATCAGGAGATCGACCGGAATCCCGTCCCTGGTCAGCGACGGCTTCTTGCGCAGCTCACGGTAGACTTCCTGCCGTCGGGCCCGGAACCGGACCTTTTCGGCATAGGCGGCTTCCAGGTCGGATTGCGGCCTGAGATGGATGGTGCCTTCCTCGCCGTCGACGATGATGGCGTCGCCGTTTTCCGCCATGGAAACGGCGCCCTTCACCTGTCCGGCGACCGGAATGCCCATGGCGCGCGCGACGATCACGACATGGCTGGTGGCGGCGCCGTCCTCGAGCACCAGGCCGCGCAGCTTGTCGCGCGGATAGTCGAGCAGCTCGGCCGCGCCCATCGAGCGGGCGACGATGATGGCGTCCTTGGGCAGCGCGGCCGCGACATCCTCCGGCCCGCGCCCCATCAGCTGGCGCAACAGCCGGTTGGCGAGATCGTCGAAATCGCTCATCCGCTCGCGCAGATAGGGATCGGTCATGTGCAGCATGCGCGCGCGCATGTCGCTTTGAACCTTTTCGACCGCGGCTTCCGCCGTCAGGCCGTTGCGGATCGCCTCTTCCAGTCGACGCACCCAACCACTGTCATTGGCGAACATGCGGTAGGCTTCGAGCACCTCGCGGTGCTCGCCCTCGAAGGCGACCTCGCGCCGCTCCAGCATGTCGTCGATGGAGAGGCGCAGCGAGCCGAGCGAGGACTGCAGCCGGCGCACCTCCTCCTCGCTGTCCTCGTTGAACAGGTTGGTGACGACGATGCGCGGCTCGTGCAGCACGACATGGCCGAGACCGACGCCATCGTTGAAGGAGACGCCGGTGAAGCTCGCCGGGCGGCGTAGGTCGAGCTCCAGCCCCGGCTTGGTGAGGCGGGCAAGATCGCCGGTGGCGATCATCTCGGCGATCACCATCGCCGTCGTTTCAAGCGCTTCGACCTCGTCGTCGCGATAGTGGCGCATGGTCTTGTTCTGCACCACCAGCACGCCCAGCGTGCGCCCTGCCCTCAGCACCGGCACGCCGAGGAAGGAATTGTAGATCTCTTCGCCCGTCTCCGGCAGGTAGGCGAAGGCCGGATGTTCCTGCGCGTTGGAGAGATTGAGCGGCCGCGCGCTGGCGGCGATCGTGCCGACCAGGCCCTGTCCCAGCCTGAGCTGCGCCAGGTGGACGGCGTTCGGGTTCAGACCTTCGGTGGCGTAGAGTTCGAGCACCGAGTCGGCGCGCAGCACATAGAGCGAGCAGACTTCGGCGACCATGTTGGAGGCGATGTCGCGCACGATGCGGTCGAGCCGCTCCTGCGGCTCCAGCGGCTCTTGCATGAGCTCGCGAAGCCGTTTGAGCAGAACGCGCGGGCCACTGGCCGTATCACGCATCGCGGCTTGTTCTCCAATGGCCATCTCGCCCGCCGCAGTTTCTCCCGCGGCCGGCGTTCACGCAACAACTGACTCAGTTCTTGCTATTGCTTATCCAGACCGTAGACGGAATGCAAAGTGCGAACCGCCAGTTCCGTATAGGGACCGTCGATCAGTATCGAAATTTTGATCTCGGACGTGGTGATGGCGCGGATGTTGATCGCCTTGTCGGCCAGTGCCTTGAAGGCGGTGGCGGCGACGCCGGCGTGGCTCCTCATACCGATGCCGATGACCGAGACCTTCGACATGCCGGCTTCCGACTGCACGACGTCGTAGCCGACTTCCGGCTTCAGCTTCTCCAGCACCGCAAGCGCCTTGTCGACGTCGCCGGACGGCACGGTGAAGGTCATGTCGGTGAATTTGCCGTCCTCGGAAATGTTCTGGACGATCATGTCGACATTGATGTTGGCCTCGGCCAGCGGGCCGAAGATGCCGGCGGCGACGCCTGGACGGTCGCCGACGCGGCGCAGCGAAATCTGCGCTTCGTCCTTGGCGTAGGCAATTCCGGTGACGACCTGCTGTTCCACGATCTCTTCCTCGTCGCAAATGAGCGTTCCGGGCGGATTGAGCAAATCCCCCATTCCGGGCGCATCGGGATCGTCGAAGGACGACCGCACGAAGGTACGCACCCTGTGTACCATGGCAAGCTCGACCGAGCGCACCTGCAGCACCTTGGCGCCGAGCGAAGCCATTTCGAGCATTTCCTCGAACGAAATCTTGGCGAGACGCCGGGCTTTCGGCTCGATGCGAGGGTCGGTCGTGTAGACGCCGTCGACGTCGGTATAGATGTCGCATCGGTCGGCCTTGACCGCCGCGGCGATCGCCACGGCGCTGGTGTCGGAGCCGCCGCGGCCGAGCGTCGCGATGCGATTGTCCGGGCCAATGCCCTGGAAACCGGCGATGACCGCCACCTGGCCCTCGCCGAAGCGCTTGATCAGGAAGGCGCCGTCGATATCGAGGATGCGCGCCGCGCCATGGGCATTGTCGGTCTTGATCGGGATCTGCCAGCCCTGCCAGGATCGTGCATGAATGCCCATGTTCTGCAACGTGATCGCCAACAGGCCGGCCGTGACCTGCTCGCCCGAAGCGACAACGGCGTCATATTCGCGCGCGTCGTGCATGGGCGAGGCTTCGCGGGTCCAGCCGACCAACTCGTTGGTCTTGCCGGCCATGGCCGAGACCACCACGGCGACGTCGTGGCCGGCATCGACCTCGCGTTTGACATGGCGCGCCACATTGCGGATGCGGGCGATGTCGGCGACCGAGGTTCCGCCGAATTTCATCACGATACGCGCCATGGAAGCGAAATGCCTTTGACTCAAGCCGGCTCAAGGCCGGAACGGGAGGAAACGCCAGGGTGACCAAGCGCGGAAATGCGCGGCCTCCTTAGCCAAAACAGCAAGGCTTCGCAAGCGAGCGCACTTATAGCCGGCCCGGCACAACTCATCCTGACGGATTCCTGTCGCCGGTCATGCCACAAGACTGCCGAAACGGCCCGTTGGAGATTCTCATGTCCGAGACCCTGGAAATCGTCACCTTCCACCTGAAGCCCGGCAGCGAAGCCGGCTTTGTCTCCAACAATGGGGTCATGACGGATTGGCTTGCCCGGCAGCCGGGCTTCCTAAGCCGGCAGCTCGGCAGGTGCGAGGATGGAAGCTGGGTGGACGTCGTGCGCTGGCAGAGCCTGGAACAGGCCCGGGCGGCGGCGGACCGCATCATGGCCGAGATCGGCGCCAGCGAGGCGGTTCAGGCGATCGACCCGGCCAGCGTCGACATGAGGCACGCGGCGGTCGCGCTGTCGAAAATCTAATGCATGTCGCGCAAAAGTGTGCAGCGGTTTATAACGACATGCATGAAAACAAAGCCTTAAAGCGCGTCGCCTGAATCCGCTTCAGCGCGACGCGCTTTAGCCGGCCGAGGATGCGCAACGCAGCGCGATGGCCTTCCAAAGGCCTGGATAGTCGACAATGAAGCCGGACGGCGAGACGTCCAGCACCTGGTCGTAGCCGAATTTCGGCGCGGCATAGGCGTAGCGGCTGTCGTCGAGGCGACGGTAGGTCTGGTCCAGGCGCTCAAGCCTTAGCTCCGGAAAGGCCAGATAGGCCGCCGGGGCAGGCGCCCCAGCGCCGACGGCAAGGTCGAAGCGGCGGATCGCCAGCAGGTTCGTTGCCGGCGTGAAGCCGAGGTCGACATCGACAAGCCCGGCAACCTCCGCCTGCTCCGCGCCATTCAGCGTCCATCGGCCGTCGGCCAGCCGTTCGACCTCGTAGCGCAAGGTTTGCGTGCCGAGAAAGCCGTCGACGCTTGCGGAACGCGTGCGCCAGCCGGCATCGCAATCCGCCGCATAGGCAAGGCTGCAGGGCTGGCCGTCATGGAGGAAAAGGGCATGCCCCTTGAGCCGCCAACCGCTCTGGGTCGCACAAAGCAGGCAGGCATCGTGGCCTTCAAGATCGAGACGGCGCCAGAGGATAGAGGACGGCATGATCGCGCTCCTTTTCGAACAGTCTATGCCGTCCCATTCGCGCGAAGTCACAATCCCGTTTCACCATCGGTCCGACCAAGCTGCCACGTGCTGACAGCACGAGAGCTTGGCGGCAGCTGAAAAAACCTGCCTTGACATTCCCTCCCCCGCGCCCGACTTCCTAACGTCAGCGCCGCGCGTCCTTTGGGACGCAGGACACTGTAGCACTTTGACTTGTGCATGATCCTTTCCGAAAATCGATATCGATTTTCGGGGTCATGCGCTGGAGACCCGCCTATGCCAGAGCCCCGCCGATCGACCATCGATGCCGGAGAAGTCGAGCGCTTCTCCGCCCTTGCCGCCGAATGGTGGAACCCGAACGGCAAGTTCCGTCCGCTGCACAAGTTCAACCCGGTGCGGCTTGCCTATATCCGCGACCAGGTAGCGGCGCGTTTCGGCCGCGATCCGCGCGCGGCGCGGCCTTTCGATGGCCTGCGCTTCCTCGATATCGGCTGCGGTGGCGGTTTGCTGTGCGAGCCGATGGCCCGGCTTGGCGCCGAAGTGGTCGGCGCCGATGCTTCCGCGACCAACATCGAAGTGGCGAAGCTGCATGCGGCGGAGGCCGGCGTCAGCGTCGACTATCGCGCGACCACGGCCGAGGCGCTCGCCGATGCCGGCGAGGCCTTCGACGTCATCCTGAACATGGAGGTGGTCGAGCATGTCGCCGATGTCGACCTGTTCGTCGCCAAATGCGGCCAGATGGTCCGCCCCGGCGGCATCATGTTCGTCGCCACCATCAACCGCACGCTGAAAGCGCTTGGCCTTGCCATCATCGGCGCCGAATATGTGTTGCGCTGGCTGCCGCGCGGCACGCATCAGTTCGGCAAGCTGGTGCGGCCGGAGGAGTTGGCAAAGGCGCTGGGCGCGGCCGGTCTCACGGTGATCGACCGCACCGGCGTCATCTATCACCCGCTGGCCGACCGCTGGCAGCGCTCGAAGGACATGGACGTCAACTACATGGTGCTGGCCGAGAAAGCCTCGGTCTGATCAATGGGTCCTCAGGCTTCCAACGGCCGATAGCCACCGCGCCAATAGACCAGGGCCTGTCCGGCATCCTGCGTCCTCACCGCCTCGACCGAACCGATGACGATCGAATGCGTGCCGCGATCGATCATCTCGTCGAGGCTGCAGTCGAAAGCGGCCACCGCGTCGCAGAGCAGCGACGCGCCCGTCCTCAGCGTCGTCCATTCGGCGCCCTCGTAACGATCCTTGCCCTTGATGCCGCCGAAGCCGGAGAAGCGCTCGGCAACCTGCTGGTGCTGGGGCCCGAGCGAGTTGACGCCGAAATGCCGGTAGCGCTCGATGATCGGCCAGGTCGATGAGGAGCGGTTGACGCAGGCGATCACCTTCGGCGGCTCGGCCGACAGCGACACCACGGAAATGACCACGAGGCCGGTACGGTCGTCGCCGACGCCGGCGGTGATGACGCTGACATTGCCGACGATGAGTCGCATGGCGGCGCGGAAATCAGCGACGCTGACCGGACCTTCTGGCGTGGACTGACCTTCTGCCGTGGACATTGCCATCTCCTTGTCTAGGCCGCCGACTGCATCGCGGCCGGTGCGACGCGAATGCCTCTTTCTTCGAGAATAGGCAGGACCGTGTCGCGGAAATAGGGGAATTCCTCGACATAATCGACGAAGGACAAGGTCGAGCCGCGGAAGCCGGCATGGTGCAGTTGGGTGATGCCGTCGGCCACCTGCTCGGGCGTGCCGGTCAGCGGAAAACCGCCATGGCCCGCCGCCATGCGGTCGCGGATGAGCGCCAGAAGATCGTGCGGGAAGGATTGCGCGTGGGCGAATTGCAGCCGCACCAGATTGTCCACCGCCGCCCAATCGGCATTGGCGCGGCCGAAATGCTCGAGATAGTCGTTGGCTTGCTTTTCCGTCGGCCGGCACACGACATGGGCGAAGGTCAGCACATCGACGTCCCTGCCCGCCGCTTTGCCCTGCTCCTTCAGCGCCGCGAGCTCGTCCTTCGAGCGCGAGAGGTCGATCGCCGGCGTGAACAGGAAATCGGCGTTGCGGACGGCAAATTTCCGCCCCTCTTCCGAGCCGGCCGCGTTGAGGATCGGCAACGGCGATGAGGGACGCGGATCGCCGAGCACGTTCCTGAGCTTGAACCAGGTTCCGTCCCAGTCGAAGGCCTCCGTGCGGCTCCACAGGGCGCGCACGATGTCGAACCATTCCTGAGCGTAGCCGTAGCGGGTGGTGTGGTCGTCGGGCAGCGTCAGCCCAAGTGCCTCGTATTCCGGCTTGTTCCAGCCGGCGACGATGTTGAGGCCGATGCGGCCGCGGCTGATCTGGTCGATGGTGGCCAGTTGCTTGGCGACAACGACAGGATGGTTCGCCGCCGTATGGGTCGTGGCAAAGACGGTGATGTTGCCGGTGAGCGCCAGCAGCCCCGCTGCCCAGGTGATCGTCTCAAGCACGTTGCCATGAAAATTGGTTTCGCCGCCGTAACCGATCCAGCGCGCGATCGGCAGCATGAAGTCGATGCCGGCTTCATCGAGAAGGCGGGCGAGCTTGAGATTGTTGTCCCAGGAATTGTCCCAGCGCTCGGCGACCTTGGTGACGGTCATGCCGCCGGAACAGTTGGACGCGAAGGTGCCGAGAAAGAAAGGCTGTGTGCCAGGCGCGGACTTGTCGAGCATGCTCATGACGACGTTCTCCTCACATTTTTGATTATAATTTATGATAGAAAGTCTATCATTAATTCATGTGGACGCAATCGCGTGGATCGGCGCATCCTCGCGGCAAGGGAGAGGCTGATGAACGAGCGTCGCAAATCGCTGGAAACACAGGAAGAACTGCTCGACCGCGGCTGGCATCTGGCGCGCACGCCGCTCGAGATCGACGTCACCGAGGTCGAATATGCGCTGATGCGCTCCTACGAGGCATTCGGCCACTGGCAGGCGGAGTGCCTCGCCACCGTGATCGAGTTTTCGGCGAGCGGGCCGGAAAACGCGCTGCTCCACATCATCAGGATGAACGACCGGCCCAAAAGCGTCCGCGACCTCGCCCAGATGACCAATCGCGACGACATTCCCAACATCCAGTACAGCCTGCGCAAGCTGTTGAAGGGCAGGCTGATCACGCGCACCGGCAGCGGCAGGGCCGGCGTGACCTACGAGGTGACGCCGCTGGGGCATCGGGTGACGGAACGCTATGCCGATATCCGTTCGGTGCTGCTCATCGAAGCGGTGAAGCGCATTCCCGAGATGGCCGAGAAGCTCGAGGACGTCGCGCGCACGCTGGAGTTGATGACGGGCATCTATGAGCAGGCGGCGCGCGCCGCCGCCACCCATCGCCGCCGCCACCCGCGGCCGGAATCCTCCGGCAATGAGGATTAGCTCCGGGACGACGCCGGCTCGACCCGAACCGGCGCCGGCGCGCCGGCTTGGCTTTGCGCCTTGGTCGTGATGAAAACCCCGGCGGTGATGATGGCGGCGCCCAGCCAGGTCAGAAGCTGGTAATGCTCACCGAGGAAGAGCGTGCCGGCGAACAATCCAACGGCCGCCGCCACATAGCCGATCTGGCTGAGATAGACCGGCCCGCCGACCGCCTGCAGGCGGAAGAAGAAGGCAAACATCGCCGAGGCCGACACAACCTGACCGACGACGACGAGGGGCACGGCGCCGAGCGGGGCGAAGGCATGCGTGCCCAGAAGGCCGAGGATGCCAATGAGAAGCAGCGTGGCCGAGGCCAGGTGGCTGCCGACGGCAAGCTCGATCGGGCCGGTGTCTTGCGGCCAGTCGACGGTGCGGTAGATGTTGCCGGCGGCAAGGCTGACCGGGATGAGCAGTCCGATCGCAACCCAGAAATAATCGGCCGGCTGGCCGGCCTCGCCGCGCGTCAGCGCAACCATCGCCGCGCCAACGAAGCCGACGGCGATGCCGATGACGCCGAGCAGGTTGGGGCGCCTGACACCGAGCACGATCGAGAACACCAGCGTGATCACCGGCGACAGGGTGAACATGATGCCGGTGTAGCCGGCGCCGAGATGCGGGATGGCCGAGAACATCAAAAGATTGGGGATGGCATAGGAAATCGCCGCGGTGACGAAGAAATAGCGCAGCTTGTGCGGCGTCAGCCGGATGCGCTCGCCGCGCAACAGAAGCGCCAAGAGCAGCACGCCGCCGGCGCCCAGCGAAATGACGAAGGCCCAGACCATGGCCGGTACCCCGGCGGCGGTGGCGAGCTTGCCGAACGGCAGCGTCATGCCGAGCAGGCCGCCGGTCACGACCAGAAGCCAGATCGCTGAATCCCAGAGAAACCTCATTTGGTTGGTCCTGTCGCTGCGAGACCGCTTGGCGGCCATTTCTTGTTGCACTAAGATAATGCAAAGATTCTTTATATCAAGATACTTTACGGTGAGCAATATGGATCGAGCGGGCAGGGCCATGGAACAGTGGCGACGGGAGCGGCCGGATCTCGACGTGTCGCCGATGGGCGTCATCGGGCGGTTGAACGAGGCCTCGGCGCTCATTGCGCGCGACCGGCTCGCGCCGGTATTCGCCCGCTTCGGGCTGCAGTCCGGCGAATTCGACGTGTTGGCGACGCTGCGCCGTTCCGGCGCGCCCTATGCGCTGACACCGACCGAGCTTTACGAGGCGACGATGGTGACGTCAGGCGCCATGACCGCCCGCCTCGACCGCCTGGAAAAGGCCGGTCTGACCCGGCGCGCGCCGCACCCCAGCGACCGGCGCGGTGTGGTGGTGCAATTGACCGAGAAAGGGCTTGAGCTCATCAACGAAGCGCTTGCCGCCCACGTCGCCAACGAGCACGAAATCCTTGCTGGCCTGACACGCGAGGACCGGGAAATGCTGGCGAAACTTCTGGAAAAACTGATCGGAAGCCTGAGTTCGCCGTCCTAGTTCCGGTCGTCCGGAAAGCTCGGGATCGGCATGAACTCGACGCCGTCCTCGGCGAGGCTCTGCGCCTCTTCGGGGGTCGCTTCGCCGTAGATGCCGCGCGGATCGGCCTCGCCGAAATGAATCTTGCGCGCTTCCTCTGCGAATTTGTCGCCGACATAGTCGGCATTCTCGCGCACCTTCTCGGCCAGCGCCTTGAGCTGCGCCAACGCCTGCTTCTGCGCCTCGCCCATGGCCAAGGCCACCTTCTCCTGTTTGCGGGATGTGGAGACGGCGGGCGCCATCAACGCCTTCTCGACCTTGTGCGAGCCGCAGCTCGGGCAATCGACGAAGCCGCGCTTCTTCTGGGCGTCGAAATCATCATTGTTGCGGAACCACGCTTCGAACTCGTGCTCGTGTTCGCAGATCAGGGAGAAACGGATCAAGAGGCGGCACCCCTGAGACGCGGCGCTTCGCTTGTCCCGGCTTTGACGGTGAAATCCCGCGCATTTTTCAGATTGGGGATCTTGCGGCGCGCGGCCAGCGACTGGGCCGGGTCGATCTCGGCGAAGATCACACCGGGCTCGTTATGCGCGGCCTCGGCGATGATGCGCCCCCACGGATCGACGATCAGCGAATGGCCATAGGTCTCGCGCCCGTCCTCATGCAGGCCGCCCTGCGCGGCGGCGATGACATAGGCGCCGTTCTCGATGGCGCGGGCGCGCAGCAGCACATGCCAGTGCGCTTCGCCGGTCTGGCGCGTGAAGGCGGCCGGCACCGTCAGCACTTCGGCCCCGGCCATCGCCTCGGCGCGGAACAGCTGCGGAAAGCGCAGGTCGTAGCAGACGGCAAAGCCAAGCTTCGTCCCTTCGATGTCGGTCACGGCCGCTTCCGTCCCTGGCTCGTAGGACGCGGATTCGCGCCAGCTCTCGCCATTGTCGAGATCGACGTCGAACATATGGATCTTGTCATAGCCGGCAATCACGGCGCCGTCTGGCGAAAACAGGAAAGCGCGGTTGGCGAGCTTCCCGTCGGCGCGGCGAATGGCCGTCGAGCCAATATGCAGGTGAATGCCGAGCTCCTTCGCCAACCTGCGCGCGGTCGCGACGACGATGTCCTTATCCTCCGCGGTAAAAGCGGCCGCGCCGGCTTCCTTGTCGCGCACCAGCGCCCCGGTCATTTCCGGCGTCTGGACGTAGGTGGCGCCCTGGCCGGCGGCCTGGCGGACCAGGATCTCCATGTCGGCGGCGTTGCGTTCCGGGCTCGTGCCCGAACGCATCTGCACGGCGGCGGCCTTGAAACTACCCATGGTCATCTCCCGTTGGCGAGCATCGCGTCCAGCCGGCCCCGCGACTCCAGATCGTGGAGGTCGTCGCAGCCGCCGACATGCGTGTCGCCGATGAAAATCTGCGGAAAGGTGGCTCGCCCATGCGCCTTGGAAATCATTTCCTGGCGCAGCTCCGGCGAGAACGAGGCGTCGTGCTCGGTATAGGCCACCCCCTTGCGGTCGAGCAACCGCTTGGCGGCGTTGCAGTAGCCGCACATCATGCGGGTATAGATCGTCACATCAGCCATTGGCCGGCAGTCCTCATGCATGCCGTCCAGTGAGGTACGAAAGCGACATGCGGCAAACAACAAATTAAAACCTATATAGTCGCGGACTCATCGGGCCGAAAGTCCCCAGGCAGGACGCGGGCGAAAGTGAGGATGTCGACGGCTCCGGCGCCGCCCCTCTTCAGCGCCTTGGCGACCGCCCGCACCGTTGCGCCGGTGGTGTAGACATCGTCGACCACAAGCACCCGGCGCCCGGCTATCTCGATTTCGGCTTCCGGCGGGACGCGAAAGGCGGCGCGCACATTCTCCTCGCGCTCGTGCCGTTCGAGGCCGACCTGCTGGCGCGTCAGCTTCACGCGCCTGATCGCGGATGGCGAAAAGGGCAGCCCGCCGAGCTTTGCAACGGCCCGTCCGAGCTCCGCCGACTGGTTGAACTGGCGCCGGAAGAAGCGTCGCCAGTGCAACGGCACCGGCACGACCAGGTCGGCCTCCGCAGCCAGCTCCGCGCCGGCGCGCATCATCCAGTTCGCCATCCAGGGCGCGAGGTCGGTTCGATCCTGATATTTCAGCCCCTGCACCATCTGCCGCGCGACGCCTGAATAGACGACGGCCGCCCGCGCCCTCTCGAAGGGCGGAGGATCGGCGATCGCCTCGGCGGACAGAAACCCCTCCCCCATGTCGTGGGTGAAGGGCGTGCCCATCACCGGGCACCAGGGCTTCTCCAGCAGCCTCAGCTTCGGCCAGCAGGCGCCGCACAGCACGCCAGGCTGCGACACATGGCGACGGCAGCCGGCGCAAACCGGCGGAAACAACAGGCGCGCCGGCCAGGCCAGTGCCTGCCGGGCCATATCCTGGACCGCTATGGTCTTGATCTTGTGCACCGGATCGGCCACGTGATTGGAACCCGGCGCACCTTAACACCACTCCGGCATGCGCGGACAACAGGAAGCTTTTCGTTGCAGCCCTTGATCGACACCGAGCTCTGGCTCGCGCGCAAGCGCAGGGCTCTCGCCCGCCCCGTCGAAGGCGCCGATTTCCTGATGCGGCGCGCCGCGGAAGACCTTGCCGAACGGCTGGGTGCCGTCGAACGCCGCTTCGGCAAGGCGGCCGCGCTGTTTTGTCAGACGTCGGCGGCGGCGGACGTGCTCACCGGCAGCGGCAAGGTCGGCGAGGTCGTACGCGTCGAGATGGACGAAGCGCTTCTGGCCGGCGGCCCCGGCCTGGTGGCGCCGCCGGAGACCGTGCCGTTCGAGGAAGGCAGCCTCGACCTCGCCGTCTCCCTGCTCTCGCTGCACGCCGTGAACGACATTCCCGGCGTGCTCGCGCAAATCCGCCGGGCGCTGAGACCGGACGGGCTGTTCCTCGGCGCTCTCGCCGGCGCGGGCACATTGGCGGAATTACGCGAGAGCATGCTTGCGGCCGAGACGGAGCTTTACGGCGGCGCGAGCCCGCGCATCCTTCCTTTCACCGACGTGCGCGACGCGGGCGCGCTGCTGCAGCGCGCCGGCCTGGCATTGCCGGTCGCCGATGTCGAAACGGTCGCGGTGCGCTACGATACGCTGTTCGATCTCGCGGCCGATCTCCGCGCCATGGGCGAAACCAACGTTCTCATCGATCGCAGCCGCCGGTCGGCCGGCAACCGCTTGTTTGCCCGCGCGGCCGAAATCTATGCCGAGCGATTCGCGGATCCGGACGGCCGTATCCGCGCAAGTTTTTCGATTGTTTGGATGTCCGGCTGGGCGCCAGACGCCTCGCAGCAAAAGCCGCTCAGACCCGGATCGGCCAAGGTCTCGCTAAAGGCTGTCCTGGAGAACCCGCCTAAGACTTGAGCGCGCCGTCGTCAGTGAGCGAAGGCGTTGGCCAGCTTGCTGTTATTGTCGGTGAACAGCCATACGAGCCCATCGGCCGCCTGTTTGACCCCGGCGATGATGGCGAGCGACAACACCACGACGATCAGGCCATACTCGACGGCCGTGGCGCCAGTTTCATCTTCAATGAATTGCTGCAGCAGGTTTTTCATGATCATCGATCCCTCATGCAGAAACTCTAATGTCTTACCCGTTAAGAAAGGTTAACGGCAAAAGCTTAACAGCGAGTGAAACGCCGCCGTGCCGCGAAATCATTAACCAAGTCAGCACTCGCCGCTGCGGCTGCCGTCATTGCGGATGACACAGATTGAACTGGGCAAAGGCTGCAGCACGCTGCGGCGCAGCGTATATGTATTGGGACGATGACCGATCGATCCGGTCGCCGTCATGTCGAGCCCGCCGGGGAAGCCGTCGCGAGCGCTCTGCGGCCGGGTCTGGCTGTCCAGGAAAGGCGTTGCGATCAGCGCCAGCGCCACCGCGGCCGAGCCGAAGAGAAGCGTGATCCGCAGGATGCCCATGCCGGCGTCCACCGCGCGGAAGCCGCGGTCGGGCCGGATCGAGTCCCAGTCTCTTTCGAGGCTCATGCCATGTTTCCCAGTCATCGACGATATCGCCGCGCGAAACGGCCTCGTGCAATTTTTCACATCGAGATAAATCTTCCATTAACGCTGGCTAAAGCAGCTCCCGGGAAACGTGCGGAAACATTCACCGTCTCCGGGAAACGGTGAGCTGTCGCAAGGGCGAACCGCGAAACTACAGAAGGTCGATGAGGAACTGGATCAGCGGCGCGTCGGCCGGCGGCATCGGATAGTCGCGCATCTGACGGGGCCTGACCCATTTGAGTCCCTGCCCTTCTTTGGGCTGCGCGATCCCGCGGAAGCGGCGGCAGACATAAAGCGGCATCAGGAGATGGAAATCGTCATAGGAGTGGCTGGCGAAGGTGAGCGGCGCCAGGCACGGAATCTCCGTCTCGATGCCGAGTTCCTCATGCAATTCGCGCACCAGGCATTCCTCCGGCGTCTCGCCGGGCTCGACCTTGCCGCCTGGAAACTCCCACAGGCCGGCAAGCTGCTTTCCTTCCGGACGCTGCGCCAGGAGCACGCGCCGGTCGGTGTCGACCAGCGCGCAGGCGGCGACCAGCAGCAGACGCTTTCCGGTTGGCTTGCTCTCGCTCATGCGCCCGGCGGCCGTCGATAATGGTAGCGATAGACTTCCTCGAAGCCGAGCGACCGGTAGAGCGAGAGCGCCGGCCCGTTGCTGGCCTCGACCTGCAGCCAGGCTTCGCGCGCGCCGCGCAGCCGGGCCCATTTCAGCGCCGACAGGATGAGATTGCGGCCATGGCCCTTCTTGCGCGCCGATTCTTCGGTGGCGACCTCGAACAGACCCGCGAGATCACCGTCATGCACGCAGATCAGCGTCGCCAGCGGCTCGTTGCCCTCCTCGAGCGCGAACAGCCCCGCTTCCGGCTGGATCGCGCCGATGACCTCGGACAGGCCGGGCCGCAGCGAGGCGTCCGAGCCGCTCGTCCTCAGCGACGCGCCGATGAAGCGGCTGATGTCCTTGAGCGGAATCTGGTCCATGGCCGCGCCGAGCCCGACCTCCTTCAGCGGCAGCCGCATGACCAGGGATTCGTCGAACCTGTTCCAGCCGGCCTTGTCGAGATGCGTGGACAGAACCAGTCCCGACAGCGGCGACATGCGAAAGGTCAGCGGCCGGCCATAGGCGTCGAAGCGCCGCGCGGCGCGGCCGATGCGCTCTTCGATGGCGTGCGTGTCGCCCGGATCGAGCGGATTGACCGAGTTCAGGCGCTTGGCGGGGTGTCCTGCCGTGAGCCGTACCACCCAGGTCCCGTCATAATGGACGGCGGCCGCCGGCCAGGCGCGAAAGCCCGCCGCCTCGTAGCGGCGCACGACCGCCAGCACGCTTGCCGGATGCCCGGACACCGGCGCCATCAGCTCCGGTAATCGCCATTGATGGCGACATATTCCTTGGTGAGGTCGCAGGTCCACACCGTCGCCTTGCCGCGGCCGATGCCGAGATCGGCGCGAATGCGGATATCGTCGCGCTTCATATAGGCCGAGGTCGCTTCCTCCGAATAGCTCGGATCGCGTTCGCCCTCATGCGCGAGCCGATTGTCGCCAAACCAGATCGACAGCCGGTCGCGGTCGGCCGGTTCGCCGGCCTTGCCGACCGCCATGACGACGCGGCCCCAATTGGCGTCCTCGCCGGCGACGGCCGTCTTGACCAGCGGCGAATTGGCGATCGAAAGCGCGATGCGCTTGGCCGAGCGGGCGGACTTCGCGCCGGTGACCGTGACCTCGACCTGCTTGCGCGCGCCCTCGCCGTCGCGCACCACCTGCAGCGCCAACGACTTCAGCACCTTGCCGAGCGCCCGGCGGAAGGCGCCAAGCCGCGCATCCTTGGGATCGCTGATCGCCGGCGCGCCGCGGGCGGCGGCCTTGCCGGTGGCGAAGATGAGCAGCGTGTCGCTGGTCGAGGTGTCGCTGTCGACGGTCACCGCATTGAAGGTCTTGGCCGTGCCGCGCGAAAGCAGGTCCTGCAGTGCGGGGGCGGCGATCGGCGCGTCGGTGACGATGAAGGAAAGCATCGTCGCCATGTCGGGCGCGATCATGCCGGCGCCCTTGGCGATGCCGTTGATGGTGACGTCGGCGTCGCCGAGCTTGACCGTCGCAGTCGCCACCTTCGGATAGGTATCCGTGGTCATGATCGCCTTGGCCGCCTCGGTCCATAGATCCGGCTTGCCGTCCTTGACCAGGCCGGCGAGCAGATGGCTGAATTTGGTGGTGTCGAGCGGCTCGCCGATGACGCCGGTCGAGGCCAGGAAAACCTCGCTCTGCGAGCATCCGGCGGCCTTCGCCGCCGCCTCGCCGGTCAGCGCGGTCGAAGCCTTGCCCTTCTTGCCGGTGAAGGCGTTGGCGTTGCCGGAATTGACCACCAGGACGCGCGCCTTGCCGTCAGGCAGGTTCTGACGGCAGAAGTCGACCGGCGCCGACGGGCATTTCGACCTGGTGAACACGCCGGCGACAGCCGTGCCCGGATCGAAGACCATGGCCAAGAGGTCGGTTCTGTTCTTGTATTTGATGCCGGCTTCGGCGGTCGCGATGCGCACACCCTCGATGACCGGCATCTTCGGATACTTCTTCGGTGCGAGCGGCGAAATCGTAGCGGACATCGGAACCCCGGAGCGGCAAGAACGCGAAAGGAAGGCCGGTTTGCCCGATAGCGCGCGTCGGCGCAAGGGGCGTTCTGGCCGCGCCTTCCCGGCCTGGCCGGCGGCTTGGCAGTTGGAAACGCGTCGTTTCGTTTCGTCGCCGAAGCCAATATGATCGGCGCCAGATTCACCGGCTAAGGAAGACCTCGATGGACGAAGCCGCCGCTCGCGGGCGCAAGTCGATCGGCGCGAAACGCAATCCCGAGAGCGCCGATGCCATCGTCAAGGCCGCCGAGGCGGTGTTGCGCGAAGCGGGCTATGCCGGCTTCTCGATCGAGGCCGTCGCCCGGCGGGCGCGGGCGGGAAAGCCGACCATCTATCGCTGGTGGCCAAGCAAGGCGGCGCTGCTGATCGAGGTCTACCAGCGGCAGAAGCGCGTCGAGACGCCCGACACCGGGAACATCGAGGACGATCTGGCCGGCTTCCTTCAGAACCTGTTCGCGCATTGGCGCGACACCCCGTCGGGCAACATCTTCCGCTCGCTGATCGCTGAGGCGCAATCGGACGAGACTGCCGCGGCCGCCCTTGCAGAATATTCGAAAGGACGCCGCAGCCATACCGGCCGGATGATCGAGCGCGCCAAGGCGCGGAGCGAGGTGGCGGCCGATGTCGATGCCGGGATCGTCGCCGATCTGATCGCTTCCTTCGCCTGGCGGCATCTTCTGGCCGGACGGCTCGACGAGGACGACGCGCTGATCCGCGCCGCCATACGCTACATCACGCGGGGTATAATGAACGCTTGACCCCCGAAAGCGAAAGGGCGCCCGAAGGCGCCCTTTTAGAATTATCCAGCCGCAAGCGGATTACTTGCCGGCTTCCAGCGTGTCGATGTCCTTCTTGAGCTTCTCGTCCGGGATCTCGACCTTGGCGGCCGCGCGCAGCTCCTTGACCATGGCGAAATACTTGTCGCGGATCACCGCCTGCTTGGCCTGATCCTTGACGTCGTCGAAGGCCGGCGGCTGCTTGGTGCGCTTGTCCTCGACCTTGATGACGTGCCAGCCGAACTGCGACTGCACCGGCTCCTTCGAATATTTGCCGACGTCGAGCGCGAAGGCCGCCTTGTCGAACTCCGGCACCATCTGCCCCGGGCCGAACCAGCCGAGGTCGCCGCCACTGGTCTTGCCGCTCGGATCGCTGGTGTGTTCGTTGGCGAGCTTCTGGAAGTCGGCGCCGCCGTCGAGCTGCTTGATGATCGCCTCGGCCTCTTCCTTCGTCTTCACGAGGATGTGACGGGCGTGGATTTCGTTGACCGGCGGCGTGTTGGCGATCTCCTGGTCGTAGCGGGCGCGCACTTCGGCGTCCGTCACCTTGTCGACCACTTCCTTCTCGACCACCTCGCCATGCAGGGCGCGCGCCTGCAGGAACGCCATGCGGCGCTGGAAGTCGGCGTCCTTGTCGAGGCCGCTGTCGACCGCCTTCTTGGCCATGACGCGGATTTCGATCGCGGCCGAAAGGGCAGCCGCGCGGCGCTGTTCGGGCGGCATCTGCGCGAACTGTTGCGACAGTTCGCCTTCGGCGAGCTGAAGATCGGCCTCGGTCAGCTTCTCGCCATTGACGGTGGCGACCACGGCATTGGGATCGACCGGAGCCGCCGCCGGCGCTGTGGCGTCTTGGGCGGGCTTGGTCTCCTGCGCCATCAGCGGCGACAGGCTAAGAACCGAGAGCCCGAAGACCAGACCGAGGCTGGCGAGCGAGGCGCGGCGGAACGACAGGGACATCAAGATAACTCCAATGGGGATTGCCAATAAGGACCGCGTGAGCGGAAGGGTTCCAAATCAGTCGGATTGTGGCGGAATTTGGCGCTGCCCATAGGGCTAACGCGGCGTTGACATCGATTGAGCCCCCTCTTATCTGTCCATCGACTTGGCGTCCAGAACCGTTTTCCGGGCGCTTTTTGCGTTTGTCCGCATTCACGCGGATTTGATGGGCCCGCCAGGCGCCTGTCGCAAACGGCTAAATTGCTATCGAAAGGACCATTGGATGGTCAGTCTCGGCGGTCTCGCCCGTAAGGTTTTCGGTTCTTCCAACGACCGCCGTGTCAAGTCGACCCGGCCCAGGGTCGAAGCCATCAACGCCATGGAAAACGAGATGCGGGCGCTTTCCGACGCCGAGCTCTCGGGCCGCACTGAAAAATTCCGCCAGGATCTCGCCAACGGCGCCGCGCTCGACGACCTGCTGGTTCCAGCCTTCGCCACGGTGCGCGAGGCGGCCCGCCGCGTGCTTGGCATGCGTCCCTTTGACGTACAATTGATCGGCGGCATGGTGCTTCACAATGGCGGCATCGCCGAGATGCGCACCGGCGAGGGCAAGACGCTGGTCGCCACTTTGCCGGTCTATCTCAATGCGCTTGCCGGCCAGGGCGTCCATGTCGTCACCGTCAACGACTATCTCGCCACCCGCGACGCCGAATGGATGGGCCGCGTCTATAAATTCCTCGGCCTGACCGTCGGCATCATCGTCCACGGCCTTTCCGACGACGAGCGCCGCGAGGCTTACGCCTCCGACGTCACCTATGCCACCAACAACGAGCTCGGTTTCGACTATCTGCGCGACAACATGAAGTATGAGCGCTCGCAGATGGTGCAGCGCGGGCATGCCTACGCCATCGTCGACGAGGTCGATTCCATCCTGGTCGACGAAGCGCGCACGCCGCTGATCATTTCCGGTCCGCTCGAGGACCGCTCGGAAATGTACAACACCATCGACGCCTTCATGCTGAAGCTCGGCCCGGCCGACTACGAGGTCGACGAGAAGCAGAAGACGACGATCTTCACCGAGGACGGCACCGAGAAGCTGGAAAACATGCTGCGCGACGCCGGCCTGTTGAAAGGCGAGTCGCTCTACGACGTCGAGAACGTCGCCATCGTCCATCACGTCAACAACGCGCTGAAGGCGCATCTTCTGTTCCAGAAGGACCGCGACTACATCGTGCGCAACGGCGAGATCGTCATCATCGACGAGTTCACCGGCCGCATGATGCCGGGCCGCCGCTACTCCGAAGGCCTGCACCAGGCGCTCGAGGCCAAGGAGCATGTGCAGATCCAGCCGGAGAACCAGACGCTGGCCTCCGTCACCTTCCAGAACTATTTCCGCCTCTACAAGAAGCTTTCCGGCATGACCGGCACGGCGCTGACCGAGGCCGAGGAATTCGGCAACATCTACGGCCTCGAGGTCACCGAGATCCCGACCAACCTGCCGGTCATCCGCAAGGATGAGGACGACGAGGTCTACCGTACGGTCGAAGAGAAGTACAAGGCGATCGTCAAGGAAATCCGCGAGGCCAGCGCCAAAGGCCAGCCGACGCTGGTCGGCACCACCTCGATCGAAAAATCCGAGCAGTTGGCCGAACGCCTGCGCAAGGATGGCTTCAAGGACTTCGAAGTCCTGAACGCGCGCCACCACGAGCGCGAGGCGGCTATCGTCGCCCAGGCCGGCAAGCCCGGCGCCATCACCATCGCCACCAACATGGCCGGCCGCGGCACCGACATCAAGCTCGGCGGCAACGCCGAGATGCGCATCGCCGAAGAGCTTGGCGACATGCCGCCCGGACCCGAGCGCGAGGCTCGGGAAAAAGAGATTAACGACGACGTCGAGCGCCTGAAGGAAAAGGCGCTGGCCGCCGGCGGCCTTTACGTTCTGGCCACCGAACGCCACGAATCGCGCCGCATCGACAACCAGCTTAGAGGTCGTTCAGGAAGACAGGGCGATCCCGGCCGGTCAAAATTCTTCCTGTCGCTGCAGGACGACCTGATGCGCATCTTCGGCTCCGAGCGCATGGATGGCATGCTGCAGAAGCTCGGCCTCAAGGAAGACGAGGCGATCATCCATCCCTGGATCAACAAGGCGCTGGAGAAGGCGCAGAAGAAGGTCGAGGCGCGCAACTTCGACATCCGCAAGAACCTGTTGAAATATGACGACGTCTCGAACGACCAGCGCAAGGTGGTGTTCGAGCAGCGTATCGAACTGATGGACGGCGAAGGCCTGTCGGAGACGATCGCCGAGATGCGCGAAGGCGTCATCGAGGAGATCGTCGCCAAGAACATCCCCGAAAACGCCTATGCCGAGCAGTGGAACGTCGCCGGCCTCAAGGAGGAAGCGGCGCAGTACCTCAACCTCGACCTGCCGATCGAGGAATGGGTCAAGGAAGAGGGCATCGCCGAGGACGACATCCGCGAGCGCATCGCGGCCGCGGCCGACGCCGCCGCCAAGGAACGCGCCGATCGCTTTGGCCCCGACGTGATGAACTATGTCGAACGTTCGGTGGTGCTGCAGACGCTCGACCATCTGTGGCGCGAGCACATCGTCAATCTCGACCACCTGCGTTCGGTCGTCGGCTTCCGCGGTTACGCCCAGCGTGACCCGCTGCAGGAATATAAGGGCGAGGCCTTCGAGCTGTTCCAGGGCATGCTCGGCAACCTGCGCCAGGCCGTCACCGCGCAGCTGATGCGCGTCGAGCTGGTGCGCCAGGCGGCGGACGCGCCGCCGCCCGAAGCCCCCGAGATGTTCGGCAGCCATATCGACGGCTCCACCGGCGAGGATGATTTTCAGGGCGGCGAGACCGCGCTTCTGATGCGTCAGGACACCAACGCCGTCGTCGCGCCGGAAAACCGCGACCCGAAGAACCCCGCAAGCTGGGGCAAGGTCGGCCGCAACGAGCTCTGCCCCTGCGGCTCCGGCAAGAAGTACAAGCACTGCCACGGTACGTTCGCCTGAGCAGGTCTTCAGTCCCGGCTTTCGCCGGGACTTTTCAACGGATATGATCCCAGCCCCAGATAACTTTCGCAAGGGGCTGAACAGGTTCAAAGCCGTGTCCGGCGTGCCTGACTACTTCCAACTGCACGACCTTAACTTCAATTCATCCATAAAGCCTGCAGTCATGGTGTCGGATATCGACACGACGCGGCAAACAATTCTATCGAAGATCGCGTCCTACAACGTCGGAGGCTGGACCCCGAGCGACAACGCGGCTGCACAGATCGCATCCCATGTCTGCTTCTGCAGCGGAACGCCGGAGCGCAGGCGCTCCTCGCGGGACCGGGCTTCCGGCTCGCCTGGAACCAGGACCGGAGTACCGGGCGTGGTCGGTCGCGAGGCCTTCACATAGTTGGCGTAAGCGCGCGCTCTCTGCAGGAAATCCGGCTCTCCAAAGCGGGCCGGGTCGAGGTAGATCGACAGCATGCCGTTGCTTATGCGGCCGCGCTTGCCGCCAGGGATAGGACCGGACGTCGCGCCTCCAGCCAGGACGCCCGCCAGGATTTCGCACATGAAGGCAAGGCCGGAGCCCTTGTGCAGACCGAAAGCGACGAGAGCGCCCTCGCCATGCGCTAAGTCCCGAACGCCGCCCGGCACGATCGGTCCGTAAAGTGCCGACGGGTCCGAGGTGAACTTTCCGTCGAGCCCGACCAGCGCTCCCTCCGGCACTGGCTTGCCGCCGTTCGATGCGACCAGTACCTTGCCTTCGGCAACAAGCGACGTCGCGAAATCAAGCAGGAACATAGGTTCCTTGCCGTCCGACGGAACGCCTATGCAGATGGGATTCGTGGAAAACCGTCGATCGATCCCACCGAACGGCGCAACCAGCTCACCGCCGCCCACATTGACGAAATGCAACGAAACCAGACCGGCATCGGCGGCCCGTTCTGCCCAGTCGCCGATCCGGCCGAGATGGCTGGAGTTTCGCAGGCCGATCATCGAAACGCCCGCGGCCCTGGCTTTCTCCACGCCTGTGTCGACGGCCAACGGACCGATTGTCTGGCCGAAGCCCCAATTGCCGTCCACTGTGGCGAAGGAGGGTCCCTCCGAGACCACCGTCAGCGTCTGCCCCGGTCGGACATAACCCTGCCGCAGCCAATAGAGATAACGCGGAGTGCGTATCACGCCGTGGCTGTCATGGCCCGCTAGATTGGCCGACAGAAGGTAGTGTCCGATCCGATCCGCTTCGTCCCGCGCGCAGCCGGCGGTCGCGAAAATAGTCGCGACGAACTCTTTCAGCCGCGCGGCAGGAATGACGTAAGTCGGCTCCTCCATCACCATTGGTTTGTGCGGTACAATCAAGTTTAGATCAATCCCGAATCGCGCGCGGCCGCCGTCGCCTCGCCGCGCGAGACGGCCTCCAGCTTGTCCAGCACCGCCGACACGTGATGATCGACCGTCTTTGGCGAGATGGTCAGATGCGCGGCGATCTTCTTGTTGGAAAAGCCGCGTTCGATCAGCTGCAGCACCTCCATCTGGCGCTGCGTGAGACCGGCATGGTTGGCGCGCGTCGCCTGTCGCGGTCCTCTCGCGATGTGGCTGACGCCGCTTTCCCGCATAAGGCCGCGGACGTGCTGCGCGACCGCCCTCGCGCCAAGGTCCTCAAAAATGGCAAGTGCTTCGCGCTGCGCCGCTTCGTCGCCGAGCAGCAAGGCCATTGCCTGTTCGAAAGGCGCCCCCATTTCGGCCCATAGCGCTGCGGCGGCGCGCCAGTCGCCGGTCAGTTGCAGGCGGTGCGGCTCCGCCATGCCGTCCGTGTCGCCGGGATCGGATCCGGGCGACAACAGCTGCCGCCAGGTGGCAAGTTCGCCGAACACGGCCAGCTTCGGCGCGAGGCTTTCGGCAACCGCGATCAGGCGCAAGGCTTCCTGCCTGTCGGCTTGTCCAAGCCAGGCCAACTCAGCCAGCACCTCGGCAAACGCCACAAGGCGCTGCAGCTCCATGCCCTTGTCCAGGAACCGCCTCATCTCTTCGACGATCGGCTCGGCCGACGGGTCGCCGCGGCGGATGCGCAGCCTCGCCAGCGCCACCAGCGACGGATAGCGCACCAGCGGCGTCGTTGCGTCGTCGTCGACAACCTCATGCGCCATTGTCGCGGCGTCGTCCCAAAAGCCGCGCCGAAGCAAAAGCTGCGCCTGCACGCCGCGCATGTAATCGCGCCATGTCGCGAGATCGTTCTCGACACAATAGCCAATGCCGCGATCCAGGAACGACGCCGCCTCTTTGAAGTTGAGGCTATTCATCTCGACGCAGGCGCAGTTCGTGAAGGCGCGCGCCGCATGCTCCTGGAAGTTGCCCGACAGTGCAATCCCAAGGCTGCGAGCGAGATCGCGCCGCCCTTTGGCAAAATCCAGCCATTGTCCGGCGGCGCCGACATTGTTCAGCGCATGACAGACAATGTCCGCCCGGTTGAGCCGCTCCGCCAGTTCGGCCGCCTTGCCGCCGAGCGAAAGCGTGTCCTCGAGCCGCTCGGCCAGCATCGCCAGTTGCGAGAGGTTCGAGTAGGCCATCGCCAGTTCGGCGCTGTCGGGCGCGGTCTCCAGAAGCTCCACGGCCTGCTCGCCGAAACGGTCCGCTGCCTCGCGATCGCCGAGCAGATAGGCAAAGCGCGACAGGCACCTGAGGCTGTCGCCTTCCTTGAGCCGATCGCCCAGCGCCTGGCGCAGCTGGCGCGCCCGGTCCTGCGCTTCCATCGCCGCGTCGATGCGGCCGATCAGGTGGCACTCGAAGGCATGGCCTTCATAAAGCTCCGCCCGCTTCTCGATCGGCAGGATATCCGCGTGGCGCAGGGCGACCTCGTAGTAACCCGCCGCATCGCGATGGGCGCCGACGCGGGAAGCCTCGCGCGCGGCGACCGGCGTCAGCTCGCGCACCACGTCCAGGCTTTGCGCCTCCACGGCATGATGCACCAGCCTTGCGGTGGCGACTTGCGGATTTTCCCGCAACGCTGCCAGGGCGCGCTCGTTGTACTCCCGCCTCTTGCTGGGCGTCAGCGCCATCTCGATCGCCGTGCGGGCGATCTCGTGGCGGAAGGCATAGCCGTCGCCGAAATCCTCGAGCAGACCGTTGGCGACGCATTCGGCAAGCTGGCCGGCGGCTGCAATTCCGCAAAGGCCGCTCAGCGCCCAGGCGTCGGCGCGGCGCGGGAACACCGAGACCGCGTCGAGCATCGAGCGGGCGCCGGAGGAGAGCCGCTCGGCGCGCGCGAGCACCGCGTCGCGCACGCTGACCGGCAGCAGGCCGTCTTTCTCGCCGGCCAGCAACTCCGTCACGAAGAAGGCATTGCCTGCCGTGGCGCGGTAGATGGCGCCGCCGTCGCGGCCGGCGGCCTCGGCGAGCGACAGGACGGCCGTCTCGCTGAGCAAGGGGACCTCGATACGATGGATGTTGCCGGCCGGGATTTCGCCGAGCGCCCGGCGCACCCGCATCTGCCCCTCGCTGCGGTCGGTGCGCGCCGTGATCAGAAGCAGGATGTGGGTGCTCGCGATACGCCGGCCCAGGAAGCGCACGAAATCCAGCGTCGCATCATCCGCCCAGTGCAGATCCTCGATGACCAGGACGCTTGGACCCTTCGTCTCGAAAACGTCGAGCGCGTCGGAAAAGAACGGCAGCCTTTGCCCCTGACGGGCATCGATCGCCTGCGGCAACTCCCATCCCGCCTCGCGCGCAAGATCGTAGAGCGCGCCGAGCGGGTCGGGAATCGAGAGGTCCTCGCAGGCACCGCGCAACAGCTTCACGGCTGCCGTCATCCGCTCCGTGAACGCCTCGACCAGCGTCGTCTTGCCGGCGCCGGCTTCGCCGGACAGCGCCACGACGCGGCCGTGGCCTCGCACGGTGCCGGCCAGCACGGCCTCCAGTTGGTTCAGTTGCGTCTGTCTTTCCAGAAGCATCGTCACTCTCGCGAATGGGATTGTTGGCGCGGCGGATGCCGCTGGATAGTCGGTACGAAGGTGTGGAAATGTGACCTTCCACACATTCCAGTGCCTGCTTCCACATAGAACGCTCCAAAGATAGGGAATCGTCCCGTCAAATATGGGGAAAGGTGCCGATGCGCGCCTTCCGCGAAGGTGATTTCTGCTGGGTCGCGCTTGAACCGAGCGCAACTCACCAATGAAAGGAACCCTATCGTGCCTCGTTACCTGATTGAACGTACCTTCCCCGATGGGCTTCACGTGCCGATGAACGACGCCGGCGCGACCGCGATGGGCGGCGTCATCGCCCGCAACGCCGAGAAAGGCGTAACCTGGGTGCAATCCTTCGTCTCGCCGGACAAGTCGAAGAGCTTCTGCATCTATGACGCGCCCTCGCCGGAGGCGATCCGCAGCACCGCCCAGAAGAATGCGCTTCCCGTCGACAAGATCACGGAGGTGCGGGTCCTTGACCCCTACTTTTATCGCTGATCGGGCAGATGAACGACAAAACGATGAGACGATCGTCCTTGTCGATGGCGAACCTGTTGTCATGCCGGACAACGAGAGAGTATCCGCCGCGGCGGATACTCTCGCACCGCGGCGCGGCTTCATACAGCGGCTCGTATCGGCACTGTTTTCGCCTGTGCGAAACAGGCGCCGCCGGCCTCTCCCGCAGGACCACCATCTGAGGCGCGACATCGGCCTCCGTGAGCGGGAATTGCCGCGCGAATACTGGGAATATTGGTGGCATCACTGATGTTCCACAGGCCCTGGCGGGACCCTCGCGGTCTCGCCCTTCGAATGACACGCGCGCCAAGCGTCACAGGCGCGGCCTTGAAAAAGACCGGCCCTGCCGTTGCGCGCGCGCTTAACGGAATTGGAGAGAGAACAATGAGCATCCCCAGCCTGACCAGATATTTCATCGGCGCATCGGTCCTGGCCGTCATGGCGGCAAGCGCCGCCCACGCCAAGACAGTCAATCCGCTTGCCGAAAAGGTGCGCGCGGCCAACAGCCGCTTCGAGAACGTCGCGGCGGCGACCGCGGAAGGCTATGCGCCGATCCCTTGCGCCAGCGGCATCACCGGCGGCGCCATGGGCATCCACTACGTCAATGCGACCTACCTCAAGGACGACGCCGTCGACGTCGCCAAGCCGGAGGCGGTGATGTACGAGCCGATGGCCGACGGCACGCTGAAGCTGGTCGCCGTCGAATATATCACTTCGAAGGGTCCGGCCTCGCTCGAAGGCCAGTTGTTCAACTTCAACAGCGCCCCCAACCGCTACGGCCTCGGCCCGTTCTACGAGTTGCACGTCTGGGCCTGGAAGCAGAACCCGACCGGCGCCTTCGCCGACATGAACCCGAATGTGTCCTGCGACGCCATGACGGGGATGTAAGCAGCGCCCTTGCCTTCTCCCCGTTTCACGGGGAGAAGGCGGCCCGAAGGGCCGGATGAGGGCAGCGCCGGCGATTGCGATTGGCCGCATTTCGCAGCTAGTGACCTGAAATTAGTGCCAAAACGGCAACAAAGTACGAGACCGCAATCATGGCGTAGGCAATCTGGAGAAAGGTCATTCCGTCACCCTTAATTCGAGAATGACCTCGCAGATATTCCCAAAAATCTTGTCCCGCCACGGGAAAATTCAGCGCGAATCCCGTAAGAGATGTCTGCTTATTTGCTGTCATGCCCGCGTAGCTTTTTAGCTTTCTACGGTTTGCGCACTTCAGCGCAAATTTCCGAAAGCCCGCGCTGCCCTCATCCGCCTGCCGGCACCTTCTCCTCGTGAACGGGGAGGAGAAGGAAGCACCCCACCCACCCTTTCTTAAGGTGTTTCGGATAGATCGGAACGCTGGAAAGAGGCGGAAAACGGAGAGTTCTGGGTGCGCTTTTCCGCGGCGACGACTGCCGGGCGGTTCCTGCCGCAGCGCTGGGCGCTGCGCATGCGTCCGTTGCTTGGCCGCATCGACGCCGTGCTGTTCACCGCCGACGAACGCGGCGAAGCCGGGCGCATGTCGCTGATCGCCTTTTCGATCCGTATCATCAGCGCCTTCATCGCCTTTGTCAGCCAGGTGCTGATGGCGCGCTGGATGGGCTCGTTCGAATACGGCATCTCGGTGCTGGTCTGGGTGACGATGGTCATCGTCGGCAACCTCGCCTGCCTCGGCTTCCACACCTCGGTCATTCGTTTCATTCCCGAATATCGCGAGCGCGGCATGCTGGCCGAACTGCGCGGCATCGTGCTCGCCAGCCGCCTGTTCGTGCTCGTCGCCTCGACGCTGATCGCGGGCCTCGGCGCCCTTGGCGTGTGGCTCGCCTCGGACTGGATCGAGAACTATTACGTCATCCCCTTCATCCTCGGCGTCATCTGCCTGCCGATGATCGCGCTCGGCGATCTCTTGCAGGGGCTGGCGCGCGCCAATTCCTGGGCGCTGCTGGCGCTCTCGCCCACCTATCTGGTGCGGCCGGTGCTGATCCTGGCGTTCATGGCGCTGATGCTTGGCCTGCACTACGTGCCCGACGCCAAGACCGCGATCTTCGCCTCGATCGCCGCCACCTATGTCACGACGCTCGGCCAGCTGATGGCCGTCACCTCGCGCATGGAGAAAAAGATACCGGCCGGGCCGATGGCGGTGCATTTCGGCCAGTGGATCCTCGTTTCGCTGCCGATCTTCCTGGTCGAGAGCTTCTTCTTCCTGCTCACCAATGCCGACGTGCTGATGGTCGGCGCCTATATGAACCCCAACGATGTCGCCGTCTATTTCGCCACGGTGAAGACGCTGGCGCTGGTGCATTTCGTCTATTTCGCGGTCAAGGCCGGCGTTGCCCAGCGCTACGCGCAGTTCACCCATGGCGAACCGGACAAGCTCGCCGCCTTCGCTCGCGAGACCGTGTCCTGGACCTTCTGGCCCTCGTTGCTGATGGCGCTCATGGTGCTGGCGCTGGGCGAGCCGATGCTGATGCTGTTCGGTCCCGAATTCACTGCCGGCTACCCGCTGCTCTTCCTGCTGGTGCTGGGCGTCGTGGCGCGCGCCGCCGTCGGCCCCTGCGAAAGCCTGCTCACCATGAGCGGCAACCAGAACATCTGCGCCGCCGTCTATGCCATGACGCTTGCCCTGAACATCGGCCTCAACGTGCTGTTGATCCCGCTGTTCGGCCTCTGGGGCGCGGCAATCGCCACCAGTCTCGCCATGGTCTTCGAGGCCAGTGCGCTGTCCTTCACCGTCTGGCGCAAGCTCGGCATCGTGATGGCGATCTTCGTGCCAACAAACAAGGAAGTCGCCTGATGGCCGCCGTCCCGTTGCTCGAAGAGACCAGCGGCGGCACCGCCGGCGCCATGGTCTCCAACCTTGCCGGCCTGGCGCGCGAGGTCGACCCCGCCCATATCGAGCTCTTCGCCAGCAACCGGCCGGAGCGCAAGCTCGCCATCTACCCGGCCTCGGCCGGCTTCGACCTTGTCGAGGAACTCGACTATCTCAGCGCCCGCACGATCGAGCCGAACGTCTTCTTCAACCCGCGCTTCCTGGCGCCGGCGATGCCCCGGCTGGAAGACCGCGAGGTGCGGCTTGCCGTCATCCGAGACGGCGACGAATACCGCAACCGGCTGCGGCTTCTGGTGCCGTTCTCGGTCGAGCGGCCGGCGATCCCGCTCGGCGTCCCGGTGATGCGCACATGGTCGAGCCCGTTCGGCCCGCTCGGCACGCCGCTGGTCGACCGCGACGATCCGGTCGGCGTCATCGAGGATTTCTTCTCGATGCTGTCGAGGCCGCATCTCAAGCTGCCCAAGGTCTTCGTGCTGCCAGACATGAGGCTCGACGGCCCGGTGGCGAGCCTCATGACCTCCTTTGCCGACAGCCGCGGCCTGACCCTGGTGACCACCGGCAAGGTCGAGCGCCCGGTGCTTGAAAGCGATGCCGACGGCGAGGACTACCTCAAGGCCTCGCTGCGCGCGCACCATTATCGCGAATTCCGCCGGCTGAGGCGGCGCCTCGCCGATCAAGGCAAGCTCGAGCACATCGTGGCACGCGGGCAGGACGAGATACGCCACGCCATCGAAAGCTTCCTGACGCTTGAAGCGGCCGGCTGGAAAGGCCGCGAGCGCACCGCGATGGCGATCGACCGTTACCGCGCCGCCTTCGCCCGCGAAGCCGTGCACAGGCTGGCCGAGCAGGACATGTGCCGCATCCATCTGCTGACGCTCGACGGCCGCACCGTCGCCTGCCTGGTCGTCTTCGTCGAGGCCGGCGTCGCCTACACCTGGAAGACGGCCTATGACGAGGCGCTTTCCGCCTATTCGCCGGGCACGCTGCTGATGATCGAGGTGACCAAGCAGCATCTCGACGATCCCAACATCGTCATGACCGATTCCTGCGCGGTTCCGGACCACCCGGTGATGAGCCGCCTGTGGAGCGAGCGCAAGCCGATGGGCACGCTGGTGGTCGGGCTGACGCCGGATGCCGACCGGCTGGCCCGTCAAGCGGCCTCGCAACTGCATCTCTACCGTGAGACCCGCAACATGGCGCGCATCCTGCGCAACCGCATGCGGAGCCTTTTGAAAAGGCGCTAGATCAACGGCGGGACACAAGCTATGGGTCCGCGCGGCGAACTCGGGCCGGCCTACACGAAACCATCCAGATGATCAGAAGTCGTTTGCGTCACACCAGTTTCCGTGCGGCCGTGCTGCTGATTGCGCTCATGCCTGCCCGGGCCTGGGCCGATACCTGCCCGGAGGATTGCTCCGATCCGCTGCCTCCCCCGGTCAGCATCTACAGCCAGACCACGGGCGGCTATCTGAGCCCCGCTACGGCCGGCGCACTGCCGCGCGTCTATGTGCCGAACCGCTCCTCCAACAGCGTCTCGGTGATCGACACCGTCACCTTGAAGGAGGTCGGCCGGTTCCCGGTCGGCAGCAAGCCGCAGCACGTCGTGCCGTCCTGGGATCTCAAGACGCTGTGGGTCGCCAACAACGGCACCGGCAGGAACGGCAGCCTGACGCCGATCGACCCGATGACGGCCAAGCCCGGCCAGCAGATCCCGGTCGACGACCCCTATAATCTCTACTTCATGCCGGACGGCAGCGCGGCAATCGTCGTCGACGAGGCGATGAAGCGGCTCGATTTCCGCGACCCGCACACCATGGCGCTGAAATCGAGCCTGCCGACGCCGACCTGCCCCGGCATCAACCATGCCGATTTCTCGGTCGACAGCTCCTACGCGATCTTCACTTGCGAATATGGCGATGGCGGCCTGGCCAAGATCGACCTGAAGAACCAGAAGGTGCTCGGCCACCTCGACCTCTCCAAGATGGGCATGCCGCAGGACATCCGCCTCTCGCCCGACGGCAAGGTTTTCTACGTCGCCGACATGATGAATGATGGCGTGTTCCTGATCGACGGCGACAGTTTTCGCGAAATCGGCTTCATCCCCACCGGCATCGGCACGCATGGCTTCGTCGTCAGCCGCGACGGCAAGCGCCTTTATGTCTCGAACCGCGGCTCGCACAAGATGGAACAGGGCAAGGCCAACGGCCCGGGCAGCGTGACGGTGATCGACTTCGCCACCCGCGCCGTGGTCGCGCAATGGCCGATCCCGGGTGGCGGCAGCCCCGACATGGGCAATGTCAGCGCCGACGGCAAGCAATTATGGCTCTCCGGCCGCTTCGACAGCAACGTCTATATGATCGACACCACCAGCGGCGGCGTGACGAAAATACGCGTCGGCGTCGAGCCGCATGGGCTGACGGTGTGGCCACAGCCGGGGCGCTACTCGCAGGGACACACGGGGAATATGCGGTAGCAGCCAGCTCCAACACGGCAGTTCAGGCCGGGCTGCGCCGATGCCCGATCGGCATGAGATTGCTGGTGAGCCCACCGGGCCGGACGAGCTCCTGCGGGATGCCCAGCCAGGGATGCCGCCGACATGGCGTCGAAATGGCGACTGTTGCGTCCGACCGATCAGGGTGCCCATCGAACTGACCAAGGCTGGCAATCCGGCGATCCCAACTTCGTGATGTCCTTGTGTCTGCACAAATGGCACATCGTCATACAACTGAAATCCGGCGCGCCTAGCGGGTTCCTCGCCGCATCGCCGGCACATCTCCCGCCACTTCCTACATCGAGGAAAGACCATGCTTTTTCGTGCCATTATCGCGCCACTGGGCATCTCACTGTCCATGACATCATCCAGCTTCGCCGCCGACCTTGTCGAAGCACCCCCGCCGGCAGCACCGACCTGGACTCTGGGGATTGAGGGAAGTCCCGAGTTCTACGCCATCGACAATGGCAGCAACAAAGCGCGATCGCTCGCCGACACCTACTTCAAGTTCAGCGTCTCGCACAATTTCGCCGACAATTTCGTCGGCGGGATATTCATCCAGCCGACCTTCAAGACCGGTGGAAAGACACAATATTACGGCGAGGCGAGTCTCGGCTACAAGATCAAGCTGACGGACGCCTTCACCCTCACTCCCAGCGTTGCCCTCGGCTACACTTGGCATGACACCGGCATCGTCAAGGACGCCGACGCAAATGCGCAGATCCCCTACTACGCCTTGTATCTCGCCGGAGATTGGAAACTGTCCAAGCAATGGACGTGGAATGTCTTCAACTTCCGCTACCGCAACGCCTTCAACACCACCTGGGAAACGCCGAAGCTGGCCACAGGCGTGACCTACAACATCGACTCCACCAATGCGGTCTATGCCAACCTCGGCTATTCGTGGAAAAAGGCCGATACGACGTCGGCGCCTTACGACGATCTCGCCGGCGACAAGCTCAACATCGCGATCGGCTACAAGCACTCGCTCTGATCGCTAGAGCAATTCCAGGAAAAGTGTGTAGCGGTTTTTCGTCCGGAATTGCGTGAAAACAACAAAGGCGCAGGCTGGCCGTCGTCGGCCTGCGCCCCACGCCCGCAATGCAGCTCTTGCGGCTCTGAGGCCACCTCTAGAAAGTCCCAGGACCGCGATGCGCTCCCAATAGGCCGGAGACCCGGCAGGGGAAACGTGGCGCGTGCTGATAATCGGATTGGGCGCGCAAATCTTGCCAAAATATTCCGACCCCCATCAGCCTGTCATCCAACCGTCATGCTGCCCACCTACACATCCACAAATCCGGATGGATGGATGTATGGACAAGACTACTGCTCTGCTGGCGCTGGCCGCGCTTGGTCAGGACACAAGGTTAGAGACTTTCCGGCTGCTCGTGCAAGCGGGTGCCGAAGGCGTTCCAGCCGGCGAGATCGCATCGCAGCTTGGAACGGTGCAGAACACCATGTCTGCGCATCTGAAGGTCCTCGACCGCGCCGGGCTTGTTCGCGCCGAACGGGAGGGGCGGATCATCCGGTATGTCGTCGACATGAACGCCTTTCGCGATCTGCTGGCCTACCTGATGGAAGACTGCTGCAGGGGCGCCCCGGAGCTTTGCCGGCCGGTCATCCAGGCGGTGACCTGTAAGTGCTAACGATCTCAATGGAGGCTCGGCACCGTGTCAGCTGACCTGCCGCGACGGCTCGCTGCCGAAGGACTTGGAACTGCGATGCTGGTCGCCACCGTGGTCGGTTCCGGGATCATGGCCGACCGGCTGACCCATGATGTGGCGCTCGCCTTGCTCTGCAACACCTTGCCGACCGGCGCGATACTGATCGTGTTGATCACCATCCTCGGTCCGATTTCCGGTGCGCATTTCAACCCAGCGGTCACACTCGTGTTCAGCCTGAGGCACCAAATGGCCCGCGATGTGGCCCTGACCTACGTGGCAGCCCAGCTCGCGGGAGGCATACTCGGCACACTGACGGCTCATGCCATGTTTGACATGCCGCTCTTCAGTCTCTCGACCACGGTGCGCTCGGGGTCTGGTCTGTGGATCGCTGAGGCGGTTGCGACCTTCGGCCTCGTCTTCACCATCCTTGCCGGTCTCCGCTTTCGCTCTGATGCCATCCCGTGGCTGGTTGGCCTCTACATCGTGGCCGCCTACTGGTTCACTGCCTCGACATCGTTCGCAAACCCGGCCGTGGCCGTGGCCCGCGCCCTCTCCAATACCTTCGCGGGCATCCGGCCGCTCGATGTCCCGGCCTTCATCGCCGCCCAGCTTGCCGGGGCTCTGGTGGCAATGGCGCTTGCCGGCTGGCTGCTTGCGGAACCCCAAGCCATCACCAATGAGGAACCCGCCGAATGACCATCACGATCTATCACAACCCCCAGTGCGGCACCTCGCGAAACACGCTGGCCATGATCAGGCAGAGCGGCGAAGAGCCCGAGATCATCGAATACCTCAAGACGCCTCCCTCACGTGCAAAGCTGGTTGAGCTGATCGCAGCCATGGGGATCACTACCCGTGCGCTGCTTCGGGAGAAGGGAACGCCCTATGAGGAGCTTGGGCTCGCGGACCCGAAGTGGTCAGACGACGATCTGATCGACGCCATGCTCAACCATCCGATCCTGATCAACCGCCCAATCGTGGTGACCCCGCTGGGCGCGGTCCTTGCGCGACCTTCTGAGGCGGTCCTCCCGATTTTGCCCAATCCCGACATCGGCCCCTTCACCAAGGAAGACGGCGAGGTCGTTCTCGACGCGACCGGTAAACGGGTCGTTTGATCATATTTCGATCTTTGTCGAAATAGGTATTGACCTGTGCCGGCGGCGGGTGCAGTGTTATTTCCATGAAACTCGAACAAGCAGCAAAACAGCTCGAAGCCATCGGCAACCCGACACGGCTCAAGCTCTATCGCACACTGGTCAGAGCCGGCGAAGCAGGCCGGCCCGTGGGGTACTTGCAGGACAGCCTTGGCATCGCGGCTTCGACGCTGTCCCACCATCTGCATCGCCTCATTCTGACCGGCCTCGTGACGCAGGAGCGGCAGGCAACGACCCTGATCTGTCGGGCCAACTACCCTATCATGAGGGAGCTGATCGGCTTCCTGGCTGACGAGTGCTGCGCTGACGCCGCTTGCGGTGCCGTCGATGGCGAAGCAGCGGCATAGCGCATATTTTTTTGTTTCATATTTCGATGATCCCGGAAGGATGGAAACAATGCCGATGAATGACCATGACGATCTCCCTGTTGCCGTCATCGGAGCCGGCCCGGTCGGCTTGGCGGCTGCAGTTCAGCTCGTTCAGCGTGGGCTCCCCGTGAAGGTCTACGAGGCCGGCGCGGAAGTCGCCACCAATCTCCGCGACTGGGGTCATGTTCGGGTGTTCACGCCTTGGCGCTACTGTGTGGATCGGACGGCGGTAAGGCTTCTTGAGCGCTATGGCTGGACGATGCCCGATCCTGAGGCGTTCCCAACCGCTGACGAGCTGATTGCGCACTACCTTGAACCGCTCGCAAGGCTGCCTGAACTCTCAACGTCTATCGAGACCAACGCCAACGTGGTCGGCATCTCCCGCTGGGGTGCGGACAAGGTATTGAGCAAGGATCGACAGGCAAGGCCCTTCATGTTGGTCGTGAAGACCGCCGACGGGATCAGGCGCGACCGCGCGCGCGCCGTCGTTGATGCGTCCGGGACATGGCAGACGCCAAACCCACTTGGGGGCGGTGGTATCACGGCGGAGGGTGAAGCGGAGTTCGCTGACAAGATCGCTTACGGCATCCCCGACATTCTCGGCCGCGACCGCAACCTCTATGCCGGTCGCACGACGCTGGTTGCTGGCTCCGGCCTTTCGGCCGCCAACGCTCTGCTGGAACTCGATAGACTGGCTGCTGACGAGCCGGGCACCGCTTCTCTCTGGGTGACACGCAGTACCGATCTTGTTCGCATCTACGGCGGTGGAGACGCCGACCAGCTTCCCGCTCGTGGCGAACTGGGTGCCGATGCTCGCGAGCTGGTGGAAAGTGGCGGCACAACGATGGTCACCGGCTTCGCAACGCTGGCCATCCGCGGCTCAAACGGCCGCCTGACCGTCGAAGGTCAAACGCGGGACGGCTTACAAGTGCTGGGGCCTGTTGACCGTATCATCGCCGCGACCGGCCAGCGGCCCGATCTCTCCCTCACGCGCGAACTTAGGCTGGACCTTGACCCGTGGCTTGAGAGCGTCAAGGCGCTGGGGCCTCTGATCGACCCCAACGAGCACTCCTGCGGCGACGTTCCCCCGCACGGCCATCGCGAACTGAGCCATCCCGAGCCCGACTTCTACACCGTCGGCGTCAAGAGCTATGGCCGCGCTCCGACCTTCTTGCTGCTGACCGGGTATGAACAGGTACGGTCGGTCGCGGCAGCCCTCGCTGGCGAGATGGCGGCTGCGGATGCCGTGCAACTGGTGCTACCCGAAACAGGCGTCTGCACCGTCCCTCCCTCAACCATACGCGCGACGGGTGGCGGGTGTTGTGGTGGCCCAGCTCCTTCCGAGGCTGACGCCTGTTGTGTCGCCGACGCTGAAGCGAAAGCCGCTGGCAAGAGCGGCTGCGGTTGCAACGCAGCAGCATGAACGAAACAAACCGCGATGGAGCGCAGTCGGCGAACGATCATAACCGTCCTTGGACTGACCCAGATCATGGCTTGGGGGTCCACCTACTACTTGCCGGCGGTCATCGCACCGAAGGTAGCCGCCGACACTGGCTGGCCGTTGACTTGGGTCGTTGGCGGATTGTCGCTCGGCTTGCTCGTCGCCGGCTTGATCTCGCCTCATGTCGGCTCATCCATTGAACGGCACGGCGGCCGAAACGTGCTTGCGTTCAGCGCGTGCTCGATCGGCGTCGGCCAGATCGGGCTTGCGGCCGCCCCAAACCTCGTCGCCTACATCGCGGCATGGGTCGTTGTGGGACTTGGCATGGGGGCAGGCTTGTACGACGCCGCCTTCGGCACCCTCGGGCGGCTCTATGGGCACGGCGCGCGCTCCGCTATCACAACCCTCTCGTTGTTCGGCGGGTTCGCCAGCACCATCTGTTGGCCGATCTCGGCCTTGCTGATTGGCGAGACGGGCTGGCGCGGCACCTGCCTCGTCTATGCCTCGGCGCAGTTGTTGTTCGCCCTCCCCCTCTATCTCGCAATGCTGCCGCGTGGGGTGTCTCCGCCGAGCGTCCCGGACCGGCCGGGAAAGACACAGGGTGCGGTCCCTTCTGCGGCGACCTCAGTTCCGATCATGGTCCTCCTGGCTGCCACGCTGACGTTGGCGGCGGTCATTTCGTCGACGGTGTCAGTTCATCTGCTCACCATCTTGCAGGCCGGCGGCATGGCGCTCGCCGCCGCCGTTGGGCTCGGGGCACTCGTCGGCCCCGCTCAAGTGTCGGCGCGTGCTGTCGAGATGTTTATCGCCCGCTACCATCATCCCATCTGGACCAAGTTCGCGTCCGTGACATTCGTCGCCATCGGCATTGGTGCGCTCTGGGTCGGGGTTCCGGTTGTGGCTGTGGCGCTTGCCTTCTACGGGGCTGGTATCGGCCTCGAAACGATAGCGCGGGGCACGCTGCCGCTGGCTCTGTTTGGCCCTGCGGGATACGCGAGGCTCATGGGACGTCTCGCTATGCCCAGCTTGATCGCTCAGGCAGCAGCGCCGTCCGTGGGAGCGTTGTTGTTGGAGCAAGTCGGCCCTCATGGCACCCTTGCAGCTCTCGCCACTTTGGCGTTGCTGAACGTCGGGCTCGCCTGCAGCTTGGGCTGGCTGATCTTCCGTCGTCGAACACTGCAGGTTCAGATGCAGTAATGCATAGCGACCGGCCGGGTTGTCACTCCCAGCGTTGCGCTCGGCTACACTTGGCATGACACCGGCATCGTCAAGGACGCCGACGCGAACGACGATCTCGCCGGCGACAAGCTCAACATCGCGATCGGCTACAAGCACTCGCTCTGACCGCCAAGCGCAGGCTGGCCGTCGTCGGCTGCGCCACAGTCGTCAAAACCCGAAAAGATTGGAGAAGGATGGCCTGCCAACTCGCAGAGCGAAGATGGCCTGCCATCCGAAGCTCGCAGAGCGAAGGATGGTGCCCCTAGCCGGGATCGAACCAGCACTCCTTGCGGAACTCGATTTTGAGTCGAGCGCGTCTACCAATTCCGCCATAGGGGCTCAGGCCGGGCGGCCTGGATGGGCGCGGACTATACGGGCGGATGGGTGTTCGTCAACTGGCCTGTTGCCGATTTACCAGTGGTAGCCGCGCCCGGACCGCGCCTTACGGTTCCGTAAGGGCGCCGCCATTGTGCGGCGCGTAAAATCTTTCTAGAGAAACGAAACTTATCGCGTCTGGCTGGAAACGCCGGCTGCGGCGCTTTGGGTCCTTGTTTCGTGCATGCCGGTGCCCGAAAACCACTCCGCCGTTCGGAACCAAATCAGGAGAGCCGATGCTTCGCGGACTTTACGACTGGACCCTGTCGCTGGCGGCGCGCAAATCCGCCGAATGGTGGCTGGCCTTCATCGCCTTCGTCGAAAGCTCCGTGTTCTTCATACCGGCCGACGTGCTGTTCCTGCCCATGGCGTTGGCGGCGCCCAAACGCGCCTATCGCTACGCGTTGACGGCTACTGTTGCGTCCGTGCTGGGCGGCATAGCCGGCTGGCTGATCGGCTACTATGCCTACGACACGATAGCACGCCCGATCCTGGAGCATTTCGGCGGCCTATCCACGTTCGAGAAATGGCAGTCGTCCGGCGCCGGGCTGATGCTGGTGCTGCTCGTCACATCCGGCGCCGCGCACCTGCCGCCGATCAAGGTGGTCACCATTCTGGCCGGGGCGCTTCACGTCAATCTTTTGGTCTTCATCGTCTCGGCGATCGTGGCGCGCGGCGCCCGTTTCCTGCTGCTTGCCTGGCTGCTGCGCCGCTATGGCGAAGAGATCAGGGAGTTCATCGAAAAGCGTTTGGGATTGATTGTCGGCGCCGGCGCCGCTGCCCTGATTTTGCTCTATATCCTCGTCAGATACGCCCACGGATAGCGACGCAACAACGGATCTCCATCGATGACAGCGACCATGATTGCCGACACCGGACGCCAGCGCACGCGCGCGGCGCTCTTTCTTGCCGTCGCCATGGCGGCGACCGTCGGCTCGGCGCTGGCCTTCCAATATATCGGCGGCTACATCCCCTGCCACCTCTGCCTCGAGCAGCGCACCCCCTACTATATCGGCGTGCCGCTGATGGTGCTGGCGGTGATCGCCTCGATGCTGCGCGCGCCGGCCTGGGTGACGCGCGGCCTGCTCGCGATCGGCGGCCTTTTGATGCTCCACGGCCTTTATCTCGGCGTCTACCATTCGGGTGTCGAATGGGCCTGGTGGCAAGGTCCGGCCGACTGCACCGCCGGCGCCGGCCCGGTCGACACCGGCGGCAAGGGCGTGCTCGACGCGCTCGACAAATTCGTGCCGCCCTCCTGCGACAAGGCGGCGCTGCGCATCCTCGGCCTGTCGCTCGCCGGCTGGAACGCCATCGCCAGCCTCATTCTCGCCGCCGTCGCCTTCCGCAGCGCGCTCGCGCGGGATTGAGCGAGATTGATTGGATTCAGCGGCGCAGGGTTCGAGCAAAAATTCGGCAGGCTGAGTCGAATGGCGCGGCTTCGAGAACCGGCCTACACCGGCTGTAGCCCTCATAGAGCGGAGACACTTATGAGGGCTTCGGCGGCGAAGGCCGGAAGCGGAGACACTTGCTTCAGGCGGCCAGCCTCCCGAATTCTCGAACGATCTCAAGGTTCGAGTTCGACATCCCAGTAGAGATAATCCATCCAGCTTTCATGCAGATGGTTGGGCGGGAACAGGCGGCCGTTGTTGTGCAGGTCGTGCACCGTCGGCTGATAGGGTTTTTGCAGCGGCCACATCTTGGCCTGGGCCGGCATCATGCCGCCTTTGCGAAGATTGCAAGGCGAGCAGGCGGCGACGACATTCTCCCAGGTCGTCGCCCCGCCGCGATGGCGCGGGATGACATGGTCGAACGTCAAATCCTCCGGCGTGCCGCAATATTGGCACTGGAAGCGGTCGCGCAGGAAGACGTTGAAGCGGGTGAAGGCCGGATGCCGCGACGGCTTCACATAGGCTTTCAGGCTCACCACGCTCGGCAGCTTCATTGAGAAGGTCGGCGAGGAGACGGCGTGCTCGTATTCGGCGACGATGTTGACCCGGTCGAGGAAGACGGCCTTGATCGCGTCCTGCCACGACCAGAGCGACAGGGGGTAATAGCTGAGCGGACGGTAGTCCGCATTCAGCACCAGCGCGGGAAGCCCATCCGGAGATACGGCAACCGTCACGTCCTTCGCCTCCTTGCTTCTAGAACCGAACGGCGCGGATACTGTAAGCCCGACATGACAGGGATGTGAAGCGGATTGTCTCTCGCCGAAGCCGCCAAAAACGCATGATTTTCATGCTTTTTTGGCCATTTCGACAGGCGGCGCCGCATCCCTGCCCTTCAATTCCCGGTAATAGGCCCAAAAAAGCCGCGACGCGACACCCCGCCACGGGCTCCATGATTCGGCCAGCCGGATAAGCATCTTCTCCGGCGGACGCGGGTCGATGCCGAGCGCATGGCCAACCGCCGTCTGCAAAGCGACGTCGCGCGCGGGGAACACGTCGGGATGGCCGGCTGCAAACAGCAGGTAGCATTCGGCCGTCCATGGGCCGATGCCGGGCACGGCCGTCATCGCCGCGATCGCCTCGCCGGCGTCCAGCGTGCACAGGTGATCGAGATCGAGCCCGCCGGCCACGGCTTGCGCAACGGCGAGCAGCCCGCGCTGCTTCGGCCGCGACAGCCCGGCCTCGCGAAAAATCCCTTCACCGGCGGCAAGGATCCCCTGCGGCGTCAGCGGATCGACCAGCTTCCCCAGCCGCCCGAAGATGGCGTCGGCGCTCGCGCGGGAAACTTGCTGTGAAATGATAATGGAAGCGAGGCTCCTGAACCCTGGCTCCGACAGCCGAAGCGGCACTTCGCCCGCTTTGCCGCGTATGGTCTCCAGCCGCGGATCGATCCGGCAGAGCGCGTCGAGCCCTGTCGCAATGTCGTCGAGCGAGGCGATGCGTTGCACGTTGCTGGTTCCCAGGGCGCCCGCGAAGTGGCAATGGAGGGCTAAATACCAATTAGCAAACGCGCCTTTCAACCCGAATGCCGCCTGAAAGATGACGCTCCTGACATTCCGCTTCGCGCCGAGCCCCAATGGCGAACTGCATCTCGGCCACGCCTACTCGGCTCTGCTCAACCAGCGGATGGCGGCGCAAGCGGGCGGACGCCTGCTGCTGCGCATCGAGGATATCGACGTCGCCCGCTGCACGCCGCAATTCGAGACCGGCATTTTCCGCGACCTCGAATGGCTGGGATTGAACTGGGAGCGGCCGGTGCGCCGCCAGTCCGAGCATTTCGCCGAATACCGGGCGGTGCTCGACCGGCTGATCGCCGAGGAACTCGTCTATCCCGCTTTCATGAGCCGCGGCGAGATCCGCGCCTTCATCGCCGAGACCGGCGGCCGCGACTGGCCGCGCGATCCCGATGGCGTGCCGCTCTACCCGCCGCTCGACAAGGCCTTGCCGGCCAGGGAGCGCAAGCGGCGGATTGGCGAGAACATGCGTTTTGCCTGGCGGCTCGACGTCGAAGCGGCGATGGCGTGCTTCGCTGCCGGCCTGTCATGGGCGGAGTTCACCGATGAGACGATGTCGGCGACGCGAACCGTCGCAGCACGACCACAGGATTGGGGCGACATCATCGTCGCCCGCCGCGACATCCCGACCAGCTACCATCTCGCCGTCGCCGTCGACGACGCGCTGCAGGATGTCAGCCACGTCGTGCGCGGCCAGGACCTTTATTCGGCGACCGGGGTGCAGCGCCTGCTGCAAGAACTGCTCGGCCTGCCCCAGCCACGCTATTTCCACCACCGCCTGATCCTTGGCCCGGACGGCCGTAAACTGTCCAAGAGCTTCAAGGACACCGGTCTTGCCGCGCTTCGAGACGCGGGCGTGCCGGTACGGGACGTCAGGCGTCTTATCGGACTTGATTAAAGTCGGGCCATCCCAGCCTTGATGAGCGCCAGCACGCTGATGAAGACAAAGGCGCCGCCCAGCCCGCAGGCAACCGCCAGCTTGAGATCGCTCAGGCTGATGCCATGCTTGTTGGCGACCGCCACGGCGACGAAAAAGCCGAAGATGAACAGCAGCGTATTGCCGGTCGGGCCGAAGCCGCTCTCCTTCATGATCGCGTCGAGCGCCGTGCCGAAGAAGAAGCCGAAGCCGGCGATGATCGCGAAGGCGAACAGAAGCCAGGTCGTGTCGAGATGCAAAAACATGCCTCACCATGGCGCGACCACGCGCCATGCCCCTCTTGGCACGGTTTGTTGAATTCGACTTAGCTTATGGATCAACCGTTTCGTTTTGCTTGCGGGATTGAACGGCTTTAGAGCAATTGCCGTCATCAACCGTTCATCCTGGCAGCCTCCTCCATGCAGAGCATCAAGCGGTTCATCCCCGCCTCCTTCGTCGTTCTGTGGGCGACCGGCTTCATCGGCGCGCGCTATGCCATGCCCTGGGCGGAACCCTTTACCTTCCTTGCCATCCGCTTCGTGATAGCGGCGATCCTGTTTGCCGGCCTCGCCGTGCTGCTCGGCTCGCGCAAGGCGACGCGCGAAGAGGCGCTGCACGCAACGGTGGCCGGCGTCCTCATGCATGGCGTCTATCTC